>JARBUG010000233.1 GCA_029239785.1 Symbiobacteriaceae bacterium | reverse complement strand
ACAAAAACATGCCCAACAATGACTCGGATGCATAAAGATACTGAAATCCGTTCCCGACGGTGTCCGACAACAGAAAAAACCGCACCGTCGTGCCTAAAAGTGGACGTTTCTCCACCTTCGGGCGCGGCGGTGCGGTTTTACATCTCTCCTAGCTAATCATCGACAAGAAGTGCCGACAGTTCTCCACCAGGTTCGGCCCCTGCTTAAACAGGCCGCCGCCCACCAGGAAAATGACATCCTTCCCATAGACCTCAAAGAGTTCGGGAATCCGCTCCAGCGTCATCCCACCGCCCGGGGTCGGGAAAATCGGCTTCAGGCCGCCCATCTCCACCTCGGTGCCCGCCGCAATCGACTCGCACTCGGCCTTGCTGAAGGCGAACCGGCCGCCCCAGTTCGGGTAGATCGTCGCATCCGCCCCCGCCAGCCGGGCGATCTGCCCGAACAGTGCATAATGCGAGATGCCACTCTCCGGGCTCGTCACAAAGTTTCCCTGCAGCGCCGGATGACTCATGATCGGCAGCCCAATCTCCTCGTCATCCGCCAGATACCGCATCACATCGATCCCCGTAATGCCCGGGCAGATCAGAATGCCCCCGGCGCCCACCTGGCGGGCAAACCGGGCCGACTCCACCACCTTTTCGGCGGGGCCGGTCACATTCGGCATGTAGATCGACCGGCGCCCGGTCTCGGCGTTGGCCCGCAGCACCGCCTCTGAGCAGCGCTGCATCCGTTCCCAGTAGGGCGCGAACGGCTGATCCCCCAGCCCGTGATCATCCTTGATGATATCGATGCCGCCCAGCGCACACTGATACGCCAGGTCGGCCATATCCCGGGCGGTCAGGCCCATGGGCTTCAAAGCCGTGCAGAGCAAGGGCCGGTTATGCACCCCCAGGTGCTCCCGCAGCCCGTCCCGCCCAAACCGCGGCCCATGAAAGTCAACCAGCAGGCTCTCAGGCAGTTCCAACCGCTCCACGCGGAGCCCCGCCTTGATCGAGCTGTTACCAAAAATCACGTTCAGGAGCTGCGGCAGCTCCCCGCCCACCGTTTCAACGGCATAGCTGATCGCCGCCTCAAAGCGTCCCTCCCCCGCCGGTCGGCACGACTCAATCCGCCCGACCACGTGCTGGAGAATGTCTCCCGGGGGCACCAACTCCTCGGGAAACTCCACGGTCTGTTCCAGGGCCATATCCTTCGCCCGGGCCAGCGCCTCGCCTTCCGAGGCCGCCCGGATCGCATAGACGACGGTGAATCGCTCACCACTTATTTGCAGACTGGGATTTGGCAGCATCAGAGCGCCTCCGCTTTCGCTTCACTATGCACGGCCGTCAGCCGCACCGCCAACAAGTCGCCTTCCTCGATTCCAAACGAACGGCCCAACAGTTTTTCGACTTCCCCCACGAGCGCCAGCGCATCCAACCCGTGCTCCCGCATCAGGTACTGCCGGCTGGCGCCGTGGGCGAACGTATCCTTCAGCCCCATGCGCACCAACTTGCGCCCAACGCCGTTTTCAGCCATCACTTCGGCCACGGCGGAGCCCAGGCCGCCGATCACCGTGTGGTTCTCCATCGTAATCACGCCATAACGCACACCCGACACCGCTTCCAGCACCTGCGGGTCGGTGAAGGGCTTCAGCGTCGACACGTGCAGGTGCTGAATCGAAACGCCCTTCTCCTTGAGCAGGTGGGTCACCCGCATCGCCTCTTCGGTACAGATGCCGCTGGTGATCAGGGCGATGTCCGTGCCACGGCTCAGCACCCGGGCCCGGTTCAGCACAAACGGCTCCGCCTTGTCAAAGAGCCGCGGAATTTCGCCCCGCAGCATCCGAATGTAGACCGGCCCGTCCACGGCCTGTGCCGCGTCCAGAATCGTTTCCACGTCGGTCGCGTCGCCCGTCTCCAGCACCGTCATGTTGGGCAGCGACCGCATCACGGCCACATCTTCGATCGCCTGATGCGATGCGCCGCCCGGAGTCAATATGCCCGGCAGGAAGCCAATCATACGGACCGGCAGGTTCGGATAGGCGACCGACATGGCGATCTGATCGAGCGCCCGCCGGTAAATAAAGACCGCAAACGTATGAATGTACGGCGTATACCCCTCACGGGCCATGCCCCCGGCCATCGAGAGCATGTTCTGCTCGGTCAGCCCCATCGAGAAGAAGCGGTCCGGGTACCTGTCACGGAACAGGTCCGCCTCGCAGGACGAGGTCAGGTCGGCGGAGTAAACGACCACTTCCGGCTTATCTTTCGCCCACTCGACGATGTTGCGGGCGTGTACTTTCTGCAAAAGCTCCATTTGAAAAGCCCCCCTCCTAACCCAATTCGCTCAAGATCGAGGCGTACAGCTGCCGCTCATCCTCATTCTTGAAGCGCAGGTAGTGGAGCTTGGGCGCGTTCTTGCGCAGGGGCTCCACGCCCCGGGCGGGGTCGGTGAGCGCCAGCACCACCAGGGGCCGGCCGTCGGGCTCCAGCGCAGCAGGCGCCGCCAGGGCATCCAGGTCGTGGCCGTCCACCGCAAAGACCCGGGCGCCGAACGCTTCGAGCCGCGCCTTCAGGTCGCCGAGCTCCAGGACCGACTCCATCTTCCCATCACAGCACTGGCCGTTCACATCGACATAGATGCCGACCTTGTCCATCTGATAGTGATGCATCAGCGCGAAGGCCTCCCAGGTCTGGCCTTCGTGGAACTCGCCGTCGGACATGTAGACCCAGGTGCGCCCGGTGTCGCCCCGGCGCTGGCGCGCCAGTGCGACGCCCAGGGCCTGGCTCAGCCCCTGGCCCAGAGAGCCGGTCATCACTTCCATGCCCGGGCTATGTTCTGCGCCAATCATCTCCACGGAGGCGCCATCCTGGTTGAACTGGGCCAGCCCCGCTTCGGCCATGCGTCCCGTTTCAATCAGCGCGGCATAAAGCACCAGGGCGTAATGGGCAGGCGACAAAAAGAACCGATCCAGGTCGGACCGCTTGGCACCGTTGTAGGCAGCGCCGGTAAAGTAGCCCGTGTTGCCGGGCCCGGGCACGCCCGGGAAGGGGAGCGGCACCATGGGCGCCTGGCTGGGGCCGAGGTTCATGATGCGGGTGTAGAGCGCCGCGAGCGTTTCGGCGCTTGAGCAGGCCTGGCTCATGTAGCCGCCGTTGTTGCGCAGGATGTGCTCCAGCACCCGGCGGCGGATGCCCCGGGCGACCCGACCGGCCTCTTCCTGCCAGGTGCGTGCGGCCCGGGAACTCGAACTGAGCGTCATGTTGAAGAGCTTCCCCCTTGCGCATAAGTCTTGTCTATTCTAGCACAAACGGCTCGTTCTTCACTACGTCCGGCCCGCCACCAGCTCTTTCAGTGGGCCGAGCAATTGGTCGGCGTCAATGCCGTTCTCCCGGTAGTCCTGCTCCAACTGGTGGAAGATCTGCGCCGCCTCGGCGCCGAGGGACAGGTACATCTCGCCAAAGAACTGGGTGGCCTGAAAGGCCAGTTCGAACCGGCGGGCATCCAGCGCCGCCACCCGTGCGGAGACGGCAAAGCCCATCGCTTCCTTATGATGCCCCCGCACCCGGGCGCCCCGCATCAGCAGCGAGAAACTCTGAAAGAGGCGGACCGGCTCATCTCCCGAAAGGTAGAGGGCGGCGAACCCTTCCTTCATGGCCAGTACCGGGTTGTTCCGCAGCAGGAAGTACTCCCCCCGCACCAGGTGTCCTTCAAACGCATCATCGGTCTCAGGCGGCAAATCTGCCTCGCCCGCCTGCGCCGTGCTCCCGATCAGCGCCATCTGCTCGTCAGCCTCGCCGGCCAGGAGGTCCATACCCCGGGCGGCATACCAGTCACGGGCATGGACCAGCGAGTTTCCCGCTGCCGACAGATCGCCCAGCCGGTGCAAAGCCTGCCCCAACTGGAAGTAGATATCCCCCTCGATCGCCTCCAGCCTGGCCCCGGAACCCAGGTACCGGTTCAGCACCCGCACGGCGTCGCCGGCCCAGCCCATCTGCAGAAAGCAGGTGGCCAGCGCCAGGGTGGCGTGGGCGTACAGTTCCCCCTGCCCCAGTGCCTCGGCGCCCGTCACTGCCTGCTCGCCGTGGTAGACCGCCTTTGGCAGGTTCGGCTCCGGCAATTCCATGTAAACCTTGCAGAGCGCCAGGTGGGCGCCCGGCTGCTCCGCCGGCGGAATCACGCCCGCCGCCAACCCGATGGCCGGCACAAGGCGGGTCAGGTAGGTCTTCGCCAAGTAATCCCGGGCGCCGCTGAGCAGCACCTGCATGCCCATAATCTCATCGCCCACCGCCCCGGAGATCATCACCACCGGGGGGGAATCTGGCCGCGTTTTCAGCAACTCCAGGGCAGCGGGGCCAGAGAATCCGGGAACCATGTAGTCTGCCATCACCAGATCCCACGAGCCGCGGTCCAGCGCAGCCAGCAGCTCCCCGGGGCACTCGACCCGCTCCACCGCCGCTTCATACCCCGCCCGCCGCAGGTACCGCGTTAATAATTGTGCATCATCGTCCGAGTCTTCCACGTATAGGATGCGAATCGGAATTCCCAACGCGTTTACCTCCCACCGGGCACCCGGTTGAGTGAAAGCCAGTAACGCCCAGCCTCACGGATCGTCTCCACGAAGCGATCATAATCCACCGGCTTCTGAATGAAGCTGTTCGCACCATAGCCGTAACTTTGTGCGATGTCCGCATCTTCGTCGGAGGAGGTCAGCACCACCACAGGCACCATGCGGGTCCGCTCGTCGGAGCGCAGGCGGCGCAGCACGTCGAACCCGCTCATTTGGGGCAGCTTCAGGTCGAGCAGCATGACCCGGGGCACCGGTTCGCGTGGGGGCTGCGGCGGTCGGAAGAGGCGGTCCAGCGCCTCAGGCCCGGAACGCGCCACCTCTATGTCGGCATCGATATTCGTCTTCAGCAGGGCCCGCAGCGCCAGCGCTTCATGGTCGGGGTCATCCTCCACCAGCAGAATCCACGTCGGACGTATGGGACTCACCTCCCGCCGTCAAAGTGTGAAGTAAAAGGCCGCTCCCTCGCCTGGCTTGCCCTCGGCCCAGACCCGGCCGCCGTGCCGCTGAATTACCCGCTGCACCGTGGCCAGCCCGATACCGCTGCCTTCGAACTCCCGGGCAGAATGAAAGCGCTGGAACGGGTCAAACAACTTGTCGGCATATGCCATATCAAATCCGACGCCGTTGTCACGGACAAAGAAGACGGGGGTGCCATCCCGCCGCTCCATCCCCACCCTGATTTCGGCCTCAGGCGTGCGGCCCGTGAACTTCCAGGCGTTGGAGAGCAGGTTGTGAAGCACCAGCCGCAGCAGCCGCTCGTCGCCGTGTGCACTCAACCCGTCGGACACGGTGACGGTCACGGGCAGGTCCCGGGGCCGTTCCCGTTCCAGGTCAGCGATGACGGACCGGGCCAGGGCGCTCAGGCTGACCCGCCGGGGGTGCAGTTCCTGCCGCATCAGCCGGGAGAGCCGCAGGAGGTCGTCAATCAGTCCGCCCATATGCCTTGCCGCCGCCCGGATGCGGCTGACGTAGTTCTTGCCTTCGTGGCCGATCTGGTCGCCATAGTCCTCGGCGATCATCTGGCTGAAACCGTCGATGGTCCGCAGGGGCGCCCGCAGGTCATGCGATACGGAATAAGCGAAGGCCTCCAGTTCCTTGTTGACCGCCTGCAATTCGGCCGTGCGGGCCAACACCCGCTCCTCCAGCCGTGCGTTCAACTGCCGCAAGTCCGCTTCGGCCCGCCGCCGCTGCAGGAACTGGCCGATCTGCCGGCCGATCGTCGTTGCCATATCGATCACGTCAGGGTCAGGGCGCCGCGCCTCGCGGCTGAAGCACTCAATGACGGCGTAAACCTCTTCGCCTACGAGAATCGGAATCAGAAGGGCGCCGTGCAGGCCCGCGAGGGCGGCCTCCTTCTCACGCAAA
>JARBUG010000062.1 GCA_029239785.1 Symbiobacteriaceae bacterium | reverse complement strand
CCGTGGCTGATAAGAAGAAGAGCAATGTCATCCCTTTTCCCACCCGCATCGCCGACGATGAGGTCACGCTGGAGATTACGCAGCCCCCGCGCATGGAGCCGGTCCTGCTCCTGAACCATCCTGATGTGCAGGTGACGCAGGAAGGCGAGCGATACTATCGCATTCGGGTGGGCGAAGTCGATGTGACCTACGACTGCTCCATGGACGGGCGGGGCGCCTGGTACGTCTATCTGCCGGAGCGGGAGCGGGCGGTCGGCCCCCTGACCGTGGAGCAGTTCGACCCCGCCAACCAGCCGTTCTTTTTGAATATCGATGTCGATCAGAACAAGCAGGCTGTGGGTATCGAGATCGTATAAGGAGATGTCGGACGTGGTATCTCAAGGGGCGCGCTTTCAGGGCAAAATCGTCGTTGGGGTGCTGGGCGCCGTGACGGATGCTGACGGCCGCCTGCTCTTTGTGGCCCAGCAGAAGGGACCCTTCGCCGGCAGCTGGCTGCTACCCGGCGGCGGAGTGGAGCCCGGCGAGAGCGCCGAGGATGCCGTCGCCAGGGAGGTCATGGAAGAGACCGGCCTCGCCATGACCGGCATCCAGTTCACCGGCCTCTACGAGATGCGTGGGCGGTGGAGCGGCGGCGATTATCATCTGATGATGATGGCGTTTCGGGGCGCGGCAAACAACGCCATTCCCCCCGGTTTTCAGGGCGACGGCGTGGGGGAGGTGCGGTGGGCGCATCTGGACGAACTGCCGCTGCACGCCACCGACCTGCGCATTTTGACCGATGCCGGGCTGGCCTCATTCCCTGATGATGTGGTGGAAGCGGCGCTCGCCGCTGCCGGCATTACGATGAAGGTGTATCGATAGGGTTCTTTACCCGCGATAAGAACTCGGCGCTGTGCCGCTCCAGCCAGGCGTCCACGGCCAGGGCGCCCCAGTGCCCATACGCCCGGAGCCCCAGGCGGCCAGCGCCATGGCCAGGTCAAGGGCGCGCAGGTCGTGCATGGCCGCCTCGAAGTCGAGCACAGCCGTCACCCGGTCATCTTGAACCAGCAGGTTGAAGGGCACGAAGTCGCCGTGAATGATCTGGCGGGGGAGGGCGGCGTACATGGCCGGAATCTGCTCCTGGACCGTGCGGATCAGCCTGGTCAGCCGGCCCTGTTCGTCCGGCGAGACGGGCACCAGGTCGGCGTAAAGGGGTAAACCTGCGCCATGCAGTCCCGGTTCCCGACCACCCCTGGAATGGCGGGCATGAGAATCGCCGCCGCCCCCGTCTCCGTCAGGACGATTGGGTCGCCCGATCGGGAGGGCAACGGCGCCGCCACGGCGAAGGAAAGGGGCTGTCGGCGTAGTTCCGCCATAATCGCCAATTCGTACCGAATCTTCGCCAGATCCCGTGTCGCACTGTAAATGCGAAGGATGTAGTTTCCGGAGGGGGTCTCGATCAGCCGCGTATCATGATTGATGCCCCCGCTTTGCGGGCGCGGGTTCCAGGGACCGGGTATGGGCCAGGCTGCCAGAAGCGAGTCGTTGACCGGGTTGGTTACTGGTGTGCTCATCGGTTTCTCTACAAATTCTGAAGGTTGTTCAGCTTTGTTTCTGTGCAATTATGTATGAATCCTTTGTGAGGGGGCTACAGAAATGGTCATTTGGGATTCGTTCAAGAAGTTTGCAATCAAGGGGAATGTTATCGACCTGGCCATCGGCGTTATTCTGGGTGCTGCCTTCGGCAAGATCACGACCTCGCTGGTCAATGACGTGATCATGCCGCCCCTGGGCCTGATCGTCGGTAAGGTCGATTTCTCAAAGCTCTTCATTAACCTGTCGGGCAAGGAGTTTGCCACGCTGGCAGAAGCCAGGGCAGCAAGCGCCCCGGTGATCGCTTACGGCCTGTTCCTCAATAATGTGCTCGACTTTTTGATTGTGGCCTGGACGGTTTTCCTGGTGCTGCAGGCGATTGAACGGCTGAAGCGGAGGAAGGACCCGGGCGCCCCGTCCACCCGGGAGTGCCCATACTGCACCACGACCATTTCAGTCAAGGCGGTGCGGTGCCCGCACTGCACATCGCAGATCGGGGAGACGGCACGGGGATAGGGTTACCGGAGCCGCTCTACCACGCCCCGCAGCCAGTCGCGGTCGGCGCGCAACAACACCTGGACGTGTTCCACCGCCAGGTCGACGCCGATGCCGTGGCCGTGCTGCGGGGTTTGCTCATGTGCCGCCAGGCGCTCTTCCAGGGCGGCCAGCCGCTGCGCCAGGCAGGCCCGGGCCTGCTCCCGGGGCAGGTGATCCAGGAACATCAGTCCAATGTCGCCTGCCAGCACCAACCGGTCGGCCGCGGCCAGCGTTTCGACCAGCAGCCGCTCGAACTCGGCCTCGCCTTCGCCCGTAATGGCGAACACCTTGCGGGGCGGG
This sequence comes from Symbiobacteriaceae bacterium, assembly GCA_029239785.1. Classification (GTDB taxonomy): domain Bacteria; phylum Bacillota; class Sulfobacillia; order Symbiobacteriales; family Symbiobacteriaceae; genus JARBUG01. The sequence goes on along the minus strand of JARBUG010000062.1, from coordinate 21,707 downwards.
CGGTTCCCCTCTTGCTCCATGGTTTCAGAAATCAGCCCTCCCGCCTTGAGGCGGTCCAACACCGCATAGGCGGTCGCTTTCTTCATGTCGGTCACACGGCTCAGGTTCTTTTCGATGAACTCGTTCAGCTGATAGCCGTGCTGGCTCTGGGCCTTCAGCAGCCCCAGCAGCAATAATGAGCGCTCGTCCATGCCGCATCACCTTCAGTATCTCACGCAGGTCGTTTAGTCAACTTTATTATAATCAGGCATGACTATGTTACGCTACCCTCGCTATACTCTGGTCAGAGAATAAATAGTCAAACCTGACTAACGGAGTGTGAGCGAAGAATGCATGAGGTGCTATACTTTGTCCATCTGACGGCGTTGGCGCTGTGGCTGGGAACGTTGGTGGCAGCGGCCTGGTGGAGCAAGGCGGCGCTGGTGGCGCCCGACAGCGGTTCCCGGGCGTGGGGCCTGCGCATGGTCAGCCAGCTGACGACCTGGGTATCGGCCCCGGCCAGCCTGCTGGTGCTGCTGGCGGGGGTCTCAATGGTCTTTGCTGCGGGTTCCGCCGGTGCATACCGGCCCCTCTGGTTCCAGGTCATGGAGCAGGGCGGTGGCATGCTGGTGCTGGCTTCTCTCTTTATGCTGCCTGCGCTGGCCCGCAAGGTGCGGCGGGCGGCAGACGACAAGGCTGCCGTTCATGTGGCGGTGCGCAACTTCGTCGTCGGATTAGGCGGCATGGCCGTGGGCGTTGTCGGGGTCATTTTGACGGTCAGCCTGCGGCTGGCCTGAGCGAGAGCAAAGGAGCGCGAGCGCTGTGCAACGTCGGATTCTGGGCATTCTCTTCGCCGTTCTCTTCATCGTCATGATGGGTTTCTCCATCCTCTTTCCCGTTGAGCCATACTATGCCCGCACCTTCGGCGGCACCGCCGCCACCATGGGCTGGCTGATGGCCTGTTACTCGTTGGCACAGTTCATCTTCAGTCCCATTTGGGGTCGCCTCTCCGACCGGGTGGGCCGCAAGCCGATCATGCTGGTCGGCCTGGCCGGCTACGCCCTGTCGATGACGCTGATGGGCTTTGCCACGTCGCTGCCCGGGCTTTTCGTGGCCCGGACGCTGGCGGGCATTCTGTCATCGGCCACGCTGCCCACGGCTATGGCCGTGATTGCCGACTCAACCACGGAATCGGAGCGCGCCAAGGGCATGGGCATCCTGGGCGCCGCCTTCGGTCTGGGCGTCATCTTCGGGCCGTTCATTGGCGGCACGCTGGGCGCGGTGCAGATCACGCTGCCGTTCTTCATTTCGGCGGGGCTGGCGGCGTTCACGTTCCTGCTGGTGCTGGCCATTCTGCCAGAGTCGCACAAGGTGCGGGACCGGGCTTCGGCGGATGCAGCGCCGCACCGCGCCGGCTCTCGCTGGTCGGCATTTAATCGGGAAACCGTGGGCCTCTACCTGATGGCCTTTGTGGTCACGTTCTCGCTTGCGGGACTTGAAACATCTTTCCCGTTCCTCGCGAGCGACCGACTCGGTCTAAATGAAAGATCGGTCGGGTACGTCTACGCCGTGATGGGCTTTGTGGCTGCTGTGGTGCAGGGCGGGCTGGTAGGCGTGCTGAAGAAGGCCATCGGCGAGGAGCGGATGATTCCCGCCGGCCTGTTCGTCAGTGCCCTGGGCATGGCGGGCATCGCCATCGCTCCGTCGCCTGTGATGGCCACGGTGGCAATCAGCCTGTTCGGCGCCGGACATGGCCTGATCCGGCCCGCCAACGCTTCGCTGATTTCGCAGCGGGCCAAGGTGGGACACGGCCTGGCCATCGGCCTGCTCGATTCGATGGATTCGCTGGGCCGGATTCTGGGGCCGGTGGTGGGCGGCGCCCTGTACGCCATGCGTGGCTCGCTGCCCTTTGTGAGTGGCTCGGTGATGAACGTGTTGGCCCTGGTTGCGTTCCTGCTCTTGATTCCGACGGTGATGCGGCCTGCACGTACAGCCCGCACGCCCGGGGTGTCCGACTAAACGGGGGAAGCATATGCGGCAAAGGTGGCTTTCGTTTCTGCTCGTATGGTCCAGTTTCTATGAGCAGCTGGCCTGGTCGCCGGTGCTGGTGCTGATTGCTGCGGGGTTGGGGGACCCGGCAGCGACGGCCCTGGCAGCCAGCGCCTACAGTCTGGCGAACCTGGTCGGGAACCTGGTATTCGGGTTGCTGGCCGACCGGGTGGCGCGGCACCGGGTGGCGGGAGCCGGGTTGGTGGGCATGGCGGGCACGGCCATGCTCCACCTTTTCGCGTCCAGCCCCATGCAGTTGATCGGGGTGCGGTTTTTGCACGGGCTGGCGGCGGCTGCCGTGGCCCCGGCGGCCCTGGCCGGTGTGACCGATGCTGCTCCCGGGCAGCGGCGGGGCGAGGCGATGGCCCGCGTCGGGCTGATTATCGCGTTCGCCTCGATGGTGGCGCCACCGGTGACGGGGCGCCTGGCCCGGGGCTGGGGGGTGGCGCCCGCCGTGATGATGCTGGGCGCCTGCCTGGCGGCGGTAGGCGTGGTGGCGCTGGCCTTCGGGGGAGAGCGGGCAGCGGGCGGGGTGGCTGCGGCCGGCGCCGTGGCTGTGGGCGGTGACAGTGGCCCGGGCCGGGCTTCCGGTCGCCCGAGCGCCGGCCCTCTGGCCTCCAACGCCGATTCCCGGCTCAACCCAACGCTGGCCGCGGTCGGTGCCACCGTCGCCTTCGCCATCATGTTCGGGCAGAACGTTCTGTTCTACGCGATGCCGCTCCGGGGCACCGAACTGGGCATGAGCTCAGCCCAGGTGGGGGGGCTCCTCAGTGCGTTTGCTGTGGGCGCTCTGGTTGCCTTTGTCCCGCCGCTCAGTCGCTCGGCCGACCGGTGGGGCCGGGTTCCGCCCCTGCTGGCCGGCCTGGGTCTTACCTCGCTGGGCCTGTTCTGGCTCTCTGCTGCGACTGGCGCTCCCCAGATTGCCGCCGGCCTCGCTGTCTACGGCCTGGGCTTCGGACTGGCCTTCCCGTCGGTCACCGCCCTGAGCGGCGACGCCGCCGGGCAAGGACGGCGCGGCTTCGCTTTCGGCCTGCTGACCGCCGCATTCTCGGCCGGCGCCATCGTGGGACCGCTGGCGACCCGGGCCCTGGAGGGCCTGCTGCCCCCGTTCACCGTGGCCGGGTTGGTCGCTATGGCCGGGGCCGGGGCAGCGCTGGCGGCGCTGCGGCAGCCCAGGACGGCGGCGCCGCCCATCGGGCCCGGTGCGTGACGTTTCGCCCAGCCACGACAGCGCGAAGAGGGCGCCTGCCACCGTCGGCAGGCGCCCTCCCTTCATGCCCCGGCGTGCTCCACGGTCTCCCGGAAGAGCCGCCAGCGGCCGTCAATCAACCGGTAGCACTCAATGCAGAAGAACCGGGTCAGCACCTTGCCTTCTTTCTCCATCACCTTTTTTAACGCCACCGCCGTCTCCATCGCTGCGGTTTCACAGGTCGCCATCGCACTCACGTACAACTCCCACATTCGGTCATGAAACGCCGTAATATCTGCCAGCAGCGGCTCCCGATCCAACAGGACGCCCCCCATCTGTCTATCTGGTTGCGAAGCATACGCTACGCTCTACTTTATCGCCTGCTCAACTCTGGGGAAGAGGGGAGCGCCACGCGCAATCGTGGCCCCTGGCTGCAGGCCGCCCCACTCTGCCTCGGCCCAGCGCTCTGGCGCACCGACCAGCCCGAGCTGCCCATAAATGCGCCCCGGGGTCTCCACCAGGAAGGGCACCAGCAGGGCGGCAGTCACCCGCAGCGCCTCCGCCAGATCATACAGCACGGCCCCAAGCCGGCCTTCCTGGCCCGCTGCCCGGGCCAGCGCCCAGGGCGCCTGCTCCTCCACATACTTGTTCGCCCGCTCCACCAGCCGCCAAATCTCCGCCAGCGCCTCGCCGGTCCGCAATTGCGTTAACGCCGCCTCCGCGCCGCACAGCGCTTCTGCCGCCGCGGCCGCCAGCACCCCGTCCGACGAAGAACCGGGATCAGGCACCTGGCCCCCGGAAAACTTGTTGAGCAACTGCGTCGTCCGGGAGAGGAGGTTGCCCAGGTCGTTGGCCAGATCCGTATTGATTCGCCGGACCAGCGCATCTTCCGAGTAATTGCAGTCAAGCCCGAAGCCCACTTCGCGCAGCAGGTAGTAGCGCACGCCGTCCACGCCGTACTTCTCCAGCAGGCTATCGGGGTCGATCACGTTGCCGCGTGACTTTGAAATGCGCTCACCATTCAGGTTGATCCAGCCGTGGGCGTACACCTGCTTCGGGAGTGGGAGGCCCAGGGCCAGCAGCAGCGCCGGCCAAATCACCACGTGGAAACGGGCGATATCCTTCCCGACAATGTGCAGGTCAGCCGGCCAGAACCGGCCGAACCGATCCCCTTCCAGCGCGTTGATATAGTTGGTCAGTGCATCGATCCAGACGTAGACCGTATGACCCGGATTGAACGGCACCGGGATGCCCCACTGCTGGCCGGCGCGCGACACCGCGATATCCTCCAGACCCTGGCGCACAAAGGCCAGCGCTTCGTTCCGCCTGGTGGCGGGCACCAGGAAATCCTTCTGTTCCAGCAGTGCCTCAATTTGCGCCTGATACTTGCTCAGCCGGAAGCGGTAGGCCGTCTCCCGGGTACGCTCCAGGGGGCGACCGCACTCGGGGCACAGGTGCCCCGGCAGCGCCTTTGTCTCCGTCCAGAAACTCTCCTCAAAGGGGCAGTACCAGCCCTCATATTCATCCAGATAGATATCGCCCTGCGCGTACAACTGCGTGAAGAGCCGCTGCACCGCCTGCCTATGCCGCTCTTGCGTGGTGCGGATGAAATCGTCATAGCTGATGCGCAGGGCGCCGAAAAGGGCCTGGTTGGCCGCCGCAATCTCGTCCACCCAGCCCTGTGGGTCGCGGCCCAGGGCCGCTGCCCGGCGTTCCACCTTGATGCCGTGTTCGTCGGTGCCCGTCAGCAAGCAGACATCCTCACCCCGAGCCCGGTGGTAGCGGGCCAGCGCATCCGCGATGATCGATTCATAGCAGTGGCCGATGTGGAGCCGGTCGTTGGCGTAAAAGATCGCCGTCGTCACATAAAAGCGTTCGGACATGTCGGTTCCCTCCTGATTTACCTGATGTTTGCCGTCGCATCATGGGATCGTCGTCGTTCTCGCTGCACATTCGCATGCCGGCCCACCTCCTTTGCACGCAAAAACCCCGTCCCGGCGCGACTCCTCGCGCAGGGACGGGGTTGCTTCATTGCACCCGTGGTACCACCCTGGTTTCCCCGCGCCTCACGGCGGGGGGCTTGAAGGTACGGGACGCTGCCGCCGGCAGACGCCGTTATACCCCGGCCCGGTAACGGGGGCCAGTCGGCCCGGCCTACCGCCCGCTCCGTAAAAGGGGGGGCATCGACCTGCGGTTCGGGGGCCATCTTCACGCCAATTTCCACCGCCGGCTTTCACCAGACCCGGCTCGCTGAGGGTAGGTCCTGGGCGCTACTCCTCCCCGTCATCACCTTTGGAAGGAATCTTAACAAATCTCGTTCGGTCTTGTCAACGGCGCGATGCACTGGTTATAATAGGAACACACGTTCGCATGCAAGGGAGGCCGTCTCATGCTGGTTGGCACGACCTATCTTACGCTCGCCCTGGGCAACATCGTTCAGGAGATGGCCGACGTCATCGTAAACGCCGCCAACTCCAGCCTGCTGGGCGGCGGCGGGGTGGACGGCGCCATTCACCGGGCCGGCGGCCCTGCCATTCTTGAAGAGTGCCTGGCCATTCGCCATCGCCTTGGCTGCTGCCCCACGGGCGAGGCGGTCATCACCACAGCCGGCCGCCTGCCGGCCCGGTACGTGGTGCATACCGTCGGCCCGGTTTGGCAGGGCGGGCGCTCAGGCGAATCTGAACTGCTTCGCGCCGCCTATTGGAACAGCCTCACCCTCGCGGCGGAGTACGGGGCCGCGACCATCGCATTTCCTTCCATCAGCACGGGCGCCTACGGCTATCCCATTGAAAAAGCGGCCCCCATTGCTCTGGGAGCCGCCCGCGACTTTGCTCAGGAATACCCGTCGTTCAGGGAGATTCGCTTTGTCCTGTTCAGTGAGCGAGACCTGTCCGCTTACCGGCAAGCGCTGGGGGCGTTGCTGCCGTACCCGCAGGCAGCACCCGCAGGCACAGGTAGGTCAGCGAACCCCACAGCAGGGTAATCAGGGCGGTGTGCAGCTGCTGGGTGGCCACATTAATGTAGCCCATGCCGAACAGTGCACCGCCGGCCACCTGGGCCAGCACCAGGCCGCCTGCCAGCCATGCGGCCCGCCGCAGGTCTTTCCGTTCTTCCTGCATGGCCATAAAGGCAAGGCGCAGTACCATCATGGCCAGCAGGCCAGCCGCCACCCGGTGAATGAAGTTCACACCCGTCAGGCCGTACAGGGGCGGCACTACTTCGCCGTTGCACAGCGGCCAGCCCAGGCAAGCCGCACTTGCCTTTACGTGCCGTACATAGGCGCCCAGGTAGACCACGCCATAGGCATACAGGCTGACGGTCCAGACCCAGCGCCGGAAGGTGGGGGAGGGCTCAGCCAGCGCACGCCCCTCCTGTGCATACAGCAGCGTGGTCAGCAGCACCGTGCCCGAAAAACAGAGCAGCGAAATGCCAAAGTGCAGTGCCAGCACCGCCTTAGGCTGCGGCCAAATCACGGCCATGGCGCCCAGGGCGCCCTGCAGGCAGACCATAAACAGCGTCCCCACGCCCAGCCACCGCACCAGGGGCCGGCTGCGCCCGGCCCGCCACGTCCAGGCCGCCAGCACCAGCGACATCAATCCAGCCAAGGTTGAAATCCCACGGTGGCTGGCTTCAATAATGGCCTCGTAGTCCCAGTCGGGCATAAACGTCCCGTGGCAGAGTGGCCAGTGCGCCCCGCACCCGTCCGCCGACCCGGTATTTGTCACCAACGCCCCCGCAAGCAACACAAAGAACATCACGATTGTCGTCACCACAGCCAATCGCTTCAAGCCCTGGTTCATCCCACATCCCTCACAATCTCTCTCTTTACAGAACTGACAGATTCGCCACAAGCCAAAAATCCCCTTCGGGAGGCGGAATACTCGTGTTCGCCGACCGCACGACCTGGGAACCCATGCTCGCGTATGGCGACAAGGTCGGCATCGAGCGGAAGTGGACGGAACGAATTCCGACTACGCTTCCTGAATATGTTGCAAATCTCTTACAATTTCGCGGCCGATGTAAAAAGTATTTGACATCGCCCCGCTCGCCCGGTTAATCTCTTAACCGTAAGGGGTGAAATTATGGCACTTCAAGTTGATTCTATCAGTAAGCGTTTTGGCAACGTACAGGCGGTGGACAACGTGAGTTTCGCGGTGCCCACCGGGCGGGTCTGCGGCCTGCTCGGCTCCAACGGCGCCGGCAAAACCACCACCATGCGCATGATCATGCGCATCTTCCACCCGGACCAGGGCACCATTTCGTGGAACGGCACACCCATTTCGGATGAGACCCGCAAGGGCTTCGGCTACTTGCCTGAGGAGCGTGGGCTCTACCCGAAGTTAGAGGTACGCGAGCAGTTGATCTACCTGACTGAACTGAAAGGCATGACCCGCAAGGAAGCGGCAGTCCGTGCCGACCGCTGGATCAAGGAGCTGGAGATCGAAGAGTACGCCAAGCGCCGGGTCGAGCAGCTCTCCAAGGGCAACCAACAAAAGGTTCAGTTTGCTGCTGCGGTCACCTCCGGCCCGAAGCTGGCCATTTTGGACGAGCCCTTCACGGGGCTTGACCCGGTCAACACCATGGTCATGGAAAAGGCTTTCCGTACCGTCGCAGCCGAGGGCACCACCCTGCTCTTCTCGGCGCACAACCTCGACCAGGTCGAGGCACTCTGCGAAAACGTGGTCCTGATTCACCGGTCGCACGTTGTTCTGCAGGGCGTGCTGCGCGACATCAAGAAGGCGGCCCGTCGCCAGGCAATCCACCTGCGCATGGAAAACGACGACTACGGCTTCCTCTCCCAGTTTGTCGGCATTACCGTGCGCGAAGGTACCGCCGGCGCCCGTGAGATTACCCTGCCCGGCGACATGAATGCCAACCTGATTCTGCGGGCAGCGTCCGAGGCCGGTGTGGTCACCGAATATTCCCTGGGTGAGCCCTCGCTGCGGGAGATTTACCTCGAAAAGGTAGGTGCCAACCATGCGTAATATGTGGCTGGTGGCCCGCCGCGAATTTGTGGGCCGCGGCAAATCCGGTGGTTATCTGATCACGACGGTGTTCATGGCAATTGTGTTGCTTGGCGTTACCCTTTTACCTACCCTCATGGAGGGCGGGGAGAAATCGACACCGCTAAACATCATTCTGCTGGATAAGACCAGTTCGATCGCGCAGCCTCTTCAGGCTGCCGTGGAAGCCATGAAGGCGCAGCCTGGCGCCCGCGAAGTCAACCTCGAGGTCTCCTCTATGGATGAAGCCGCCCTGATCGACCGAATCAAGCTCGAAGGCGAGAAGGGGCTCCTGATTGTGGAGGGCACCTTCCCTGCTGGCATGAAGGCGCGGTACCTGAGCACTACGCCTGCCATCCTCAACTCGGGCAGCATGGTCATGGGGCCGTTGGAAGCGATCGTACGGGCCGCCCGCCTCCAGGCCCGGGGCATCGACCCCGCAGTTTCCCAGGAGATCATGCAGCCGCTCACAACCGAGGTGCTGCAGATCACCGAAACGGGCGAAGGCCGTACTTCTGAGGACTTCATGGGCTCGATGATGACCGCCCTCGGCGTCGTCATGGTTGTCTACATGGTAGTCATGCTGAACGGTCAGTTCATCTTCATGGGCGTGCTGGAAGAGAAGGTCAGCCGGGTCGTGGAAGTAATGGCCGCCTCGGTCGGCCCCGCCGAAATGCTGGCCGGCAAGGTGATTGGCCTCGGTGCCCTGGGATTGATACAGTTCGTTGTCATCATGGCATCCTGGGTCGGAGGCAACCTGATCAACGCCCAAATCAGCGACCAGCCCTTGGGTGGCGTAACCCTGACGGGTGCGCTTACTGCCTTTGCCTTTCTGGTGCTGGGGTACGTACTGGCCGCAGCCCTGAATGCGGCAGCTGCTTCAACGGTCAGCCGTATGGAAGACCAGACAGCCGTGGCAATGCCCGTACAGATGGTGCAGGTCGTACCTTACCTCATGGTCATGGCCGTCATCATGAACCCAACCGGCAAGCTCGCCGAGATCACGTCGATGATCCCCATCTTCTCGCAGACCGTCATGGTCGCGCGGGTGCTCATGGGGCCCGTCCCGCTTTGGCAGATTCTCGTCTCCATCGGGCTGATGGCCGCGACCACCGTCCTCTTCCTGTGGGGCGGCGGGCGGATTTACCGGGCTGCCCTGCTCTCGTACGGCGCCCGGCCCAACCTCAAACAGGTCCTGGGCTATCTCCGCAACAACTAGCAAACGACCAAGCGCCCGCCGGCACTAAACCGGCGGGCGCTTTCTTTAATAGATGAACTCCTGCTTCGTCAGTTCGAACTTGCGAATTACCAGCCGCCCCTCGGCCTCCTTGCCGAAAACGACCTTGCCGACATGGGCCACATACCCTTCGTACTGGCCGATCTCCACCAGGAAGTCCACGGGCTGACCTTGCGCCACCGGGACCGCTTCCAAATCGGGCACAGGCGGATTGTTGCCGTACCGCTTTTCGGTCAGCTTTCCGACCCGTGCCGCCCGATACGTATAGTTGGGCTTCCCGATTTTGCCCGCTGCCAGGGCGCCCCGCACGGCGGCGTCGGGCACGTAGCGGGCCAGGTCACTTTCCAGGCCGAACCAGTGAGCGACCAGGGCCGCCGTCAGCAGGTCGGCCTCCGCCGTCGGATAGGCGCCCGCCTTGATCTCCTCGCTGTCGAGCTTGGCCACGTAGTTCCAGCCACTGTCGGTGGTCTTCTCCACATGGTAACGCCGGGTCAGGCGGTACCCACCCATGGAAGCCGGGTCACCCTCAGCGACCACAATGCCGTCCTCGGACACCCGCACCGACGCCATCCAGAGCAGGTTCGTCTTCGGGTGCCAGCCCCACACAGACTGGAACTGGTCGCCCTCCATTACTTTGAAGTCAGTCTGGTGCCACCGGTCGGCAGCCCCAAGCTGGTACATGAGGACGGGACGATCCACACCCTTCAGTTGCACCACATCCACGCGGTGCTGCAAGTCAGACTGCGCCTGCTGAAGATCAGCGAAGGTGTGCTCAACCACCAGCCCGTCGCTGCCGTAGAGGCGCAGTGGCGCCGTATGCCACGAGCCGACCGGCCCTTCAACCACTTCCATCTTTCCGTCGCCGTTCAGGTCGATCTCCAGAAGGGCGCCCGACTTGGCCCGCATCGCCTTGACCGCAGCATGAAAATCGACGGGGCTGATCGACGTAACAGCCGGCAGCGGCCCGGAGGGAAGGGTGGCGCCGTCCTTCAGCATTTGCTCACGCACGGGCGGGGCAGCTACTGGTTCGCCCACCAATCCGATCCGTTTGATGTACGAATCCGACGGCACCTTATAGTTGACCGATTGAGCATAGATCACGCCGATCTCTGGGGAGAAGTGCAGCACCGTTACTTCCTGCCGGTTCAGCACGCTGAGTTCCCAGCAGGGAACCGGGCGGTAATAGTCCCGGTCTGTCCGGCATAATCCCTTGTCCTCCAGCAAAAAGAAGACCTCGTCGTTGCCGCTCTTCTGCTTCCAGGCCAGCGCATGCTGAAGCACCGGCGGCAGGTAGCGCAGCAATGCCGACCCCTGCGGGTCAGGCCGCCACACACCATCCTCTGTTGAAAACCAGGTCAAGTAAGCCTTGCCGTTGTAAGAGCCGATCAGCCGCTCGCCATCGCTGAAGAAGTACTCGGTCGATGTGGTGCCGTCGTTCAGGTGGTAGAAGTACGGCGAGCCCGGCTTCGGCAGATAGTCGGCTGCCCGAGGTCCTGCAGGGCTCGGGTCTGCAGGAGGCGGGTCCACAGGCGCAGTCGTTTCCGCAGGGGGTACGAGGGGCGGAGCAGGTGCTTTCTTGCTGCACCCGGCAGCCAGAGCAAACGTCGCAATCAGCAGCAGCGCGAGCAGTTTTCGCATGCCTGCGTCACTCCTTCTGCCACTCAGACGTCGCTTCTGCACCGAAAGTTTCACCGGGACATGGTCTGGAACAGAGTCACTAAGAGGGCAGGACTTTTCTCCCTCATCCGCTAACTACCCTAGGGTAATGACGAGTAGGGAGGTTGTGAATCGTTGGTCAGAAATAGGCCGGCAACGTGGCTAGTCTGCCTTGCTTTGTCGGCCCTCATCATGGCAGATGGCTGCGCCAAACCCACCACCGTTCCCAATAGCGACCCCGCAGCGGCCCCGGCAACGGCGCCGGTGCAGACGCCCGTTGCAACGCCCCCGGTCCCGCCCGCACCCGTCAAAGCGCGCATCCTGGCCGTGGGTGACCTCAATCCGCACGTACCCATCGTCGAGGCTGCCCAAACGGGTGAGAAACAGTGGGACTTTACGCCGCTCTTTGCCCACGTCCGCCCCTGGCTTGAAGGGGCCGACTTCATAATCGGTGACCTCGAAACCACGTTTGTGAAAGATTACCCCTTCTCCGGCTATCCCAGTTTCAACAGCCCGTCCGTCTTTGTGCGCGACCTCAAGGCTGTGGGGTTTGATGCGGTAACCAACGCCAATAACCACGCGCTCGATTACGACGGACCTGGCCTGATTGAAACCGCCAATGCCATCGATGCCTACGGCATGCCCCACACCGGCACCGCCCGCACCGCTGAGGAGCGGGAGAAAACCCTGGTTCTGGACGTGGCGCCCGGGCTGAAAATGGCGCTGCTCTCCTATACATACGCGACCAACGGCATTCCCCTGCCCCAGCCCTTCATGGTCAATATGCTCGACCCCGACCTGATTCGCAGCGATGTCCGCCGCGCCCGCCAGCAGCCGGGGGTGGACCTGGTGGCCGTGGCCTACCACTTTGGCGACGAGTACGCCCGTGAGCCCAACGAAGAGCAGGAGAAGTTTGTTACGCTGGCGCTGGAAGCCGGCGCCGACATGATTCTGGGCGACCATGTACATGTGCTTCAGCGCATGGAAGTCCGCCAGGTCAAGGATGAGTTCGGCCGCGACCGCAAGCGGGCCGTCGCCTTTTGCATGGGCAACTTCGTCAGTGCACAGGAAGGGCTCCACCGCCAGGAAAGCTATATGATGGCGATCGATGTCAAGAAGGAGAATGGCGAAACGACCATCGAACAGGTCTCCTTCGTTCCGACCTTTATGCACCGGTATACGGTAAATGGGCAGAAGCGTTTCCGCACCGTGGTGGTGGAGAAGGCGATCAAGGAGTACGAGGCCGGCAAGGACCCGCTGATCACGGCGGCGGACTACGCCCTATTGAAGGAAGCATGGGCGGACATTACCGCCCACGTGGCCGGCAGTCCTGAGGTCAACATTCTCCATGCTGACAGCCCGGTCTCCCTGTCCGGTGCCAAATAGGAGGCATCTCGCGTTCATGAAGCGATGGACTTATCTGCTCGCCGCCCTTGGCGTCGCGGCCGTCGTGGCGGGCCTGCTCTATTGGAATGGCGACAACATGAAAGACCGGCGGGTCTGGAACCGCCTCCGAGCGGAACTGGCCGATGCGAACGTCAGCCAGATCGAGTTCGGTGCCGCCAGCCGGCCCATGCAGCTGAATGAGGCGGACCGCCGCGAACTCCTGGCGCTGTACCGCGAGGCCAAATTCGACCGGTCCAACCGGGCCGGCGAGGGCCCCACGCCGCAGGCCGTCATCAGCATTACCTTCACTGACGGTACGAAGGTAAACGTAGGCATGTGGAGTTTCTCGACTTACGAACTCAGCCCCCGCCACCTGGACCCTGACACACAGTTCCTCATCAAGAGCGATGAACTGGGCGTCTGGCTGCGAAACCGCTTTTCAGGACCGACTGTAGGCGCCGGCGGGCTACCCATGCCCCCGGCGTCTCCTTTTTTTGCGGATGCGCGAACGGTTGGAACGTCTGCCCGCTCTTTGTAAGCAGAGAGGCCTCGGAAAGGATCTTAACCAGTGACATACTTTGAGCAACTTCGGGCCCACCAGGGCTACCTGGAGCGCATTGCCTACGCCATGCTCGGCAACCGGGCCGACGTGGAAGATGCGCTGCAGGAGGCGGCCATGAGCGGTTATACGAGTTACGCCCAACTGCGGGGCGGGCCGCATGCCTTTGGTGCCTGGATTCGACAGATTCTGATTCGCAAATGCAGCCGCATGCTGGAGGGGCGCCGCCGGGTGATTCCCGTCGATGACCTGGCGGGCTACCTGCCCGACACCATGCCCGGGCCCGACGCCGAAGCGACGGCGATTTGGGAGGACGTTGCCCGGTTGAGCGACCACTTGCGCCCGGTGGTGGTGCTTCGCTACATGCTGGATATGTCGCAGCCGGAGATTGCCGAGGCCCTGGGGATTCCCCTGGGCACGGTCAAGTCCCGCCTTGGCAAGGCGCTGGACCTGCTCCGGCAGATGGATGCCGCCGAACGGAGGGACGCACTGTAATGGAGAAACGTGATGACTTTGAGCATCGCCTGGGGCAGGGGTTGAAGCGGTGGGCCGGGGCCGGCCAGCCGACCCTGGACCTGGAAGCATATGTGACGGGCCAGGTGGGCGACGGGGCGCCGGGCGAGGCGCCCGAGCCCGGCGCAGCCGATGCCCCGGTCCCCGCCCGCCCCCGGCGCCCCTGGGTCCGCTGGGCCATCAGCGCCGCCGCAGCCGTCATCCTCCTGACCGGGGCGACTTTCACCTTCCCGGCCTGGGCCGGCACGGCTGCCGCCTGGCCCCTCATCGGCCCGGTCATCCAGGAGATGATCATGAAAGATGCGGGCCTCAAGTGGGCCTACGACGCCGGACTGATCCAGGGCACCGTGGCCGAGGCCACCTCGGGCGAGATCACCGTCCGGGTGCTGGCCGTCGTACCCGACCAGGCGATCACCACCATCCTCTATCAAATTACTGGCCTGCCCGAAAAGCCGGCCGGCCCTTACGACGGTAGGCCCATCGCCGTAGACCGCGGCAGCCTGCTAGGCTCCCTGGCCTTCCCCGTCAGCGATGAACCGGAAGTGCGGGTCAAATCGGTCCCGGGCGTCGAGGGCATCTTTTTCAGCCGTGACATGCCCATGCAAACGCCGGTCGGGCTCTTTGGCACGATTACTACCAACGCCGTCGAGGCTGAGGGTGGCAACATCGAGCTGGTCGCCGACGCGAAGGGTGAGAAGCTGGAACTCAGCTTCCCCGTCTCCCGGAGTGCCTCGGACAAACTGACCCGGGAATACCCGGTCGGCCAGTCCCGCACCATCGACGAAATCACCTACGAGATCGACGCTGTCCTCCAGACACCCGTCCACACCGTAATCAGGTATAAGGAGACCAAGCCTGTGTTCTGGGGCAGCTATGAATGGTCCAACCACGAATACTCCATGGCACTGGAGGCGGGCAACGAGGTCATCTATAGCACCGGAGACCACGGCCAGGGCGGCTACCGCTACGCGCTCTTCCCCAAGACCAAGTTGCCGGCCCGGCTTCTCCTGCCCGCCAGCGTCAAGGGCGCCCCGGTCGACATCGTCTGGCCGCTGGAACCGGGCGCCGTCAAAGAGATTCAGGGCGTTCCGGTCACCCTGTTCGAGTGGGAGATCGAAGGCAACCAGCTCGGAGTCAGCTTCCACTGGCCGCACGAGCTCATCGGGTTCAACCAGTTTGAGGCCCTCGATGGGGATGGCAACGCGATTCCCCTAAAACAGGGGAGTTCAACAAGTTCGACCCGGGGCGGGCCTGAGCACAGCGAGTTCCAGGAGGCCTCTTTCGCCTTAACCTTCCCAGAGGGCGCCAAGCCCGTAGCCATTCGGGCGAAGCAGGTCGCCGTGGCGGTGCAAGGCCCCTGGGTCTTCCAACTGCCAAACGAGTAAGCAAGAAAAGGCGCCGGGGGCTACGTACAGCCCCCGGCGCTCTTCTATCAGCTATTGCGTGAACTATCCATATCCAACTGCCAGACCACACAGCAGACCACCGCTGCCGCCACCAGCCAGGGCATGCCCGCAACCTCGCCCACAAAGTCCTTGCCAAACGTCTTCCCGCCGATGCGGCCGGACATCGCCCCGTCCGGGGACGTGCGTAAGTTGATGTCCGAACCAATCGTCTTTCCGCCCATGCGCCCCGTCACCATGCTGCCGTCAAAGGTCAGCTCCAGGTCCTGACCACTGATCGCCGCTCCCATGCGGCCCGCCAGCGACGAATCGCTGACGTTGAAGTGGATATCCTTTCCACCGTGCCGGCCGCCCCAGCGGCCTACCAACTGGCCCTCGCCAAACCGGAAATTGATATCCTTGCCCTGAAACGAGCCGCCCATCCGGCCCGTCAGGTATTCGCCGTCAAACTCTACCCGCAGGTCATATCCGCTAAACCGGCCGCCGACACGGCCGCTCATACCGGCACTGTTTCGCATGGGTACATCCTCCTTTGACACAGATAAGACGCTGTCAACTTGCCGGAACGTTCGGTAGTGACAAAACGGAGCCGTGGGCGTAAGATGATATTCAAATGGATATCGAAATGAGGGCGGAACGCGATGATGACCGATGAACAGGAGCGGAGCCTTACGGCAGAGCAAGATACATGCGAAGTCTTCACCTATGACCCCGCCAAGGTCGAGCGGCTCAAGCGGGAACTGGCCGGCACTGAAGGGCTGGCGCTCATTTTCAAGGCGCTGGCTGACGATACACGGGTCCGCATCGCCCTGGCGCTCTCCCACGAGGAACTCTGCGTCTGCGATGTCGCCCATCTGATGAGCATCAGCGTGGCGACGGCCTCGCACCATCTGCGCCTGCTGCGGAACATGGGCCTGGTCAAGTACCGCAAGGAAGGGAAGCTGGTCTTTTACTCCCTGGACGATGCACATGTGATGACGATCATTCGGACCGCACTCGACCACTTCGGGGAGGCGAAGCACAAGTGAGCGCAACGGCAGCGGCCCCGGCTCCCGGCGCCCGGGCGGTATACCGGCTGACGGGTCTGACCTGAATGGACTGTGCCGCCAAGTTCGAACGGGACGTGGCGGCGCTCCCTGGGGTCTCCAGGGTAGAATTGAACTTTGCAGCGTCCAAGATTACCGTGGAGGGCGCCGTGGCCCGTGATACGGTGGCTGAAATCGGCAAGGCTCATAAAATCAGCATCCGCCCCGACCGGGAGGCGGCCCCGCAGGTCCCCTTCTGGAAGGCGAACCCGTATGTGATTCCCACGGTCGTGGCCTGCGTCTTTGCCGTGGCGGGCAAGGTGGCCGAACAGTTTACACTCGAAACAATCTCTATTGTACTCTACTCCTTGGCCATCGTGACGGGCGGCTTCACCACGGCCGCCCGCGGCATCAAAAACCTGTTTCGGCTCCAATTTGATATGGATGTGCTGATGACCATCGCCGTGGCCGGCGCCGCCGCCATAGGCGAATGGAGTGAAGGCGCCGTTGTCGCCGTGCTCTTCGGCATCAGCGAAACGCTGGAAGCCTACACCATGGACCGGGCCCGCCAGTCGCTCCGCTCCCTCATGGAGATTGCGCCCCGGGTTGCCCGGGTGCTCCGGTGGGGGAAGGAGGAGGAGATCTCCGTTGAAGATGTGCGGGTCGGCGACACGCTGATCGTGCGCCCCGGCGAGAAGGTGGCCATGGATGGCGCGATCCACACCGGTCGGTCGGCCATCAACCAGGCCGCCATTACGGGCGAGTCGATCCCGGTGGATAAGGGCCCCGGCGATGAGGTATTTGCCGGCACGATCAACGGCGAGGGCGCCCTGGAAGTCCGGGTGACCCGGCTGGTCGAGGATTCGACCATCGCCAGGGTCATCGCGATGGTGGAGGAGGCCCAGGCCCAGCGGGCGCCCACCCAGACCTTCATCGAGAAGTTTGCGAAATACTACACGCCGGCGATTATGGCCCTGTCGGCGCTGATTATCGTGGTGCCGCCCCTGCTGCTCGGGCAGGAATGGGGGGAGTGGGTTTACCGGGGGCTTTCGCTGCTGGTGGTCGGCTGCCCGTGCGCCCTCGTGATCTCGACGCCTGTGGCCATCGTATCGAGCATTTCGAATGCGGCGCGCAACGGCGTGCTGATCAAGGGCGGGGCGCACCTGGAGCGGGCGGGCACACTGAAGGCGATCGCGTTCGACAAGACCGGTACCCTGACCCGCGGCCAGCCCGAAGTGACCGATGTGGAGTCGGTCGGGGCCCTGAGCATCGACGGGTTGATCGGCCTCGCCGCTGCCGTGGAAGGCCGGTCGGAGCATCCGCTGGCCCGGGCCATCGTGCGGCGGGCCGCCGGTGCCGCCGGCCCCGCCGCCACCGACATGGCCGCCATCGTGGGCCGGGGCGCCCGGGCCACGGTCGATGGCGTCACCATCTACGTCGGCTCACCCGCCCTCTTCCGCACCGACCTCGCCCTCGACATGGGCGCCGCAGCGACCCTGGTCGAGCGCTGGCAGGCCCAGGGCAAGACCGTCATGCTGGTCGGCACCGAGCACGAAATCTACGGTGCCATCGCCGTGGCCGACACCGCCCGGGCTTCCAGCCGGGGCGCCCTGGCTGAACTTCGCCAGTTCGGCATCGCCACGGTCATGCTCACCGGCGACAACGCCACCACGGCCCGGGCCATCGGCGGGCAGGTCGGCGTGGATGAAGTCCGTGCCGACCTCCTGCCCCAGGACAAAGTCGCCGCCTTGCGCGACCTGGCCCAGGAGCACGGCGCCGTGGGCATGGTCGGCGACGGCGTCAACGACGCCCCGGCCCTGGCCGCCGCCTCCGTCGGCATCGCCATGGGCGGCGCCGGCACCGACGTCGCCCTGGAAACCGCCGACATCGCCCTCATGGCCGACGACCTGAGCAAGCTGCCCTTCACCATCCGGCTCAGCCGGGCGACCCTGGGCAACATCAAGCAGAACGTGGCCATCGCCCTGGGCCTGAAGCTGCTCGCCGTCATCGCCGTCTTCCCGGGCTGGCTGACGCTCTGGATCGCCATTCTTGCCGACATGGGCGCCACCATTCTGGTCACGGCCAACGGCATGCGGCTCCTTCGTCTGAAGGCCCGAACCCGCGCATAGACTCACCTGAAGGGGTGAGGCCGGGTGAGCGCGATCGGGCTGATGTCGGTGCTGGCGGGCATGGCGAACGTGCTGGGCGGCTGGTTTACCCTCTCGCCCATCTTCTCCCGCTCCCGCATGGAGCAGCTGGTCGCTCTCGGCGCCGGCTTCCTGCTGGGCGGCGCCCTGCTCACCATGCTGCCAGGCGCCCTCCACATGACCGCCAACGCCCCGGTCTACGTCGCCCTTGGCTATCTGGGTCTCTTCACCGCCCGGCGGCTATCCGCCTCGTCGTCGGGAAAGCCGAAGGAACAGGGAGCCTCGGTCGAAGCGGCCTGGGCCGCCACCCTGGCCATGGGCCTGCACAGCTTCTTTGACGGGGCCGCCATGGGCACCGCAATCCGGGCCGACGGGCGCCTCGGCGCCATGGCCTTTCTGGCCGTCTTTCTGCACAAACTGCCCGAGGGCTTCAGCCTGGCTGCCCTGGTCGTATCGGCCACGGGCTCCCGCCGGGCCGGGCTCCTGGCCACCTGGGCCGTCGGCCTGGTGACCGGGCTCGGCGCCCTGCTGGCCTACAGCTGGGCCGAAGTCGTCCATCTGCCGCAGGGCGCCCTGATGGGCCTCGCCGCCGGCTCCTTCCTCTATGTGGGCACCACCGACATGCTGCCGGCGGTGCCGAAGAAGGGGATCAATACCTGGCTTGTGCTGGTCGGCGTGGCGCTGGTCTATTTGCTGACCGGGGCCAGCGGCGGTCATGGGCACGTGCACTGAAAAGGAAGGGACCGCTAACCTCGCACGGTGGTGCGAAGTTCGCGGTCCCCATTTTCACGAGATGACAGTTACGCTGCTTTCCGGGCGGGCTGAGCCGGCACCTTCCGCACGGGGCGGGCCACAAAGAACGCTGCCACCGACAGGGCGATCAGCAAGATCGTCTCCACGGCAATCCGGTTTTCCGGGGTGATATGAAACATGAGAGTCGCCTCCTCTTCGGGCGTCTAAATATCGTTTGTGAATTCACGAACAACCTTGAGTTGAGTATAGCGCTCGCTCAAACGGAAGAACATACTTCGTTCCGTCTATTTTGACCATGGTCCGTTGCATCGGGCGGGCGCCCCAGAAAGACAGACGCGAAAGGGCCGCGCCCCCCGCACCTTGTGCGGAAGCCGCGGCCCCCAAGTGTTACCTAGTGTCCACCGGTGCCAGGCGACGGATGGCCCATCGGGTCATGATAAATCTCCTCGTTGGGGTTGCCCGTCACGTCGAGGTAGGCGACGGCGCCCTTGTTAATCGCCCGGGAGATCGAATGGTCGACCAGCATATACCGGCCCGGCACATCGACGGTGAACTCAACCCAGGTCGCACCGCCGGCGGGAATCAGCGTGGTCTGAATGTTGCTCGTCGCCTCGGTGGCGCCTTCCTCGTGCACCTTGTCGAAAATCTCGCCGATCACGTGGAAGGAAGAGATCAGGTTCGGCCCGCCGTTGCCGACGAAGAGGCGAATCCGCTCGCCCGCCTTGGCCGTCATCGCCTTGTCGCCGGTCAGCGCCTGGAAAGCGCCGTTGAAGACCACATAGTTGGGCTGCTCGTCGAACATCAGGTCGCCGTTGAAGGGTTGGTGGCCCTTGTCAGCGGGCAGGCCGGCGGCGTAGATTTCGCCCTGCATCACATAGAACTCACGATCGACGGGGGCAAGACCTTCCTTCGGTTCGACGACGATCATGCCGTACATGCCCTGGGCGATGTGCGTCGGAATGTGCGGCGAAGCGCAGTGGTAGACATAGACACCGGGGTTGAGCGCCTTGAAGGTAAAGACCTTCTCCTGACCCGGGTTGACCTGGGTCGATGCGGCGCCGCCGCCAGGGCCGTTCACTGCGTGCAGGTCGATGGAGTGGATGCTGACGCTCTTCGGATCGTTCTTTAGATGAAGTTCAACGGTGTCGCCCTCGCGCACCCGGAGCATCGGGCCGGGCACCGTCTTGTTAAAGGTCCAGTAGGTGTAGGTGGTGCCGTCGGCCAGTTTGCCGTCCACTTCGACGGTCTCCAGGTTCAGCACGACCTTCTGCGGCTCCGTCCGCTTGATGGCGGCCGGCAGGTCCAGCGGGCTCTTGCGAATGTCGATGGCGGCGGTCTTGGCGGCATCGAAGGTGGTCGGGGGCGTGACCGTATCTTCCAGGGAGGTCACGGTGCCCTTCAGATCGGCCAGCGATGTGTTCAGTTTACCGCCCGAAACGAAGGACCAGCCTGAAATAACCAGTGCAGCAGCAGCGACTGTTCCGATCAGTGCGTTCAGCTTACTCATGCAGGACACCCTTTCTCTCTGTCTCTCACTCCCGATGTTGACATCTTGATTGTCGCATTTTTTCGGTAGACTCCCGTAGAGGCGCGCACCGCATCTATTAGTAGACCTAAGAATATGCCCAAGTAGAATCCCGGCCCGAGACCGGGAATTCTCTGTGACGCCCATCACAGGAGTGGTGTGAGGGCAGGAGTCCGTGCCATCAAATCGAGAAATAGACGCTTGTATGAAAGGGGTTGGACTGCATGACAGTTTCTCGTCCGCTGGTTACGGTGCATCAGCTCGTCGCGCTGCAGACAGAGGGGAAGCCGCTGGTGATTGCCGACTGTCGGGCCGGTTCAGCCGACGACCTGGAGGCCGGCCGCCGGGCTTACCAGACGGGGCACATTCCGGGCGCCGTCTACTTTCACCTGGAGCAGGACCTGTCGGGACCGGAGGGGGAGCATGGCGGGCGCCATCCGCTGCCTGATCCGGCCGCAGCAGCTGCCAAGTTGGGCGCCGCCGGGGTCGGGCCGGGGGTGACGGTGGTCGCGTACGATGAGACCGGGGCCTTCGCCGCCAGGTGCTGGTGGCTGCTCCGGTGGCTCGGGCACGATGATGTGGTGGTGCTCGATGGGGGCATCAAGGCCTGGGTGGGCGCGGGCCTTCCGCTGACCACCGAGCTGCCGGCGCCGGCGCCCCGGGTGTTCACCCCGAACGTCCGCCCCGCAATGGTTGCCGCGATGGAAGAGGTACGGAACCGTCCGGCGGAGCAGGTGGTGGTCGATGCCCGGTCTGCGGCCCGCTTTGCCGGGGCGCCCGACCCGCTGGATGCGAAGCAGGGCCACGTGCCGGGGGCCGTGAACCGGTTCTGGGGCGACAACCTGAACCCCGATGGCACCTGGAAGTCGCCGGCGGAGCTGGCGGAGCGGTTTGCCGGCCTGCCCGGGCCGGAGCGGCTGATTCACCACTGCGGGTCGGGGGTGACGGCCTGTGCTAACTTGCTGGCGATGGCCGCGGCGGGGCTGGAGCATGGGCGGCTCTACGTGGGGAGCTGGAGCGACTGGTGCACCTGGGATGAGAACCCGGTGGAACAGTAGAAAATCGGGGCGGGCTACCGACAAAAACCTATCCCTGGTGAATAGCGGTGCATACATATGCACCGCTATTCCAGGTTGCTGACAAAGCCTATCCCTGGTGAATACCAGTGCATACCCATGCACTGGTATTCTTTATGTCACCACAGACAAGGGATGTTGCGTAGACGCTTCGTTATTGGGCTGGGCGTTATGTGTAGGTCCGGGACATTTTTTGCCGCTGATGAC
>JARBUG010000232.1 GCA_029239785.1 Symbiobacteriaceae bacterium | reverse complement strand
GCCGGCTCCGGCCTCGGGGGCCTCCACCGCCTTCGCCCGCTCCGCCGCCATCTGGTCGGCGTGGACCACCGCCTCCTCGAACGCCTTCACGGCCCGGGCGATCTCCTCATCCCGCCGCAGGAACCAGTCCGTCGACCAGATCCGGTGGAACCGCCAGCCCAGCACCTCCAGCTGCTGCTGGCGCAGCCGGTCACGATCCCGCACCGTCGGCGCCGAGCGATAGGCCGGCCCGTCACACTCAATGGCCAGCACATACCGCCCCGGCTCCTGCGGATGCTCCGCCACCAGATCGATCTTGTACTGCGACGCCCCCCACTGCGGCATCAGGCTGATCCCCTGCGCCATCAGGGCGGCCCGCACGTCCTCCTCGAACTCCTGCTGCGTTGCGCCCGTAGCTGCACGCTCCGCCGCCGCCCGCCCCTGCGACGAGGCGTACTGCAAATAGAGCCGCAGCAACTGAACGCCCCGGGCCTTTGACCGCTCGGGGTCCATATCCATATGTGTGAACGATGAGATCACGGTCATCTGCTTGCGTGCCCGCGTGACGGCCACGTTCAGGCGCCGCTCGCCGCCCTCCAGGAGCAGCGGTCCGAACCGGTAGGGCAGCTTGCCCGACTTGTCCTTCCCGTACCCCACCGTCAAAATGATGGCGTCCCGCTCATCGCCCTGGACCCGCTCCAGATTCTTGATGAAGAAACGCTCTTGCTTGGTGGTGTCAAAGAACGGCTCCAGGTCGTGCCGCTGCTGGAGCGCCGCGTCCAGCGCCGCCTGCACCCGCTTCGCATGTTTGATGCCCATGGCGATGATGCCCAGCGACCGGTGGGGCTGCTGCTCGGCGTGGGCCAAAATCAGCTCCACCACCTTTTGCACTTCCCGGGCCGAGGACTCCTCCTGCCCCTCCCGCCCCGGCTCCTGCTCCACCAGCACGTGGCTGACGGCCAGCGGCCCGCCGGTGCCCGGGAAGGTGACCAGCCCGCCTTCATAGATGTGCCGGTTGGAGAAGGCGATCAGCGACTCATCTTCGCTGCGGTAGTGCCACTGGAGCATTTTGCGCGGCAGGAAGGCCGCCGACAGCTTCAGCAGGCTCTCGAAGCCCTCCGCCGCCGACTGGTCGCCCTCGGGCTCTTCCTCTTCTTCCGCCCCATCGGCGAAGAAGATCGTCGGCGGGAGCTGATGCTCGTCGCCCGCGACAACCAGCTGCGTCCCCCGCATGATCGACGGGACCGCATCCTCCGGCAGCACCTGCGAGGCCTCGTCGAAGAGGACCACGTCGAAGTAGCGCCGGTCGGCGTCCATCAACTGGCTGACGGAGAGCGGGCTGGCCATCCAGCACGGGAAGAGCGCGGTCAGCACATCGGGCGCCGTGGCCAGCAGCTTGCGCAGGGGCAGGTGGCGGCTCTTCTTCTCCGCCTCGTGCCTGACCAGCGCGGCCTGGTCGGGGAAGCTGTTCATCACTTCGACGGCGTTTTCGGCGTGCTGGCGGCGCACCCGGTCGGCGGCCAGCTTGATCCGCTGCCGGTCGAGCTTGCGGAACTCGGCCGCCGCCTCGTCGTGGGTCCGGCCTTTGAAGCCGGCCAGGCCCGGGTCGTCGAGCCGGACCTTATCGAGGTGCGAGGCCAAGAAGGCGTACCGGAACCGCAGGTGCCAGGCCGCGGCGACGGCCTTCGCCCGCCGAATCTCTTCCAGCAGAACGCCGGCGCCCAGCTGGCGAACCTGTGCCTCATGAAGGCTGACGGCCGCCACATAGTTCGGCGTGTTACTATCGGCCGCCAGGGCCCCGAGCCGGGCGCCCAGGTCGGCAAGCGGCATGGCGCGCCACTCTGCGGGGCGGATTACCTGTGCCAGCGCCTCCAGCCCGCCGATCAGCTGTTTCACCCGCCCGTAGATCGCCCCGGCCTCGGGCAGCGCCACCGGCCGGACACTCCCCTCGGCATGGATCCGCCAGCGGCGCAACTGATCGGCAGCGGCCATCACCAGGCTGTAGATTTCGGCGGCTCCCGGCTCAGGGGCGCCCGGCTTCAGCAGCGCCTTCGCCTGCTTGAGGGCGGTGCGATAGCCGCCGCTGGTCACCACCGACATCACATGCGAGAACCCGCCCTTGGCGGCAGGCGCCAGGGCCAGGGTGATGGCGTTCAGATCCTGGTCCCAGAGCGCATCCTGAAAGCGGGCGGCCGTCTGCGCCACCCCGTCGGCGAGGGAGAGCAGCGCCTCGGCATCGGCCAGATTGGCCGGGCGCCGGAGCCAGGCCGTCCGGCAGGCCGATTCGATGTCAGCTTGCACCTTTTCGTACAGATCACGCACCCGCTGCGCCAGATCGACCGCCGCCTGGGCCGCCGCACCATCGGCAATCCGGGCGCCCGTCCAGGGCGATGGGTCGGTCTCCAGCACCAGCCCCTCGTGGGCGGCCAGTTCCTTCAGATGCGCCTCCACCTGCTCGGCAGCCGTGGCGTCCAGCTTTTCGAGTTCAGGCGACCGCCAGCGCAGGGGGGTAACCGCCTCCGCCGGGAGGCGGAGCAGGCGGCCCTGCATCTCGTAGACGCTGAGGCCGGCGGGGTCACGTTTCATATGCATCCGCGCCACATGATCGAGCAGCCGGCGCCGCTGATCGGTGAAGCGCCGGTGGATATCATCGGCCGGCACGGGCAGCGACTCGGCCACCTGGCTCAGACCCATCCGGATGCGGGTCATCACCTGCTGGCGCGTCAGGTCGGCGCCGTGCAGATCCAGCGCCAGATGGCCCAGCCCCTCCCGCTCCAGGCGGCGCTGCACCACCTCGAGGGCGGCCCGCTTCTCGGCGACGAAGAGGACCCGGCGCCCCCGGGCCGCGAGCCCGGCGATCAGGTTGGCGATGGTCTGGCTCTTGCCCGTGCCCGGCGGCCCCTGAATCACCGCGCTCTGCCCGGCAAAGACGATCTCCGCCACCCGCTGCTGGCTGGAGTCGGCGTCGAGCACGTAAAACTCGGTTTCCGGCGGATGGCGGTCCAGTTCGCCCGGTTCCAGGTCAAAGGGGCGGGTGGCGAAGCTGCGCACCGCATCCAGATGACCGGCCATGGCGGCGACCAGATCATGGCCGGCCAGCTCCTCGCCCCGCTCCTGGAGGTCCTGGACCATGGCCATCTTCTGGAAGGAGAAGTTGCCCAGCACCAGGCGCCAGCCCACCTTGAAGGCGGGCACCCGGGCGGCGGCCCGGCCGAGCGCGTCAAAGACCCCCTCGGGCAGGAAGCGGGTCGTCTCCCCTTCTTCCACCTCGGCCAAATCCAAGAGCCAGTCGGTGTCCAGCTTGACGCCGAAGAGCGTGGTAAGCACATGGGCGAGGACCAGGTTAAACTGAATCTCACCCGACCGGCGCAGGGTCAGATTCCGCCCCAGCCCCCGGGATTCCATGGTCACAGGAATCAGCAGGACGGCCGACTCGGGCGCCCGCCCGCCATCGTCGGGCTGCCATGATGCCATGCCCAGGGCGAGGAAGAGCGTCTGGAGCCCCTTCTCTTCCAGATTTGACTGGGCCTTGCGCCCGATCTCACGGGCGGAGGCCGCCGTCTTGACCGGGTCGGTCCCGGGCAGGAGCTGCGACAGGCTGACGCTGCGGCCCGCGACAAGCTCGTCCAGCACGGTCCGGTCGGCGGCCGACAGGTCGAGGGTGCCGTTTTTCAGGTCGCGGAAATAGATCAGGTTATTGCGGCGGGACAGGTCGATCAGCCGTTTGACCCAGAGGGTGCGGGCACGGTCGACCGCCGCCCGGCGTTCGATGGATGGGTTCATGTGACACCTCCTGCGTCAGGCGCGGAACCATACCTGCGTGTAATTCGAGCATGCACAGTACAGAACCCTGCCGGGAATCGTAGGAGGATTCATCCTTTGTGCCGAATGATGATCAACATCCGAAAGATGGAGGGTGACTGATGAGCGACCCACTGATCGCGTCGCGAGAGCCCGGCGTCCTGGCTGACGAGTCTCCGACCCGGGGCACGTTCCGCCCCATCCTGGGCGGGCGGTTTCTGATGTACGAATACGAGGGCAAGGTCGGCGAGCATCCCATGGTGGGCATTACCATCATCGGCTACGACCTGGCCAACCAGCGGTTCCAGTCCGCCTGGGTCGACACCTTCCATATGGGAACAGGCATCCTGTTCTCCCAGAGCCCCAAGGGCGGCCCGGGCGATGTGACGCCCGCGGTCACCGGCGCCTGGTCTCAGGACGGCGGCCCCGACTGGGGCTGGCGGACAGAGTACGACCTCCAGGCGCCCGACCGGCTGGTGATCACGGCCTATATCATCACCCCGGAAGGTCAGGAAGGCAAGGCGACGGAGACGGTTTACACCCGCCAGGGGTGATGACTTCCCTCATATGGGCAAAGGAGTCCGCCGGCTGCCAACCCAGGGCAGCCGGCTTCTGTCATATGTAACCGGTCTCTACATGAGGTCGATTTCAGGGGGCTCGTACCCCATCTGCCGGGCCAGGGCGAGCACCTGGCCGCGGTGGTGCGCATCGTGCAGCATGACGTGCATCAGCGCCTTGGCAGCCGTGAACTCGACTTTGGCGCCGCTGGAGTAGCGCAGCTCTTCCGGGCGGTCAAGGTCTGATTCAGCCAGGGTCGCGAGGTACGCCTCCGTCCGCTGCCGCACTTCGGCGGCCAGTTGGCGCACGCTGGCAACGTCGGGGTAGTCGGTGAATGCCACGTCGAGGTGCGGCAAGTGCCTGAGGCCATGCTGGACCCAGTACTCCTCGGCCAGAAGGCAGTGGACCAGAGTTGTACGCATGTTGGACCAGCCCACGCTCATGGGCTTGACGAACGCTTCGGCCGGAAGGGTTGCTAGAAAGTCGTAGACCAGTTCGCGCTTGCCGTAATGGAAGTCGAGGAGTTCTGTCAGGGTCTGCTGCGTCAGTTGCATGCGTCTTCCTCCTTGCCGGGTGGGTCCCAACAGGGGGAGTACTTCCGTGCGAAAATAAAGAAACCCTGCTGTTTGTTTCGAATGATGAAACGTATGCAAGGGCCGCATCGTCCAACCCGTGTACGCTCCGATGAAAGGTCGTTGCTCCATGAAGAAGCTTGCTCTTTCGATCGCGCTGGTCCTGGTGGTGGCCGGCTGCACCGGGGGCCCGGCGCCGGCCAAGTCTGAGCCGGCCCCTCAGCCCGATGTCGCCCCCTCTGCACCTGTCTCCACGCCACCCGCCGCTCCTGTCGAACCTCTGATCACCTTCGCTGACGGCCAGGTCCGGCTCAGTGAAGGCATCGTGGGATCCATCCCAGACGGCACCGCCCCCGCAGGATTCACCCTGCTGCTCGACGGCTTCAACCAGGAGACCGCCTCCATTACCTTTGAGGAATGCCCCGCCGAGGCGCCCGACTCGGGCTGCGTGGGCAACCACCGGGCGGTCAACTTTACCCGCAAGGTTACGGTTGCCGGCCGCTCAGTCACCCAGATCGAAGCGATCATGCAGCAGCCGGCGGCGGCGAACGACCCCCGCAGTTGGGTGGAGCGGCATACCGTGCTGATCCTGCCTTCGGGCCGGAAGGTGGATATCATCGGGCAGGCACTCTCCGGCAGCGAGGCGGAGCCGAAGCTCCGGACGGTCTACCAGAAACTGCTGGACAGCCTGAAGGCAGCCAAATAGCGAATCTCTACCTGACGATCAGGATAGACCAATGGCGGAAGACCGGATCACCTCCAACGAGGCAACATGGAGACTCACCACCTTGCGGATCGGAGTCTTCCCGTGACTTCCACCCATATCCCAGATCCGTTCGACAAACCGAACAAAAAGGGCGCCGGCACACTACCTACGTGCCGGCGCCCTCCTATTTGCCTTTACAACTGCTTGTTCAGCTCGAAGCGACCGGGTTCGGGCTTGTATCCAAACGCCCGGTTGACCGCCAGAATCGGGGCGTTCTTCGAGTTGTTGTTCGTCCGAAGGTAAGGTACGCCCTTCTCCATGGCAAACTTGATCGTCA
>JARBUG010000231.1 GCA_029239785.1 Symbiobacteriaceae bacterium | reverse complement strand
ACCCGCGCCTCGGTGCTGCCGCAGCTTCGCGAGAAAATGCTCGCCGCCCTCGAAGAGCAGGGCCTGATCCATCTTTTTCATGAAATCGAAATGCCGCTCATGCCGGTGCTGGCCGAAGTAGAGGCAAACGGCGTCGGCCTGAACCAGGGCACGCTGGCCGAAATGTCGGTCGAACTGCAGCGCCGCATTGAACAGCTCACGTCCCAGATCCATCAGGGCGCCGGTATCACCTTCAACATTGGCAGTCCGAAGCAGCTCGGCGAAGTGCTCTTCGAAAAGCTCCAGCTGCCCAAGGGCAAAAAGACCAAAACCGGCAGCTACTCGACCGATGCCGAAGTGCTGGAGCAACTGGCTGAGGAGTTCCCGCTGGTCAGCACCATTTTGGACTGGCGCACGCTGACCAAGCTGAAGGGCACCTATGTCGATTCCCTGGGCTCCCTCATCGCCCGGGATGGCCGGGTCCACACCACCTTCCACCAGACCGTGGCCGAGACGGGCCGCCTCTCCAGCAAGGACCCCAACCTGCAGAACATCCCCATCCGCATCGAAGAAGGGCGCCGCATCCGGCGCGCCTTTGTGCCCGGCCGGGGCAACGTCATCGTCGCGGCCGACTACTCGCAGATCGAACTGCGCGTCGTCGCCCACTACAGCGGCGACCCTGCGCTCCAGGAAGCGTTTGCGACAGACCAGGACATTCACACCCGTACGGCATCTGAGGTCTGGGGTGTGCCCATGGAGCAGGTCACCTCCGACATGCGGCGCAAGGCCAAGGCCGTCAACTTCGGCCTCATTTACGGGCAGACCGACTTCGGCCTGGCCCAGGCCGTGGGCATGAGCCGGGGCGAGGCGAAGCACTTCATCGAAACCTACTTCGAGAAGTTCGCCGGCGTGCGTGAGTACATGGACAGCAAGAAGGCCGAGGCCAAGGAAAAGGGCTACGTCACCACGCTGGACGGGCGGAAGCGCCCCCTGCCCGAGATCAACCATCGCATTTACACAGTCCGGCAGAACGCCGAGCGCATGGCGATCAACACGCCCATCCAGGGCACCGCCGCCGACCTCATGAAGCGGGCGATGATCGCGGTGCGCGATGCCATGAAAAAGAGTACCCTCACGGCCAAGATGATTCTTCAGGTCCACGACGAACTGGTCTTTGAGTGCCCCGAGGCCGAAGTGCCGGGGCTCAAGGAACTCGTCCGCCGCGAAATGGTCGGCGCCATGAAACTATCGGTGCCGCTCAAGGTCGACGTCAAGGTCGGCCCCGACTGGTACTCCGTCGAGAAGGAGTAGCGCAGCATGCCGGAACTGCCCGAAGTTGAGACTGTCAGGCGCACCCTGTATGATAAACTGGTGGGGCACACCATTGACCGGGTCGAAATCATTACGCCCCGGCAGGTCTACCACCCGGACCCCGATACGTTTCGTGCGGAACTCGAAGGGGTCGCGTTCACCGACCTGAAGCGGCGGGGCAAGTACCTGCTGCTTGAGCTTGGCGACCGGCTCACCCTGGTCTGCCATCTGCGCATGAGCGGGCACCTCTTTGTCTGCGACCCCGACCGGCCGCACGACAAGCACACCCATGTCATCTTCCACCTGGCTGATGGCAAGGAGCTGCGCTACGAGGACCAGCGCAAGTTCGGCGGCTTCCATCTGCTCCGCCCGGACGGAGAGGGCATGCCGCCCGGGCTCCGCAGCCTGGGCCCTGAGCCGCTCTCGGCCGAGTTTACCACGCAGGTCCTGGCCGCCGCCCTGGCCGGGCGCCGCGCCCCGATCAAAGCTGTATTGCTCGACCAGTCCTCGGTGGCAGGGCTCGGGAATATCTATGTGGACGAGGCGCTTTTCTGCGCCCGGGTTCATCCCGAGCGGGCGGCCGAAACGGTCACCCCTGAAGAGGTAACCCGGCTCCACGGTTGCATCCGTTCCGTGCTGGAGCGGGCCGTCGAGCGGCGCGGGACCACCTTCTCGCTCTACTTCGACGGCGAAGGCAAGTCCGGCGACATGTACGACGAATTGCAGGTCTTCGACCGTGCGGGGGCGCCCTGCCCCCGGTGCGGTACGCCTATTGTCAAGCTGGCCGTGGCCCAGCGGGGCACCCACGTGTGCCCCGCCTGCCAGCCCGCCCCGGAGGGCGCCCGGCTCCAACCAAGACGGGCCACACCGGGCCGCCGGGGCGAGTCGGTCGCCGTGGCGGCTGAACCGCCCAAACCCTATAAGAAGAAAGGTGACTAACTATGCAGTACCTATCGTTTGAGTTTGAGAATGAGAAAGAGATGCGCGAGACCGTCAAAAAGCTCTGGGACACGCACAACGTCTCGGGCGAGCTCTCCATTCGCCCCATCGCCAACGGGCGGTGGCGGGTTGAGGTGACCAGCGAAAAGGACCTGCGCGACTCCACCCTCGAAAAGTTCGCCCAGTACCGCGTCGAGGGCGACTAGCCGTGGTCGTCATCGGACTGACCGGGGGCATCGCCAGCGGAAAGAGCACGGTCACCCGCATCCTCCGGGAACTCGGCGCCCCCGTCATTGACGCCGACGCCATCGTCCACAACCTGCAGCAGCCCGGCAAGCCTGTCACCCTGGCCATTGCCCGGGAGTTCGGGTCTGAGGTGCTCCAGGCAGACGGAGCGCTGGACCGGGCGGCGCTCGGCCGCATCATCTTTTCCGATGCCGGGCGCCGAAAGGCGCTTGAGGCCATCGTCCACCCGGCGGTGCGGGAGCACATGTGGCAGGAGGTCGACCGGCACCGGGCTGGCGGCGAGCCAGCCGTCGTGCTGGACGTGCCGCTGCTCATTGAAAGTGAATTGCACCGAACGGTTGACCGTGTATGGGTCGTCTATATTGACAAGGAATTGCAGCGCCAGCGTCTCATTGCGCGTGATGGGCTCACGCCCGATCAGGCAGAGCAGCGGATCGCCGCGCAAATGAGCCTGGAAGCAAAGCGGAACTACGCCGATCTTGTCATCGACAACCGTGGGACACTGGCCCAGACAAAGGAGCAAGTCGTACTCGCCTGGCGAGATGTAACCCAGACGTAAGGAGAACACGTTCGTGCGGCGTCGCAGGCCCTTCAGATCCTGGCTATTCGTGTTTGTGTGCCTCGCCGCCCTGGGCTACTTCGGTGGGCGATGGGCGATTTCCGTATACTATCCGCTGACCTATCGGGAGATCATTTTCGCCCGGTCGGCCGAGTTCGGGCTCAGCCCGTACCTGGTGGCGGCCGTCATTCGCAACGAGTCAGGCTTCCGGCCCGATGCAAAGTCGTCGCAGGGGGCCCGCGGGCTGATGCAGATCATGCCGGAGACCGGCGAGTGGGCGGCCGAGCAGATCGGGATTCCTTACAGTCAGGAGTTACTGAACGACCCCGACTACAACATTCGCCTGGGCTGCTGGTATCTCTCCGAACTGAAGCACGAGTTTGCCGGCGAACTGGTGCTGGCGCTGGCCGCATACAACGGCGGCCGGGGCAACGTCCAGAAGTGGCTGAACAGCCGACAGTGGACAGGCGAACACCATACCCTGGATCAAATACCGTTCCAGGAGACGCGGCAATATGTCAGCAAGGTGCTGCGCGATTACAGCCGCTATGAACGAATCTACGCAAACCCGGAGCAAGGGGAGAGGTAACATGCAAGGGCGCGACTCCTACGAAGATGAACTGGCACGCCGGCGGCGGCTGCGGGACCGGCAGACGGCACCCGACGGCGACCCTGAGTCCGGCAGCACGGGCGACGATGAGGAGATTCCGAAGTTCGGCTGGAAAGATGTCCTTGCCATGTGCATCGCCGCCTACCAACTCCTCTTTCCCATTCTCTTCGCCCTGATCGGAGCGATGCTGCTGGTGTGGTTATTATTCAAATGGTTCTTCAAGGCCTAGCATTCAGAAAAGAGATATGGTATTATATGGAGTAACTGAAAAGAGCAGGGCTTTGGCCCTGCTCTTTCATACGCTGGTCACAGTGGGGTGGGAAAAGTGCTGTGGATTAGTGGAAAGACCGACGGACACCGGCAAGGCGAACTGCGCAAGCCCGACGGGATGGTCATTCCCTACCGCGAGTGGTGGCGCCCGGGCGCCCGTGCGGTGATCCTCTACCTGCACGGACAGGGCGACCACAGCGGGCCCTTCACCGCCATGGGCGACGAGCTGCACGACATGGGTTATAACCTGTACGCCCACGACCACCGGGGGTTTGGGCTCTCGCGGGAGCGCCGGGGGGACATTCCCACCTACGACGCCTTCGTCGACGATGCGCTGGCGATGATTCGGCACGCCCGGGAACAGAACCCGGGGCGGCCGCTTTTCCTCATCGGACTTTCCATGGGCGGGCACCTGGCCCTGCGCACGGCGGCCCGGGCCGGCGATCTGCTGAGCGGCGCCGTTGCCCTGTCGCCGGGCTTCAAGCTCCGCTTTTCGCCGCCGTGGCGCCAGGTCCTTAAGGTGGCGGCGTATGCCTTGCTCTTCCCAACCAGGTACCTGCCGTCCGCCACAACGGAGAACATCGTTACCACCCGCAACCGGCTGCACCTGGAGCGGGCCCGGGAAGATGAGCACTGGGTCAAGGAGTTCACCGGCCGGTTCTATATGCAGGCTGTGCGCTCCATTCGCCGTGCCTGGCACGAGCTGACGAAAGTCCGGGTGCCCGTGTTGGTCATGCAGGCCGGGGAAGATTACGTCATCTGCCCGGAAGAGAGCCGCCGCTTCCTCCAGCGGGTCGGTCATCCCGACAAGGAGTTCCGGCTGCTGGAAGGCCTCTGCCACAACCTGGTGGTTGAGCCCGAAATGCCGCAAATCGCCCGGTCTATCGGCGAGTGGATCGAGCGGCGAATCAAACCACAGAGTGCCCGGTAGGCGCCCGGTATGGCCGGGCGCCTTTCCCATTTTGGCGTAGGCCTTCGGGCTAGATCCTACGCCTTACGCCGTACTGGGTGTTAAGGTCTAAAAGGTATGTACAACTAGACGAAAGAGCGATAACCTGAAGTTGCTGGAATTCCGTGCGGACTCCCGGTTATCTCGAAAGGAGCGACTCATGATGAAGGCTCTGACGAACAACTGGCGCGGCTTGGCGATCCTTGGCATGGGCTTGCTGACTGTGGTACTGGCATCGACGATCCTGCACGTGTGCGCCGATGAAGGACACTTTGTGAAAACTGCTTCCGGCACGGAGATCCACATGGCATGCACCTGGACGAAGCGGGCAGTGATCGGTGTTGGCGGGCTGACCGCCGTCATCGGCCTGATCATGCTCTTTGCCAATCAGGCAGCCCGTGCGCTCAGCTTTGCTGGTGCAGCAGGCGGGGCGCTGATGCTGGCGATTCCGCTCAAGCTGATTCCGGGGTGCGCCAACGCCATGATGACCTGCAACCAGTCGTTTAAGCCGGGCGTCTACATTCTCGGTTCGGTGCTGATGTTGATCGGCCTGGTGGGCACCCTCAAGCTGGCACGGGGCGAAGGAGCCAGGTTAGCGGCATGAATGATCAGCAAGCCGGCGTAAGCCTTTGGCGCCTCACCCTGTTCAACCTGCTCCGCAAGCCGGGCCGATCCATCGCTGCTGCGCTGGGTGTGGTGCTGGCTGCAGCCACGGTCTTTGCTGGCGGACTGATCAGCTCCGGTGTGGGTCACGCCCTCGACCTGGGGCTCGGGCGGCTCGGCGCCGATCTGATGGTCGTGCCGGCCGGTTCGACGTCGGCGACGCATAAGGCGCTGGTCGTCGGTGAGCCGACCGCCTTCTACATGGATGGCAGCGTCGAAGCGAAGATCCGGGCGGTGCCGGGCGTCAAAACGGCGTCATCGCAGGTCTATGTAGAGACCATGGCCTCCTCTGCGTGCTGCACGGGGCGCCTTTTCCTGGTGGGCTTCGACCCCGCCACCGACTTTACGGTCCAGCCCTGGCTCGACACGAAACTGGGCCGGACGCTTGCCAACCACGAAATCCTGATTGGTAACCACATGCTCGCCCTGGTCGGC
>JARBUG010000061.1 GCA_029239785.1 Symbiobacteriaceae bacterium | reverse complement strand
AGCGGCAAAAAAGTTGTCCGGAATCCCGCGCCAGCGCACCCTGGGCTTGCATATCGATACGGCCTTATGCACGCTCGAACATTTTGTCAGCAACCTGGAATAGCGGTGCATACATATGCACCGCTATTCCTTACTTCACAGCAGACACGGGTCGGTAGTTTTTGTCCTTCTTGCGTTATGGGGCGGAGGGCTTCTGTAAACACCGGGGGCAGGAATGGAACAGTTCTACCGCGGATTACGCGGATTGGCACATACGGTTCAAGGCCGTGAAAGAGTTGGCCGACATCCACACAACCATCGTAATCTCCGCTTGAAGGGGACGAAACTATCGGTCGCCTTGCTACTCAACTTTGCGAAGCCCAGTTTGGAGTACAAGCGTGTATCACTCAAACGCCCGTGAAGGAGATCTGCGTAATCACACATCGACAGATCGTGACAGCATCATCGGACCGAGGCGCAGAGCCTAGGCGTCCGGTTGTCGAAAAGAGGCGACGATAAGTAGGACGGAAACTGGAGGAAAATGGATGAATTCTCCGGAATTCTGTTCGGGTAATGTTCGTGCGGGAGTGGAGGCCGAGAGTGGCCTGGTCTTGCTGAACCGGTACAGGGCTGGCGCTACGACCTTGTGCGCCATTCCCATCGACCGCATTGGTCCTGTGGAGGTCGCGAGCAACGTCGACTCAGTGCTCATTTGGGCTGGCCCCGCCATGCTACCGGTCTCTACCGCTCGTGGAGTCGGCACACTTGCACTTGAGTTTCGCAACGATCTTAACGGGAGCAGCGTCGCGACATTCGGTCTGGGCAGCGCACCCCTGGCTTCGGCCCTGAAGAACGATATTGCCTACGCCATCTATGACTGGCAACGTGGCATTGCCAACGGACAGTTGGAGAGTACATAAACGGGCCCTCCCAAGGGGGAAGGCCCGCTCACATCTCTATCTTCTGGCCCGGTCACGGCCTGGTCTTATGCATGAATGGGGTGGTCCCGATGGAGCACTACCGCTACGCCATGCATTTGGCACGCCCTCCGCTTACTGGCCGAGCAAGGGCGACGGCTGGCCCGAGTAGAAGACCATCAGCTCGTGCAGCGCACGGGTGCAGGCCACGTACAGCAGCTTCGCATCCCGGGGGTTGGCGCCGTAGGCTGCCATGTCGGCCCCGGCCACAATCACCGCATCGAACTCCAGGCCCTTGGTCAGGTAGGCCGGCATCACCGAAAGGCCGCCCCGGTAGGTCGTCTGCCTGGGGGTAATCAACTCGGCCTCCAGGCCCAGCTCCCCCAGCGCCCCGTGCAGCCGCCGGCACTCATCCTCCGTCCGCCCAATCACCGCGATCGAAGCGTGGTTCCGCCCCCGCAGCTCGGCTACGGCGTCCGCGATCGCCTGCGGTATATCAGAAACGGCCTCTACCTGCACCGGCTCGCCCGACCGGAAGACCGGCTTCGCCAGTCCCGCCGGCGCCCCCACCGTCGATATCACCTGGTTGGCGAACATCATCACTTCATAGGTGGAGCGGTAGGACTGTTCCAGCGTAAAGTAGGCCACCGGCGAGGGGTCAAAGACCTCCATGAACTCCTCCCAGCGGTGAATGCCCGCATACGCGTGAATCCCCTGCGACAGGTCGCCGAGAATCGTAAAGGAGTTCTCGCGGGTCAGGTTTTTCAGCAGGTCTATCTGGAAGGGGCTGAAATCTTGCGCCTCATCGATGACCACATGGTCAAGCTGTCGGTCCTCCTTGAAGCCCTTCAGCTTTCCTTTCAAATAGACCAGGGGCGCCAGGTCCTCCGGCGCTACTTCGCCCTGCTTGAAGAGCGCCACCGACTCTCGCACCACCCGGGTTGGAATATCGGGGTGGCCCACGGGCGCAGGGGCATTCCGCTTAGCGGGCTTGTCACCCAGAATTTCGCGGTATAGCTCCAGGGTCGAGTGTGACGGCCAGAGCTTCACATACTTCTGCACGGCCGCCCGCATCGCCTTACGGCGTTCTTTCTCGCTCATGCCGCCCATGAAAGGAATCAGCCGGTCCTCGGCCCACTTCTTCACCCGGGCGATGCAGCGCTCCTTGCGGGCCATAATCGGCCAGAGGCGGTAGTTTTCGTGGAACCAGCCGGCGATCTCCCGAGCCCTCAGCACGGCGCCCGGCCAGAGTTCCAGGTCGGCCTGGGGCACAAAGTTTGCTTCGTACTCGGCCAGTGCAAAGTCGAGCACCTGCTGGAAGAGGAGGGAGCCCTTGAAGCGGCCCGGGGCGTCGGCACCCTCGCCTGGGTCCTTGCCCGGGGCGAACAGGTACTCATACCGGGCGCCGGCGTCGGTCAGGGTAATCGGCTCGTCCAGCTCGCCAATCGCCCAGTCCGCAAAGGTAGTCTGCAGCACGCCATCCACGCCGAGTTCGGGCAGCACGTCGCCGATGTAGTCGAGGAACATGCGGCTCGGTGCGAAGATCACAATCCGGCTGGCGAGAATCGTCTCCCGGAAGGTGTAAAGCAGGTAGGCCAGGCGGTGCAGGGCGACCGTTGTCTTGCCGGAGCCCGCCACACCCTGAATAATGAGCGGCCGGTCCAGCGGCGCCCGGATGATGGCGTTCTGCTCAGCCTGAATGGTCGACACGATGTCGCGCAGGCGGCTGTCGCGGCTCTCCTGCAGCCGGTAGCGCAGGAACTCGTCCAGAATCGGCTCCGCCTCTTCCGGGGCGCCCTTCACCTTCGCATCCACAATGCGCTGGAGGCGGCTCTGCTTGACGCCG
Source organism: Symbiobacteriaceae bacterium (assembly GCA_029239785.1). GTDB lineage: Bacteria > Bacillota > Sulfobacillia > Symbiobacteriales > Symbiobacteriaceae > JARBUG01. The sequence continues at coordinate 21,725 of JARBUG010000061.1, read as the reverse complement.
ATGTTCCGCTTCAGCCAGAGTACGCCATGAATCGGTCCCTCGGGGGCGTCGTAGGCGACTTCATCGGAACCGCCGGTCGCAGAGGTGTAGAAAAGGCCGGCCACGGGCGCCCGCCAGTCGATGACCAGGGGCTCATTCGCCAGGCCCTGCGCCACGCCGACCTTGCCGATGTAGAGGGGCGTCGCCGCAGCGGTGCCGCTCTCCTGAAAGTCGATGCGGCCGAAGTAGGGTTCCCTTTCGGCCAGGTCCAGTTGGCGAATCTTTCCCAGCCGAATCCGCTCAAGGGCCAGTTCGGCCGCTAGCATGGAGATCATTGCATCATCGACCAGTTCCGGCATGTCCAGCGGCGGGACCGCGCGCAGTTCTTTGAGCTGGGTCCGGACCTCGCTCAACGTGCCCTGCAGCTTCTGCGCCTCTTCTGCGTAGGCGGGATGGGATTCAACCCCCAAGTGCCTTGCACCTCCTCGGCATCATTCCGATCGATAGGACGAGGCTTCTATTTTATCGAAATGAAGTGAAAAGTGTCAAGCCAAAAAATGCGGCGGCCCGCAAAAAGGCCGCCGATCCTCATCACCACGCTGATTACTTAACGGGCTTGGCAAACCGGAAATCCTGGATGGCGCCGTAGCTGGGCAGATCAACGTTGGTCGACTTGACCACGTCCAGTTTTAGCTTCAGTCGGTTGCCGAAGTATTCGACCAGGCCGCCCTTCATCTTCAAGGCTGCTTCCATGACGCTCGCGTCGCCAACGGCGGCAACGTGGAAAGGCGCACTGGTATACGTCGCATTGATCATGATGCGCTGGCCCACGCCACGAATGGCCGTGGTCGCTGTAATGCGCTGCCCATTAATGGCGATGCCTTCGGCGCCGGCCGCCAGCAGTTCATGGGTAATCGCCCACAGGTCTTCATCTTTGATCTGCGTCTTGTTGGGCACATCCGGCGGATGGCTCAGGGTCACGATGACACCCGGGCCCTTTGTTTGCACGGTTCCGGCCAAAATCTCCAGGTTGGGGTCCAGCTGCGTTACCACCACACCGCCGGCGGCCTTGGTCAGCTTATCAATCTCGCCCTTCAGGCGGGTATTGTCACGTTCGGCAGCCTTCAGCTTATCCTGGATCGCCTTCAGTTCTTTGGCCAGTTCCTCGGCACGCAGGTCGGTCTGCGGGGTGGCCATTTGGGTAACCCGGTACTGTGTAGTCAGCAGGAAGCCAAGGACCAGCATGGCAAAACCGATGGCCCACTTGGTAGGTTTTTTCACTGTACCCTCGCCACTTTCATCGATGTTCGGGTTCCTTGACCGATTCGGCACTTGTGGTAACTCTCCCTGCGCCGCATTCGCAGGAATATTTTACGCCCTAACCGAATCAAACGTCAGGTAAGACGTTAAGGGGGGCGAAGTGTCGTGACCTACAACCATGCGGGGAAGTTGGTGGCCAGGGCGCTGAAGAACGAGGGGACAGAAGTGGTCTTCACGCTGTGTGGCGGCCACGTCATGTCGATTTACGACGGTTGCATAGATGAAGGGATTCGTGTCGTCGACGTTCGGCATGAGGCAACGGCAGCATTCGCGGCCGATGGCTGGTCGCGGCTGACCGGGCGCCCCGGTGTCGCCATCGTCACGGCGGGTCCGGGGGTGACCAACGCCGTAACCGCCGTCGCAAACGCATGGCGGGCGCAGAGTCCGGCGGTGATCATCGGTGGGCAGGGGCCGCACAACCTGGCGGGCAAGGGGGCCCTTCAGGAGATGGACGGCATCGGGCTGATGAAGCCCATCACAAAATGGCAGGTGCAGGTGACCGATCCGAAGCGGATTCCCGATACGATTGCCACGGCCTTCCGGCAGGCGGCCTCCGGGGTGCCGGGGCCTGTCTATGTCGAACTGCCGGTAGACGTTCTCTTTGAGAATATCGAGCCGGAGGACGTAGTATTCCCACGGCCCTTTGCCGGCCGCCCGGCGCTGCCCGGTGACCCTGAGCGGGTGGCGGCGGCGGGCGCCCTGCTCCGGGCCGCCGAGCACCCGGTGGTGCTGCTCGGCTCCCAGGTCCGCTGGTCTGGCCGGTGGGACGGGATCGAGCACTGCTCGGAGGTGTTCGGCGCCCCGGTCTATCTGTCGGGCATGGCCCGTGGGCTGCTGCCCCCGGTTTGGGGGCGGTCGCGCAAGGCGGCCCTGGCCGAAGCCGATCTGGTCATCGTCTGCGGCACGCCGCTTGATTTCCGACTGAACTACGGCCAGGCGCCGACCTGGAACGATACCTGCAAAGTGATACATATCGATATGGACCCGGCGGAGCCTGGCCGAAACCGCGATGCCGACGTGGCCATCGTGGGCGACCCGGTCTCGGTGCTGACCGCCCTGATGGCTATGGGCGACCTGGGCGCCGGGCGCCCCGAGCGGCAGGCGTGGCTGGCCAAGTTCCTGGCCGTGGAGGAGAAGCAGGCCGCCAAAATGCGCCCGGGGTTGGCCGCCGACAGCGTGCCCATCGATCCCCTGCGCCTGTGCGCCGAGGTGGACGCCTGCCTGCCTGACGGCGTCACCATCATCGGCGACGGTGGCGACTTTGTGGCGACGGCTGCGTCGGTGCTGCGGGTGCGCCGATACCCCGCCGGCTGGATGGACCCCGGCCCCCTGGGCACCCTGGGCGTGGGCATGGGCTTTGCTATGGCCGCCCGGCTGGCCCGGCCTGATTCGCCCGTGCTGCTCCTGCTCGGCGACGGCACAGCCGGGCTGAACCTCATGGAGGTGGAGGCGGCGGTCCGGCAGGGGATTCCCTTTGTGGCCGTCATCGGCAACGACGCGGGCTGGACCCAGATTCGCCGGGGCCAGGTGCAGATGTTCGGGGAGGACCGGGCGCCGGCCACGGGGCTCGACTTCACCCGGTACGACCTGGCGGCAGCGGGGCTGGGGGCGCATGCGGAGTATGTCGAGCACCCCGATGAAATCCGCCCGGCCCTGGAGCGTGCCTTTGCCGCCGGGAAGCCTGCGGTGGTCAACGTCAAGCTCGGGGCTAGCGATTTCCGGTCCGGGGCGATTAGCATCTAGTCCCCGATGCTCCTCAAACCCCGACCCCTCGCCAAATAGGGCCGAACTATGCAAACCATGACTGAAGCCGGGGCCCGCCTGGGTTGCCTTGTCGCCAGCAACATCGGGCTGGTCGCAGCAGGAAGCACAAAGTTGAGGACCCGCGAAATGCTCGCGGGTCCTCATTGTTTTTACGTAGGCGACGGGCGAAGTTGGGGGAAGTGGTCAGGCACATGCCAATAACGCCGCGTTTACGGATGTTGCCAAACCTTCCCCGCTCTATGCGAAATCGCTTCGTTCGACCAGGTCCTCGAGGTGGCTCACATCGGTCAGGCGGAGAATGGTCAGGCGCTCCCCGTCAAAGGAGACCGTTGTAATGCCACAGTTGGGGTAAGCCAGGCACCCGGGAACCATCTCATTCAGTTCCTCAGCCGTAAAGTGGTTCAAGAGCATATCGGTAATAATCGCCCCGTGGGTGGCGACAACAATCTCCCCGTCCGCAAAATCCTGCCAGCAACCACGGAGGAAGCGCAGCAAGCGTTCCCCAGCCGCACGGGACGAATCACCATTCGGCGGCGTGTAGTCGCGCTCGCGGCTGGTCTTGTCAAAGAGAACGACATATTCCTCGGGCGTCTCGCCAGGGCGGTCGCCGTAAATCAGCCGCTCGCGGACCTCGGCGGTCACCACGGGCGACAGGCCAATCCTTTGGCTGATGCCCGCCGCCGTCTCCATCGTCCGCTTCAGCGGGCTGGCATAAAGGCGGTCAATCTTCCGGCCGGCCAGGCTCTGACCGGTGCGGTCGGCCTGGGCGGCACCCGTGGCCGACAGCCCCAGGTCTCCCGAGCCCGGTGCCTTCTCGCCGTGTCGGATCAAGTGTGCAATCATCGCTACTCCTCCTAGTGCTATGTAAGGCTGGCGGTTAATTTCGTCGGGGCCTTCGGATCTCCTTGTACCCAACGGGCAATTAGGAACATGGAGTATGCAAGAAATGATCTGCACCTACATTGAAGATTCATTCAGAAAATCCGACAAATGACGTTGAAGATCGGTCAAGGAAAAAATCAATACGAGATCCATCTACAGTAGGAGGAATCCGTCCTTCGTTCGCCAATTAGTATAGGCATTAAACAAAGTTGGGCTCCGTCTCCGGTTAAAACGCCCAAGACCTAAGGTCGGACGGTCGAAGATTGGAGATCTTACTACTATTGATAGACAAAGAGGTGTGCACAGTTGCCGGACAGGTGGTGTCCGGTAACACTGGGTGTTGCGTGACAAAAGTGCGGCCGGTCTCGTGAACTGGTACGACACCTGTCATAGATCCGGACCACAAGAGTATCAGATCGAATATGGAGCACGATTACGAAGGAGGAACACATGGGTATGAATTGGCGTAAAGTCCTCTCCACGTCTCTGACCGCAGCACTCGCCATCTCCCTTGTCACCGGCTGCGGTGGCAAGAAGGAGGAGACCCCTGCCCCTGGTAGCACCACCAACACCCCGGCTCCTGCTCCGCAGGAGAAAGTTCAGCTGGAATTCTGGGCACACTGGGCCTCGGCGGAGCGCCGCCCGACGATCGACAAGATCATCCAGACCTGGAATGAGAAGAACCCCAACATTCAGGTCAACTATACAGCTGTTCCGTTTGACCAAATCATCACCAAGTTCCAGGCTGGCGTGACCGCCGGCAACGCTCCTGACGTGGCCGTTCTGGACGTGTTCACCACCCAGCAGCGGGCTGCCAAGAAGCAGAACCTTGATCTGAGCGCCCTGGGCGCCGACTCCCTCAAGAACGACTTCTTCGCTGCCCCTTGGTCTGCCGGCACCTTAAATGGCAAGCAGTACTCGCTGCCCTTCTACACCGACACCCGCCTGCTGTTCTACAACAAGGCGGCCTTCAAGGAAGTCGGCCTCGACCCCAACAAGGGGCCGGTCTCCTGGGATGACCTCTGGGCCATGGCTGACAAACTCGACAAGAAGAGCGGCAAAACCCTGGAGCGGGTTGGGTTCCATCCCAACTTCGGCTCTGACTTCGCCCTCTGGATCCTGAACAACAAGTCCGCCTTCTGGGACGCCAAGATGGAGAAGCCCCAGATCAACAACCCGGTGTCGGTTGAGACCCTCGACTGGATGAAGAAGTGGAACGACCGTTACGGCAACGAAGCCTGGTCCGCCTTCAAGGCGACCTTCCAGGGCGGTGCCAACGACGCCTTCATCAGCGGCAAGATTGCCATGAAGATCGACGTCGCGACCTTCGCTGCTCAGATCAAGAAGTACGCCCCGAACATGGAGTACGGTATGGTTCCCATCCCCACCAAGGATGGCAAGCAGCACCCCGCCACGGCCTGGTCCGGTGGCTTCCAGCTCGAAATTCCGGTCAACACCAAGCACCCCAAGGAAGCCTACGCCTTCGCTAAGTACCTGGCGACCGAAGGCGCCGCTGTCTGGGCTGCCGAGCAGTATTCCTTCCCCGGCTATAAGAAGGCTGCTGAAGGCATCAACGACCCGGTCTTCAAGGCGATGCTGGACAACATGCCCAACACCATCTTCTACCCGCGGCCCCTGTCCGCCATGGACTACGGCACGGCCGTTCAGAAGGCTGTTGACGATGTGATGTCCGGCAAGGCTGCCACCAAGGCCGCCCTGGACGAAGCGCAGAAGGCCGTCGAGCAGATGGTCAAGGACAACACGGGCAAGTAAAGCTCCATAACCGCGACGACGCCCCGGGCTGCCAGCCCGGGGCGTCAGTTGCATTCAGTTCGATCCATATGAGACTGCGGCAAAATATCCTCCCCACTTTGTTAAGGGAAAAAATTAATGTGAAATCCATCGGAGGAAGGAGGAATTCGCCTCACTGCCGCCAATTAATCTAAGCGCTAGAGTAAGTTCGACCTCTTAACCGGCCGAAACCGAGAAAATCTCTAGCAATACGGCCACCAAACCGGGAATTTACTCCTGGTGATAGACAAAGGGGTGTGCACCGTTGAACGGACACGTTGTTACCGGAAACAGCGACCTGATTCGCAAATGGAACCGTTCACTGGTGCTCGACCTCATCCGGCGGCAAGGCCCCATCTCCCGGGCCGATGTCAAACGAATCACCGGTCTCAACTTCACCACCGTCACCAACGCGGTGGGCGACCTGGTCGAAGAAGGCCTGGTGCAGGAAGTCGGACTCGGCACATCCAGCGGCGGGCGCAAACCCGTGCTCCTCACCCTCAACCCCACCGCCCGCTACGTCATCGGGTGTGAACTGCAAAGCACGCTCCTGATCGTCGGCATTTTCGACCTGACGGGCAGACTGATCATACAGACCGAAGAACCAAAAGACCCCGGCACTTCCCCGGCCGATGTCGTGGCTGCGACCAGCCGGGCCATAGACGCCCTGCTGGCTGAAGCCAACATCCCCAAGGAGAAAGTGGAAGGCCTCGGTGTCGCAGCCCCCGGCCCCCTCAATAGCCGCACTGGCGTCCTGCTCACCCCGCCCAACATGATCGGCTGGCGCGACGTCCCCCTGCGGGAGATGCTCGAAAAGGCCACCGGCCTGCCTGTCACCATCGAAAAGGACGGCAACGCGGCAGCGCTCGGTGAAGTCTGGTTCGGTGCCGGACAAGGTGTCCTTGACCTCATCTTCATCATCGTCGACGCCGGTATCGGCGGCGGCATCATTACCGGGGGTCATCTCTACCGGGGCCGTCACGGCGGCGCCGGCGAAATCGGCCATACCACGATCGATGTAGATGGACCCCGCTGCTCCTGCGGCAACTACGGCTGCCTCGAGGCGATCGCATCCGGCTTTGCGCTCTCACGGCGGGCCGGCGAGGAGATTCGCCGGGGCGTCGACAGCGTCCTGGCGCAGCATGGCGCCGGCGACACCGCCATCGATGTGCACCACCTGCTCGAAGCGGCCAGCCAGGGCGACAAACTCGCCGCTGACCTGCTCGATATCAGCGGGCGGGCGCTCGGCATCGCAGTCGCCAATATCGTCAATATGTACAACCCGGAATTGATTGTCCTGGGCGGACGGCTGGCGCAGCACAGCGACGCCGTGCTGGAACGGGCGCTGGAGCTGGGCCGAAACCGGGCCTTCTCGGTGCTCTCGCAGGATGTGCGCATCGTCCCCTCGGCCCTGGGCGACCAGTTCCTGCTCGCCGGTGCAGCCGCCCTGGTGCTGGCCGGACTCTTCCGGGGTCCCGTCGACCTGAGCCCCGCTGAACTCTAGGCACCCTCAATGGGTGCCGTAACCCGTCAGGCGTGGGCCCGATCTTGACCGGCCCGTGCCGAGAGGGTCTAGGCACCCTCAATGGGTGCCGTAACCCGTCAGGCGTGGGCCCGATCTTGACCGGCCCATGCCGAGAGGGTCTAATAGGTGACAAAAGTGTTGCCGGTCCCGCGAGAGAGCCGGCAGAGCACTTGTCATAGACCCGGATCAAGTAGTGCACCATTTCAAATGTAGAGAACGATTGCAGAGGAGGACACATGGGTATGAATTGGCGTAAGTTCCTCGCAACGTCCCTGACTGCTGCGCTCGCCGTCTCCATCGTCGCCGGTTGCGGTGGCAAGAAGGAAGAGACCCCCGCTCCTAGCACCCCGACCCCCACGGCTCCTGTTGAGCAGAAGAAAGTTGAGCTCGAGTTCTGGGGACACTGGTCTTCGGAGCAGCGCCGCCCGACGATCAACAAGATCATTGAGACCTGGAACACCAAGAACCCCAACATCCAGGTCAAGTACACCGCCGTTCCGTTCGACCAGATCATCACTAAGTTCCAGGCTGGCGTGACCGCCGGCAACGCGCCTGACGTGGCCGTTCTGGACGCCTTCACCGCTCAGCAGCGGGCCTCGAAGAAGCAGAACCTCGATCTGAGCGCCCAGGGCGCCGACGCCATCAAGGGCGAGTTCTTCGCCGCTCCTTGGTCTGCCGGTACTTACAACGGCAAGCAGTACAGCCTGCCCTTCGTGACCGACACCCGCATGCTCTTCTACAACAAGGCTGCGTTTAAGGAAGTCGGCCTCGACCCCGCCAAGGCCCCTGTCTCCTGGGATGACCTCTGGGCCGCTGCCGACAAGCTCGACAAGAAGAACGGCAAGACCCTGGAGCGGGTTGGCTTCCACCCCGGGAACGACTTCGCCCTCTGGGTCCTGAACAACAAGACCACCCTGTGGAACGCCGACATGACCAAGCCCCAGGTCAACAACCCGGTCGCCATTGAGACCCTTGAGTGGATGAAGAAGTGGAACGACCGCTACACCAACGAAGCCTACACCGCCTTCAAGGCCACCTTCCAGGGCGGCGCCAACGACGCCTTCATTACCGGCAAGGTCGCCATGCGGGTCGACGTTGCTACCTTCGCTGCTCAGATCAAGAAGTATGCCCCGAACATGGAGTACGGCATGGTTCCCGTCCCCACCAAGGACGGCAAGCAGCACCCCGCTACCTCGTGGGCCGGCGGCTTCGGCATCGAGATCCCGGCCAACGCCAAGAACCCGAAGGAAGCTTATGCCTTCGCCAAGTACCTGGCCACTGAGGCCGCTGGCGTCTGGGCTGCTGAGCAGTACGACATGCCTGGCTGGCAGAAGGCCGCCCAGGGCATCAACGATCCGGTCTTCACGGCCATGATGGGCAACATGCCCAACACCATCTTCTACCCGCGGCCTTTGGCTGCTATGGACTACGGCACCGCCACCCAGAAGGCTACGGACGACGTGTTCGCTGGCAAGGCGACCGCCAAGGCCGCCCTTGATGAGGCCCAGAAGGCCATCGAACAGATGGTCAAGGATAACGCGGGCAAGTAGGCACCCGAAACCGCGGCGACGCCCCGGGCGACCAGCCCGGGGCGTCCCCAATCTATCAGGCCTCCCGAGGAGGTGGAACCTTGGCCAAAGCATCATCACCGAAGAAAATGAGTTCCATGCGGAAATCCGAGGCACTCATGGGTTACCTGTTCATCGCACCTTGGCTGATTGGGTTCCTGGTCTTCGTTGCCGGTCCGATGATCTTCTCGCTTTACTCCAGCTTTACCAACTATGACGGCGCCTTCACCATGGACTGGGTCGGTCTGTCCAACTACCGGCGCCTCTTTACAACCGACCAGTACTTTATGATTTCGCTGAAGAACACGCTCTACTTCGCGGTGTTCGCCGTGCCCATCGGCGTGGCCGTGGGCGTAGTTTCTGCCGTCCTGCTCAACCAGGACATCCCGTTCCAGCGCTTCTTCCGGACTGTTTTCTACCTGCCGAAAATCCTGACCGGCGTGGCGGTCATCCTGCTCTGGATGTGGGTTTTCAACCCCCAGGCCGGCATTGTCAACACGTTCCTGCGTTTCATCGGGGTCGACAACCCGCCGCTCTGGTTTGCGGCGCCCGAGTGGTCCAAGCCCGCCCTGATCATCATGAGCGCCTGGGGCGCCGCCGGCGGCATGCTGGTCTACCTGGCTGGCCTGCAGGGCATTCCGAAGCAGCTTTATGAAGCCGCCGAAATCGACGGCGCCACTGGCGCACGCCAGTTCTTCAAGATTACGCTGCCGCTGCTCTCGCCGACCATCTTCTTTAAGCTGGTCACGGGCATCAACGGCGCCCTCCAGTATTGGTCGACCGCCCTCATCGTTTCCGACGGCGGCAACGGCGGCCCGTCGTACTCAACGCTCTTCTACGGCCTGCGCATGTGGAAAGTCGCGTTCACGGAGTCCCGGATGGGCTATGCCTCGGCCATGGCCTGGGTGCTGCTCTTCATGACCTTGATTGTTACGGCCATTCAGTTCTATGTCTCGAACAAGTGGGTCTACTACGAAGGAGAGAGGAGGTAGCCGGCCATGGCATCAGTCAACATGGATCACAGCGAACTGACCCGTTCCCGGCGCGCCAAGACTCTCCGCACGTGGCTCTGGAAGGGCTTTGTGGTTCTGCTCCTGTTGGCCATCTCCGCGTTCATCGTCTTCCCGGTGCTGTGGATGCTCTCCACCTCGCTCAAGGCGAACGAGCAGGTGATGGTCTATCCGCCCGTCTGGATTCCGAAGCCGCTGGTCTGGGCGAACTACGCCAAGGCCTGGACGGTCGTTCCGTTTACGCGGTACACCATTAACACGGCGCTCTATGCGTTTGCCGTGGTTATCGGCACCATTCTGTCCAACTCCTTGGCGGCCTACGGCTTCGCCCGCCTGCGCTTCCCGGGCAAGAATGTGCTCTTCATGATCCTGCTCTCGACGATGATGATCCCCGGCATGGTTACGATGATCCCCCAGTACGTGCTCTATGCCAAGCTGGGCTGGGTCGGCACCTACCTGCCGCTGATTGTGCCCTCGTTCTTCGCCAGCGCCTTCTTTACGTTCATGCTGCGTCAGTTCTTTCTGGGTCTGCCGGAGGAACTTATGGAAGCGGCCCGCATTGACGGTGCGAACGAAGGCTGGATCTGGTGGAAGATCGCCATGCCGCTCTCGAAGCCAGCGCTGGCTACCGTGGCCATCTGGTCCTTTGAAGGTGCCTGGAACGATTACGTGGGACCGGTGCTCTACCTGACCGATGAAAAGCTCTACACCTTGCAGATCGGCCTGGCCCTCTTCCGGAGCCAGTCCGATATCTACTGGCAGTACATCATGGCCGCCTCGGTGGTCGTTATGATTCCGGTGGTTGTGATTTACGCCGTCTTCCAGGATTACTTTGTTGAAGGTGCTGCGGTCAGCGGCATCAAGGGGTAAATAAAGGAGAGGATTCCTGTGGCCGGACCCGGCAGCAAGCGCTACGTTCTCGGCATCGATATCGGCGGCACGAAGCTGGCCGCCGGTGTGGTGGCCATAGACGGGAGCCAAGTATCGCAAGATCGCGTCCCTACGCTGGCGCACGAGGGGCCTGATCGGGTGATTGACCGGCTGATCGACCTTTGCCGGCTCACCGTGGAAAACTCCGGCGTGCCCTGGGACCAGATCATCGCTGCCGGTGTCGGCTGCGGCGGTCCGCTTGACCCGCACACCGGCGTGATCAAGGAGCCTCCCAACCTGCCCGGTTGGGTCGATATTCCCCTGGTGCAGCGGTTGCACGAGGCGCTGGGCATTCCGGTCTACCTGGATAATGACGCCAACGCTGCGGCACTGGGCGAGCATCGCTTCGGGGCGGGGCGCGGGGTGGATAACCTGGTCTACCTGACCATCTCCACCGGCATCGGCGGCGGCATCATCATCGGGGGGCGGCTCTACCAGGGCGAGAACGGCAATGCCGGCGAAATCGGGCATATGTCGGTCGCCTTTGACGGCCGTGACTGCAACTGCGGCGGCCGGGGTTGCCTGGAGGCGTACGCCTCGGGCACCAACATCGCGGCCCGGGCCCGGGAGGCGGTAGAGGCCGGTGAGCGTTCGCTGCTGCTTGAGATCGCCGGGAGTCCGGAGCTGATCAACGGCGAGGCGATCGATGCGGCGCTGCGGGCCGGCGATCCCCTCACGGTCCGCATCTGGGATGAGACCATGGAGATCCTGGGTACGGGCATTGCCAACGTGATTAACATCTTCAACCCGAAGCGGGTGGTGTTGGGCGGCGGCATTACGAACTTTGGCAGCACCCTGTTTGACCCGATTCGGCGGATTGCCATGAGCCGGGCGATGGGGCCGCTCACCGAAGTGGTGGAGATTGTGCCGGCCCAGCTGGGCGGCCAGGTGGGCGTGCTGGGCGCCGTGGCCGTGGCGTTGGAGCGGATTGGGACTACCGGTTCGGAGGTGGGCGTCGGTGTCTGATCAACTGCGCGGGTATTTGGAGGAGCATATCGAGGTAGCCCGGCAGACCGAGGCGCTGCTGCCCCTGGTCGAGGAGGTGGCGCAGGCGATTGTCAGCGCCCTCGCCCTGGGCGGCAAGCTGCTGGTTTGCGGCAACGGCGGCAGTGCGGCCGATGCGCAGCACTTTGCGGCGGAACTGACGGGCCGGTACCGCCGGGAGCGGACGCCCCTGGCGGCCATCGCCCTGACCACCGATTCATCGGCCCTGACCTGCATCGGCAACGATTACGCCTTTGACGAGGTCTTCTCCCGCCAGGTCCGGGCGCTGGGGGCCAAGGGCGACGTGCTCTTTGGCATCACGACGTCAGGCAACTCACCGAATGTGGTGAAGGCGCTGGAGGCCGCCAAGGAGCGGGGCGCCGTCACGATCGCCTTTACCGGCGGCAGCGGCGGTGTCGTCAAGGACCTGGCCGACTACACGGTGGTGGTGCCGGCAAAGACGACCGCCCGCATTCAGGAGATGCACATTCTGCTGATCCACATGATTTGTGAGCGGATCGATGACTGGGCGCTCGCTGAGGTGACGCATGGATAAGGAGCGCATTCTCTGGTCGGTGCAGTCCTTCGACAACAACTATACGCAGCCGGATCGGCCAGGGCGTTTTGTCTGGCGCGCGACCGACGGGGAATGGGAGGGGCCGCAGCAGTGGCCCCTTTTTCATCCTTCGGAGGCGGACCCGGAGGCGGGGTACCGGGCGTTCACGTACACGGTGGAGTTTTCGTTGGATGAGGAACCGGCGGGTACATACGGTTTGCATCTGGCGTACTTGACGGTGGCGCCGCGGCTGGCCTACCTGGAGGTTGCGGTGAACGGGGTGGCGGGGCAGGTCTGGCTCCGGCCCCGGCCGTCGACGTCCGGGGAGATCCGGCTGCATGCGGGATTGCATGCGGCGATCTACAACGACGGCGAGACGGATGTGCTGATTCCGGCGTCGCTGTTGCGGCGCGGGACGAATCAGATTGCCTTTACCGCTCGGGACGGGCATGATGATTGGCTTTTCGTGGAGAAGTTTGCGGCGCGCCAGCGGCTCGACCGAATGGCGAATGCCGCCGGCTTCGTCTACCAGGGGCTGTCGTTTGGGGCTGATGTCGCGAGCGCCGCTTCCGTTGAGGTGGAGCCCTCGTTCGTCTACACCCGGGACGGCGAGGGGCGGCTGTGGGAGCAGTGCTGGTTGTATATCGCTGTGGGCGGCGCTTTTGCGGGCGGCGAGGCCGTGCTGCGCATCGGTGATCAGCACGTGCCTTTTGCGCTGCCTGCGGCTGCGTTTGGCCAGATTCGGCTGCCGTTCCTGCTGGCCGATGGCCCGGCGGATGAGGCTGTTGCCTGGTCCCTGGACGGTGCGGGCCTGGCCGCATCCGGCACGGTGCGCCGACGGCGGAAGTTCAACGTCTACCTGACGCCCCACGCCCACACCGACATCGGGTATACGCACCGGCAGTGGGAAGTGGCGGAACGACTCTGCCGGAACATCGACACGGCGATTGAGCTGGCCGCTTCGAAGGGGTTTACGTATCACCTGGACTCGTCCTGGGCGTTGGAGACGTGGCTGGCGACCCGGTCGGAGGCGCAGCGCTCGCGGCTGGTCTCGCTGGTTAAGCGGGGCCTGATCAGCGTCGCCGCCAACTACGCGGACATTCTGACTCACACGGCGGCCCTGGAAGACCTGATCCGTAACCTCACGGTGACCGACGGCATGCTCCGACCCCTGGGCCTGGGCAGCGACTTTGTCTCGGTCGTGGATGTGGCCTCCATTACCTCCGCATTCCCGGATGTGCTGAGCGGGGCGGGGGTCCGGTACGTGGCCCATGCCGACAACCAGGACCGGGGTCCGTTCCGGCTGAACGGCAACCTGCACCGGGTCTCGCCGTTCTGGTGGGAAGGGCCGGCGGGTGGTCGGGTACTGGTCTGGCTGGCGAAAATGTACTGCGAGCTGCGGAAAGTCTGCGGCAGCCCGCCTACGTTGTCGTCGGCGGCCCGGGGCCTCGACCTGTGGCTCCAGGAGTACGACCGCCACGAGTACAAGCCGGACGCCGTCATGCTATACGGCATGGAGGCCGACAATACCGATATCGACCCGCAGCCTGCGGACTTTGTGGCGCAGTGGAACGCGACCTATGCGTACCCCCGCCTTGTGCTGAGTGATGTCTCCTCTTTCTTCCACTACGTGGAGGATGGGTGGGGCGGGGAGTTTGCCTCGTTCAAGGGCGACGGCGGGGCCTACTGGGAAGATGGTGCGCTCTCGTCCTTTAACGAGACGGTGGTTGCGCGCCAGGCCCAGTCCGACCTGCCCGCAGCCGAGCGGCTGGAGTCGCTGGCGGTGATCCATAACCCGACTTGGCAGTTCCCGGCAGGGCAGTTTGACGAGGCCTGGCGGCAGGTGCTGCTCTACGATGAGCATACCTGGGGCGCCTTCCTGAGCGCTTCCGAGCCGGACGCCCTGCTGGCGCAGGACCAATGGGCGGTCAAGAAAGGCTTCGCCGACGGCGCTGCGGCCTGGGCGAAGCGGCTCCTGCACGTGGCGGCGGTGCGCCACAGCCTGAACTGGAACAACGATGGGCGCGAGGTGGTCGTTTACAACCCGCATAGCTGGCGGGTGGCGGGCGCTGCGCTCGCCGAGATCGCCCCGGGCGAGGTGCTGATCGACCCGGCCACCGGCCGGGAAGTGCCGGCGGTGGTCGAGCGGGGGATGAAGTCGCAGGCCGTGGTCCGGTTCTGGGCCGAGGTGGACGGGCTGAGCTACAGGCGCTTTGTGCTCCAGAACCGGGGCGGCGTGCTGCCCCCGGCGGTGGAGAACCTGGGCGCTGGCCCGGTGGTGCTGGAGAACGACTGGTATCGGGTGGAGATTGACCCGGCCCGGGGCGCCGTCGCCAGTTGGTATGACAAGGAACTGCAACGCCCCCTCAACCAGGGTGAGTTCGGACAGCTGGTCTATGCCGAGGGCGGCGAGGGCACCCGGCTGATTTCGAATCAGAACAACCTGCCCCTGGGCAAGCCGGCGGTCAGCCGGGAGTTTGCGTACCAGGTCGGGCGGGTGGAGCGTGACGCTCTGGGCGCCCGGGTCGTTTTGACCGGGAAGACCGCCTGCGGCGACCTGACTGTGACCTGGAGCCTGCCCAGCCGGGAGAAGGCGCTGGATGTACAGTACTCGCTGAACAAGGTGGATAAGCGGAGTAAGGAAGCGGTCTACGTCGCCTTCCCCCTGGCCATGCCCGGGGCCGCGGTGACCAGCGATGCGCAGCTGGGCTGGGTCGACTGGGACCGGGAGCAGCTGCCCGGGGGCTGCAAGGAGTGGCTGCCGCTCCAGACCGGCATTCACGTCTCCGACCCGACCGCCGATGTGCTGATCTGCTCGCCGGATGTGCCGCTCTTCTGCGTAGGCGACATCGTGCGGGGGCGTTGGCCCGTGGAGGCCGACCTGACAGGCGGGCGCATTTTCAGCTACGTAATGACCAACTACTGGCATACGAACTACAAGGCGTCACAGGGTGGGCTGACGGAGTGGCGTTACCGCCTGACCAGCGCCCGGCAGATTAGCAAGGACCAGGCCCACCGCCTGGGCTGGACGGCCCGGCGGCCCCTGTACGGCCACCGTATCAGCTTCCAGGATTTCCGTGCCGTAGCGGCGCCGTACGAGGCCCCGGTTGGCGGCCGCCTGGCTGAGGTCGGGCCAACCAATGTGGTCATCTCCACGATCAAGGGCGCTGCCCCGGATGGGTTCGTGGTGCGGCTCCAGGAGATCAGCGGGGCGGCGACCGTCGGCGTGGTCCGCTTCCCGGGGCGCCCGGTGCGTTCGGCGACGTTGGTCGATTTGTTGGAACAGGACGTTTCGCCGCTACCGGTTGAAGCTGATGGATCAGTGAAGGTGCCGGTCCCCGCCTGGGGCCTGGCTTCGGTTCGGGTAACGGTTTAGATCGGGACATTTCTTTTACCACTGAGGACACCGAGAACACTGAAACCTGGTTCGTCCCTGTGGGTCTTCATTTTATAGCCGCGGATTACGCAGATTACGCGGATTTGGGGACAAACGCGGATTTGGGGACAAAAAATATCATATATTTACTGGGAAAGATTTACCTGGTAATCCGCGTTGGATCCGAAATCCGCGTAATCCGCAAATCCGCGGACATATATAAAAAGGCCCGCAGGGAACGGCCTAGTTTCAGTGTCCTCTGTGAACTCTGTGGTAAAAAGATCCCCACACGGAGGCACAGTCAAAGTGAAACAGAAGAAGCTGCACATGATCGGCAACGCGCATATCGACCCCGTCTGGCTCTGGCAGTGGCAGGAAGGCTACCAGGAGATCAAGGCCACCTTCCGTTCGGCCCTCGACCGCATGAAGG
Organism: Symbiobacteriaceae bacterium; assembly: GCA_029239785.1. Taxonomy (GTDB): domain Bacteria; phylum Bacillota; class Sulfobacillia; order Symbiobacteriales; family Symbiobacteriaceae; genus JARBUG01. Next base: position 5,610 of record JARBUG010000061.1, on the reverse strand, counting down.
AGTTCCCCGACTTCATCTTTACCGGGAGCTCGGCCGCCTTCTACGAGTGGGTCGAGCAGAACGACCCCGCCATGTTCGAGGAGGTCAAGCAGCGCATCCAGGAAGGGCGCTGGGAGATCGTCGGCGGCTGGTGGATTCAACCTGACTGCAACATTCCTTCCGGCGAATCCTTCGCCCGGCAGGCGCTTTACGCCCAGCGCTACTTCCAGGAGAAGTTCGGCGTCACCGCCAAAGTCGGCTACAACCCCGACTCCTTCGGCCACGCCGGCATGCTCCCCCAGATTCTGAAGCAGAGCGGCATGGACTACTACACCTTCATGCGCCCCGGCCCCCACGAAAAGGGGCTCCCCGGCCGGCTCTTCTGGTGGGAGTCCGACGACGGCTCCCGCGTTCTCACCTTCCGCATCCCCTTTGAGTACCTGTCCGGCCCTGAGGAGATCCGCTCCCACCTGGTTAAGTGCATGGGCGAACTGAAAGAGCCCTTCGACGAAATGATGTGCTTCTACGGCGTGGGCAACCACGGCGGCGGCCCCACCAAGGCGAATCTGCAAAAGATCGCGCACTGGAACGCCGACCCCGAGTTCCCCACCCTTGAAATCTCCTCGCCTAACCGCTACTTTGCCGCGATCGAGCAGCGTGACCTGCCCATCCCCGTCGTCCACGACGACCTCCAGTACCATGCCGTGGGCTGCTACGCCGTCCACTCGGGCATCAAGAAGTGGAACCGGCAGGGCGAAAATCTGCTGATCACGGCCGAAAAGCTCTCCGCCCTGGCAGAGCGGGTCACGGGCCAGCCCTACCCCCGGAACGACTTCACCCTGGCATGGAAGAACGTGCTCTTCAACCAGTTCCACGACATCATGGGCGGCACCAGCCTGGAGCCTGCCTACGACGACGCCCGCGACATGCATGGCGAGGCGATGTCGCTTGGCGCCCGGGCGCTCAACCACGCCGTTCAGTCCATGAGCTGGCGTGTGAAGATCGACCAGGTCGAGGGCATGCGCCCCATCGTGGTCTTCAACCCGCACGCCTGGCCGGTCCGGGCCAACGTGGAGCTGGAAGGCTCCAAACTGGAAGATACCTACGTCCTGCTCGACGAGCAGGGCAACCAGGTGCCCTGGCAGAGCCTGCGCTCGCTGGCCACGGTCAGCAGCTGGCGCCGGCGGCTCAACTTCATCGCTGAACTGCCGCCCATGGGCTACCGGACCTACCGGCTGATGACCAAGGAAGCCCCGCCCCGCCAGGCATTCGCCAACGTCCACACCGAGGCCTACGCCCTCGAGAACGACCGGCTCCGCCTGGAAGTCGACCCCGGCACGGGCACCATTAAGCTGTTGGACAAGGCCGTCCAGTTCGCCATCATCCCCGGGGGCGGCGCCCGCCTGGCCGTCATTGAAGATCACAGCGACACCTGGAGCCACGGCGTCACCATCTTCGATAAGGAGATTGGGTCGTTTGCCGTCAAGTCGGTTAAGCTGGTGGAGCAGGGGCCGGTCAAGGCGGTCCTGCGCGTCACGTCCGGCTACGGACTCTCCACCGTTATGCAGGACTTCACCGTGTATAAGGATCTGAACCAGGTCGACGTCGCCGTTACGGTGGACTGGCGGGAGCACCACAAGCTGCTCAAGCTGCGCTTCCCGACCGATCTGCACTTCCCCCGGGCGACCTACGAGGCGTCGTACGGCCATATCGAGCGGCCGGTCAACGGCGAGGAGGAGCCCGGCCAGAACTGGATCGACCTGTCCGGCGTGCTGCGGACGAACCAGTCGCTCTACGGCCTCAGCCTGCTGAATGACGGGAAGTACTCCTTCTCGATCAAGGAGCGGGAGTTGTCGATGACGGTGCTGCGCAGCCCGATTTACGCCCACCACGACCCCTTCGTGCCGGTGCCGGGCGAGCACTACACCTACATGGACCAGGGAATTCAGCGCTTTACCTACGCCCTGCTGCCCCACGTGGGCGGCTGGGAACAGGGGGAGACGGTCCGCCGGGCCGCCGAGCTGAACGCCCGCCCTGTGGCGATTGTGGAGACGTACCACGACGGCGACCTGCCCCAGACCGATTCCTTCATCGCGGTGGACAAGGCGAATATCATCGTCAGCGCCGTGAAGAAGGCGGAGGATGGCGATGATCTGATCGTCCGGGCCTACGAGACCAACGGTGTGGCGACGACGGCGACGATCAGCCTGCCGAAGTTCGGTCGGTCGATTACCGCCGACTTCCCCAAGTGCGGCATCAAGTCGTTCCGGGTGCCGATGGACCCGAACGCCCCGGTTACCGAGTGCAACCTGATCGAGTGGTAGAAGCGAAACCGCCCCCGGGCCGTGCAGCAATGCACCGGCTCGGGGGCGTTTTTTTGCTACAGGCCCATGGGGATGTGGCGGGATTCGTAGTTGGTCCAGCGAATGACCAGCGCCTTGTCGTCGGCGGACCAGCCGGCCGGCATGCCCACCCCGAGGTCGTTTACCGCCCCGGTGTCTATGGAGACCAGACTCATGGGCCCCCAGTCGCCGCCGTTGTATGAACTCTCGCGTGCGAGGAGGAGGTACTTGCCGTCCTGACTGAGGAACCTGCTCGCCATGTTGCCCGCAACTTTGTGGATGATCTGCCCGGAGGCCACATTGACGATGGCAGAACCGGCGATTACCCGTCCGGCCTGCCACTGCATCAGGCGTGCGGACGAATACGGGTTGGCGAAATACGGCACCGTGGCGACTTTGCGGGATGCCCCGGTGATCAGATCAATATGAATCAGTTCGGTCTGCTGCCGGTCGATATCGGACGTGAAGATGATTGACTTACCGTCGGGCGCCCAGACCGCCTGGGGACGGCCGTAGCCGTACTTGCCGGCCATCACCTTGGCGACAGGCTCCAGTGCCTTGATCAGCTTGCCGTCAGGGGTGCGCACCTCGATGCCCACATCAAAGAGCTGGCCGGAGACGGTCTCTGTCTTGGGGAGGCGGTAGAAGAGCCACTGGGTGCCGTCCGGCGAGATGGGTCCCTGGTCGTAGGTGCCGTCGTTCTCATACTTGTAGACCTTCACTTCGCCCGTGGTCTCTACCAACCGGGCCTGCCAGTCCCAGTCGATGGACCGGGTTGTGCCATTCGCCAGGTCCATCAGCCAGAGGCGGGGCCGGGTGAAGGACTCCTGGCCGCCCATCAAGTCATAGGCTGTGAGGAGGAGCATCCGCCCGTCCCGCGACTGCCGGGCGAATGTCACCTCGGGGATGACGTCGCGGAGGCGGGTCTCCTTGCCGGTAGCGGGGTCCACGGCGGCCAGGTACGGCGCCGCCCCCGTGTGGACGGCGGGAATGGGGCCGGTCAGGAAGAGTCCCTGGCTGTCGTAGGCCCCGACCAGCGAATACTGGACGACCGGGGGCGCCTCGGCAAAGTCGACAAGCAGGGTACGGTCGTCTTGCCAGGTGAGGCGGGCCGTTTGCTTGAGCGGATGCTGCTTGGTAAGGTTTTGCTCCCGCATCCGCGCCTCCACGATCTTACGGTTCATGGCAGATGTGAAGGTCAGGCGGAGTTGCAGGTTCTTGTTCGGGTAAACGACGTGCGGTGCGGCGGGCTCCCAGGTTCCGTTCTGGTTCACTTCCAGCGTGGCAGTGGGGGTGGCCATGCGCTTGAAGCGATATACGGTCTGCTCGGTGCCTGCGAGCGGGGGCAGCGTGACGGTGACGGCATCACCAGGCTTGCCTTCGTTGACCCTGAACTCGATGAGGCCGACCTTCAGGTTTTCCGGGTTCGGGGGTTCGGTACTGCCTTCGTACTTGATGGCCGCATACCAGGATGCGTCCGGAGTCCGGTCCAGTTTGATGCTCACGAGAAAGTCGTCGGCAGGCGAGAGGTTGTCGCCGGGAACCAGCGTGCTGGCGCCAAGGGAGGAACCGCCGCCCGGGAAGTCCTCGGCGAAGCGCTGCTCAGCGTGGAGGATTTTCGGGAGAGCACCTGTGACCTTGGTTGTGTCCGGGCTGGAGCCGGGGGTGCTCTGGTCAGTGTTGGGTATGGTTTCGACGGCGCCCGGTGCGGCAACCTGGCCTGGAGCCTGTCTTGCCTGATTGGCCCCGCAGCCCGCCAGGAGAGCCGCCGCCAAGAGAACGCCCAATACCTTACGCATCATGAGAGATCCACCTCGCTCGACATAACGCTGAAGTTGTCGAAAAGTTACTGGGAAATAACGGCTCGTCCCCCAGAACTTTCGGAACGCCGATTACGTATTCAGTGACGTAGGCATAAAAGAGTACTGGAGCAAGTACTCACAGGCTGATATGATGTACCATGGTAATATTTTCCCAAGGGGAGACGGTACTCCGTGCTTTCGCGCCTGCGCCCAGTCTGGGACATACTCAAACAGCGCTATATGTGGGTTCTCGCCGCGCTGCTAATCACCTTTTTCCTTGAATCCGTCAGCCGCGGCGATCTGTTGGAAACGCTCACATGGAGCGTGCTGCATTTGCCGCTTCTTCTGCTGAACGCGGCTCTGGTCGCCTGTCTGCTGGCTCTGGTCGCTCTGCCCACCGGCCATTTGCGCGTCGCATTCTGGGTAGTGGGCGCCATCACCCTGGTCTTCGGCGCTGTCAGCGGTGTCAAGCTGAAGCTCATGGGTCGCCCCTTTCTTCCGCAGGACTTGGCGGTTGCGGGCGAAGCGGTCGACGTGGTCAACTGGGGCGATGTGTTCAGCATCTCGCTCATTTTAGGCCTGGTCGGGTTCGTGGCGCTGGGGACTGTGCTCCTCCACAAGCTGGAGGTATTGCCCCGCAAGGTGTGCTGGAAAGAGCGGGCCATTCCCGCCGGCCTTGCCGCGGGCCTGCTCGCCCTCCTGCTTATCACTCCGCCCGGGGCCGCCGCCAGGGTCATGGCCGGCGAAGGCTCCCCCTGGGACCAGGCGCACCACGTCCGGACTGACGGCTTTCTCCTCTCCCTGACCGACAACCTTCGCTTCATGGTCGGCGGTGCGCCCATTAGCAAGCCCGCCATGGCCGATGTCTCCGACTTCCTGAAGGGCGAACCCACGGCTGACACCCCGCCGCCCCCGGCCGAAGAGCGACAGCCCAACGTCATCCTGGTGCTGAGCGAGTCTCTCTTTGACCCCACAACGCTGCCAGGCGCCAAGTTCAGCCAAGACCCGCTGCCCTTCTTCCGCTCGCTCCAAACGAACTACTCAAGTGGAACGATGCTTTCGTCCGAGTTCGCGGGCGGCACGGCCAACGTCGAGCTCGAAGTTCTCACGGGCCTGTCCATGAAGTTCCTGCCCGACGGGGTTCTGGCGTACGAAAGCCACATCAAGCGGCCGGTCGATTCGCTGGCCTCCATCTTTGCCCGGGGCGGGTACTCGACCACGGCCATCAGCCCGTGGGCCAGCTGGTTCTTCAACAGCAAGAACGTTTACCGCAACTTCGGCTTCGGCAAGTTCATCTCCATTGACTTCATGAAGCAGGAGTACAACAGCCCCTACTTGGCCGACCGCGAGGTCGCGCGCAACGTCATCGAAGAGAGCCGCAAAACACCAGGGCCCGACTTCATCTTCGCAAACACAGCCGAAAATCATTACGACTACGGCCTGGGCAAGTTCAAGAAGATGGAGGTCGAAGTAAGCGGGCTCTCGGC
>JARBUG010000230.1 GCA_029239785.1 Symbiobacteriaceae bacterium | reverse complement strand
GGTTAGTCAGGTGCAGCGCGGCCAGCATGACGAAACCGCTGAGCACGGCGCCGATGACAAAGCGGTCACGGCGTTCCCGTATCACCGTAACGAGGAACCAGAGGATCAGGATGGCCAGCCAGATCATGATGGCGGTGGCGAAGAGGCGCTGTTCGGTGAGGCCGTACTCGCGCTGGTAGAGCATCATACGCTGCCAGGCGGAGGCCATGATGACGGCGAGCTGGGCGCTCAGAGCGCCGGCCAGGGCCCGGAAGAGGCGCCGGGAACTCCCGCCGCCCTCCGCCTCGGCCGGGGGCTGAAGCCAGTGCAGGCCGAGCAGCAGCGGCAGCACCAGGGCCGCCACGCCTACCAGTTCGAAGAACCCCTTGCGGGCATACTCGGCGAAGGTGAGCCCCGTGGTCGCTTCCACCAGGGCGGCGCCGCCGAAGAAGTAGCGGAACTGAATGACCACGAACGTAAGGAAGAGTGCGTTGAGCAGCCCCAGAATGACGCCGGTTTCGATGGCGCCGAAGCTGAGGGAAGCGGGGCGCCGGGCGTCGGGCAGGGCGGGCTCCGTAGCGAGCAGAGTCGCCCGCAGGAACCCGGCAGCCAGACCGCCCCAAAGCAGCGCCCGGAAGACGTGTCCGACGTTGTTCACGAGGCCCTCGGTGACGACCCGGTCGGTCATTTGCGCAAAGACGGCGTCGGCCGCCACGAAGAGCCCGCCGAAGATGAGCAGCAGGGGCAGGGCGATGAGCAGGCCCCGGGCGATGGCGGCGCCCCGCTCCGACCATTTGCCCCGGGGGAGTTCGCCCCACTTGATGTCGGTAAGCAGGAGGAAGAAGGGGCCGAGGAAGGTCTGAAAGCCCGCCAGGGCGGCGCCCATGGCGTACTGGAAGATGCCGCCTTCGGCTACGTTGGCGCCCCGGGCGCCCCGGATGGTGAGAACCATCGCGGCGCAGAGGGCCAAGAAATCCAGGGCCATGAGCAACTCAGACCCCCGCCAGACGGCGGCGCCTGTGAAGAGGACGGCGGGCACCAGGAACCAGCGCCCCATGCCCGTGAGTGGCAGCCCGCCGAAACGGGCGGCCACGAGCAGGCCCAGGGCCAGCGCCCCGATCCAGAGGAAGCCGCTAAGGCCAATGGGTCCCTGTTGCAGCAACCCGGCCCCGAGGAGCCCAAGCCCGGTGGCGGTCGCCAGGATGGTCAGGCCTGGTTTGGTGTAGCCAGTCATTTGTGATGTCCTCCATGTCGTTGGCGGTTTCATGTGCTTCGGCGACCATGATGACGGTGAGGCCTTCGGTACGACAGAGGCGCCGCACGCTGCGGCAAAGCTGCATCCAATCAGGGCCGGGCAGGGAGCGGAACGGCTCCTCCCAGACCAGCAGGTGGGGCTGCGGGAGCAGGGCGACGGCCAGGTTGGCCCGGGCCAGCTCTCCGGGGCTGAGGGACTCCACCCGCCGGGTCATCAGGTCGGTCAGGCCGAAGTACCCCGCCAGCCGGGTGAGGCGCTGGGCGGCAAAGGCCGGGTTCATGCGGTGGATGTGCGCCTGCCAGCGGAACGAGGCCGATAGCTGAAACTCCCACCAGAGATCGTGCCGCTCGCCGTGGACGTAGGCGACGGCGTCGGTGCTGCCGGGCGCCACGCCCGGGGCGCCCAGCCACCGGGCCAGCGCCCTGGCCCCGCCCAGGGCCCCCGCCTCGGCCGCCAGTGCCAGCACATCATCACCCGGCCGCTGTCCGGGCGGCGCCCAAATTCCCACCTGCCGTGATACCGACCGCATGCCTTACTCCCTCCCCAGATAGACCTTGACCGCCGACGTCAGTTGATCCAGCCGCTCCGGCTGCAGGCTGTAGTAAACGTACTTGCCTTCCTGCCGCTCCCGGGCCACCAGCCCCGCCTCAATCAAGAGCCGCAGATGCCGTGAGACGGTGGACTCGTTCAATTCCAGCTGCCGGGCCATTTCCTGTGCCGGCATCATTTCACGTCCGATGAGGCGCAGCAGCTTCAGGCGATTGGTATCGGCCAGGGCCGAGAAGCAGAGCACCAGGCTCTCAGGTGCCTCCTCGACTTCTTTGGGATTCTCGAACAGCGGATCGTAGAAGAAGATTTGCACCCGGTCGAGCCGGTAGAACATGAGCCGCCGGGGGCAGAACGCGGAGGGTACGAAGAGAATGCGGTCCAGGTCGGCCAGGGGCACCCGCATGCCCTTGCCCCAGTGCAGGATGATGGCATCGCCGTCGCCGGCGACGCTGACCCGGTCGGAGTAATGGCAGATGAAGGTGAGGGGGTCGGTTCCGTGCAGCCGGGCCATCGCATGATGGATGGACTCGGCCAGCAGCCCGGCCCGGGCGCCGACCTCGGACGAAATGGCTTCCCAATAGGCCAGCAGCAGCGAGCCGTCGGCCCGCTCCTTTTCCTGCCATTTGCGCAGCAGGTCGGGGGTGGGCAGCGAGGCACCGCTCTCCAGCTCGGTGGCCAGGGCGAACAGGTCGACCCGCTCGCTCAGCTCCCGTAGTTGGTCAAGCAGCCCCGCAGGCAGCCGGTCCAGCACCCGGCGGACCCACGGACCGCCCGTGCCAAACCGCTCCGGGTTCTGCAGCACAAGGAGCGACAGGGCCATATCGAGCAGCGGCGAGAAGCGGAACGCGATCATCTGCCGCAGTTTTTCTTGTTCGTACACGCAACCCACACCTCGTTTCGATTGCATATCTGTGCAACCACATCGTAACCGATGAGACGTTCGCCGTCAACAACGATTCCCTTTCGACCGCAGCGATAATGACTCGCCTGACCGCACTTATAGCACGCGAACTCCGTTTCCGTGGGTAGCGTCGTCTGGGCGCTGTCATACACACGGCGCACCCCGTCGCAAAACGTTGCGCAACAGGAGGGAGAGTTCCATGCGTGCGAAATTCTGGCTGACTCTCGGTGCCGTTGGTGTGATGGCCCTCGGGGCCACGGCGGGTACGCTGGCGCTGTTCTCGGCAAGCACGCCGGCAGCCAACAACCAGTTCACGGCGGGGACGCTGCAGCTCAACAGTTTCCGGGACCAGGGCGACACGGTACCCGGACCTATGTTCTATACGACCCCCGCCGAGGGCCAGACGCCGACCCAGCTCGGTCTCCATCCTACGGGGCCGTGGGCGCCGGGCGACTCCTGGGTGCGGGTCCTGATGGTGCGCAATACGGGCAGCCTGGACGCCTGGCTGACCAGCGTGGGTGCCAGCAAGGTGAGCGGCAGCGATCATCTGGCGCAGGCGCTGCGGTATTGCATCAAGGAAGTTCCGGTGGGCATGCCGATGCCCGGGTGGAATGTTCCCCAGCCGCAGTGCCCCGCGACCAACTCGGCCCCGGGCTATATCGCCATCGGGCATCTTTGGGACTTGATCGATCCGGTCGGCGGCGCACCTAATGCGTTTGATGGCGGAAACATCGCCCTGAATGCAGTTCCGGGAATGCCTCCGAAGGCCTTTGCTTTCTACGTCTCCCTGCCGCTTTCTGCCGACAACTCCTATCAGGGCGAGACCCTGAAAGTGAACTTCTACATGAATGCCGTCCAAAAGAAAAACAACCCGTAGATAACAGAAGAAGGGGTGGCCGTCGGCCACCCCTTCTTTCTTTATGCCTCAATCACAACCAGCTCTTCCGATGAGACCGTCAGCGTTTCAGCGCCCGTCTCGGTGATTACGTAGGTGTTTTCCAGCCCCACGGCGCCCTGGCCGGGGAAGAAGAACTTGGGCTCCACAGCGATGACGTTGCCCGCTGCCAGGGCCTGCGTCTGGCGGGGCGCCAGCACGGGCAATTCGTCCAGTTCCAGCCCCACGCCGTGGCCCACGAAGCGGACCCGGTTGGCGCCCGACCCCATGAAGTGCTCCTCCAGCCCGGCCGCGGCGGCGATTTGTACACTGCGGTTCCAGAGTTGCTCGCCGGTGACGCCGGGCCGGGCCTCGGCCCGGATCATCGCCTGAATGGCCAGGCAGGCATCATAGGCGCTGGTAAGTTGCGCATCCAGCGGACCGAGCGACAGGGTGCGGGTCTGGTCGTGGATGTAGCCATCGACCACGGTGGGGACGTCCAGGCAGACGGGCATGCCCTTTTTGATCACCCGACGGCTGGCGCCGTAGGGCGCCGCGGGTGTGAGGCCTTCGCCGCCGAAGGGCGTGTCGGTGAAGCTGGCGGCGAGCAGGCTCTCGCCGGCCAGCAGGTGGAGCCGGGGGCATTCAAAGCCCGTGGCGGCGCGCCAGCGGAGCATGGCCTGGTTGCCATTGATTCGCTCGGCATGTTCGGCCAGGGCGGAGAGCTCCAGCTCGGTCATGCCCTCCCGCAGGGCGCCCCGGACGACCTGGAAGGTTTGATCGGCCACGGCCGCCGAGGCCCGAATCCGCGCAATCTCCCAGGCGCTCTTGACCGACCGGATCAGCCGGGTCGTCGGGCCGATGTCGGTCACCTCGACGCCGGGCAGGGCCCTTTGGTAGTGGCCGAAGAGCGTGACCGGGAGAATGTCCAGTTCCATACCGATTCGCCTTGCGCCATCGCCGATGAACGCGGGCAGCTGGCGCAGGCTGGTGACTGGCTCGATAACGTCCAGCGCCGACTCCGCCCGGGCCCGCTCCAGCACCCGCCGCACCAGCAAGGCGGGGCGCCCGGCGGCGGGGACCCACAGGTGCGCCTGCTGGGCCGTGCCGCTGAAGTAGTAGAGGTTGGTGACGCCGTGCAGCAGGGCGCCATCGAGGCCGGCTGCGGCAAGGTGTGCCTGGAGGGCCGCAATGCGCCCGGTTACTTCGGCCCTAGGAACCACGAGAATCCCCCCTTAGCCCCTTTCGGCATGGGCCGGTCGAGATCAGGCCCATGCCTGACGGGTTACGGCACCCATTGAGGGTGCCTAGCCCCTCTCGGCATGGGCCGGTCGAGATCAGGCCCATGCCTGACGGGTTACGGCACCCATTGAGGGTGCCTAGACCCTCTCGGCATGGGCCGGTCGAGATCAGGCCCATGCCTGACGGGTTACGGCACCCATTGAGGGTGCCTAGACCAACGTGCGCTTCAGCCAGGCGACCGCATCGGTGCGGGCCCGGTCGTGCCGGTAGAGGAAGTGCGCCACGCCGGGGTATGTAATCCGTTCCGACGGCCCCGGCAGGGCCGCCGCCATCGCTTCGGATTCGGCGGGCGCGATGACGCCGTCATCGAGGCCGTGCAGCAGCAGGACGGGTACCCGCACCTGCGCCGCCAGGGGCGCCGGGTTGAAGGCCACGGTCTGCAGAAAGCGCACCAGGTTGGTGGTGACCGGCGTGCCGCCCAGGTCGACCGTGGCGGTGACCTGGCCTGCCTGCACCTGGCTGGCGGTGGTCATGATCTCATTCTTCCATTGATTGACCCGCACCTGGACCACCCGGTCCGAAAGGCCTTTACGCGCCGCCAGGGCCTGCAGCGAGCGGGTGTAACGCTCCTCCTCGCCATGGTACGGGGCCGACAGCAGCACGGCGGCCGCCACCTTGCCCTCGACGGCCAATTGCAGGGCGAAATGGCACCCTTCGCCCCAGGCGATGGCCGCAATGGCGCCCACTTCGGGCTGGACGGCCAGCATCTCGGCGGCGGCCTTGGCATCATCGTACAGGGCGTCAAAGTCGGCGTCGTGGTATTCGCCGGTGCTGAGGCCGCTGCCGCGCTGGTCGTAGCAGAGGCCCGCCACGCCCTCGCGGGCCAGCGCCTCGGTCCACATGACCGGCCAGTTGCGGGCACCTTCGGCGGTGTACCGCTGCAGGGGCAGCGGGCCGGGGCCGCCCAGAATCACGGCGCCGGGCACCTTGGCATCTGCGGACGCACCATCGGGCAGCACCAGGTTGCCGGCCAGCCCGTAGGAATCCTGTGTAATGGAGATCGGTTCGGTCTTCGGCATGCGTTTTGCTCCTTGACACAAGCGTTTCTCCGGGCATTATAGCACAGATGAAACGGCGGCGGGGTCAGGGGGCGCAAATCATGGGGCGGGGAGCGAACCCAATCCGACAAGGAACACGTCATAAAGGAAGAGTAGCCGGGAGGTGTCTCTATGTCTGAAGAAAAAGAGTCTCCCTGGATGGATAACGTCAAG
>JARBUG010000060.1 GCA_029239785.1 Symbiobacteriaceae bacterium | reverse complement strand
GGCGGCGGTCGGGTCCGGCCAGGGGCGTCGTCGCGGCGCAGCGGCTTATACAGCGGTATCATCTTTGCTGCCGCAAAGATGGTGAACTAACGCTGCGATGCTCCTCAACCCCCGACCGGACCCGACCGCCTGGGGTCGGCGCCACCCCCCACGTTTTTCCGGGGCGCAGCGAGAGGACCATCGAGGTCCTCTCGTTGCGTAGGAGACCGAGCGTTTGTGGGAGGACTGCGCATGCAAGAATGGCAGCATACACCGGAGCACGTTTTGCAGTACGCCGCCGCAGGGCGGCTGGAAGAGTGGGTTCATGCGTATCTGATGACGGTCGGAGGCAACGAAGGGCTGGCAACAGGACTGAAGCTGCAGCAGCGGTTTTGGATTGGCCCGCTGCTGCTGCCGCTTCCATGCCTGAGCCCGGCTGCCGGGCCGGATGAGGGGTTCGAGTATGTGATGCCAAGGGAGCCCTGGGAGCGGCGGGTCTCCCGCATGCAGGAGAGCCTGCGCCAGGGCTGGCAGGCGCCGCCCCTGATTTGCGCGTACTCAGCGGAGGAGGGAATCTCCATCCGGGATGGCAACCACCGCTACTGGGCGATGACCCGGGAGGGGGAGGATGCGTACTGGTGCCTCATCTGGTGCAACAGCGAGGCGGAGTATATGGAAGCCCACAAGCTTCTGGACTGCTGACAGACGCATAGCATCGCACGAATATACAGGCAGGGGCAAACAAGCCCCTGCCTGTGTTCATCTCCGACCCGATGGTGCTGGATCCATGCCGGCTGGGGCGACCGGGCTCGGGTTTCTGTTCTGTGCGGCGCACTTCAGGCGCTGGCTACCGTCGTTGCACCTACCTCCATAACGCCTCGGCGGACCTCGATGGTCCGTTGAGGCGCCCCGGTAAACCTGGGTGTGGCACTGCCCGCGGGCCGGGTCTGGTCAGGGGTTGAGGAGCATCGTTGAGGGTAGTTCAACATCCGAGCGCAAGCGAGGATGATTACATTGGTAAGTCGAGACGCCGCGACGACGCCCCTGTCCAGACCCGGCCCGCTGCTTTGTCGCATCTTGGGGCGCCGTAGGACCAAAGACCCAGAAAGATGGGACTGTCGTAAGACTTCTAAATAGAAGGAACTTTGGTACATGCACAGAAAATCTGTTCGCTCACCATTCGTAATGAAGAGGGGACGAACAGATGAGGAAGTACCTGGCGGTCCTGACCAGCATCGCACTCTTACTTACCAGCCTCGTTGGCTCCGTATCGGCCGGCAACGACAAAGGCCCGGAAGCGGTTTCCGAAAAGCCGGCGCTGCACCTGAAAGCGGGCAAGCAGGAGTTGGGCAAGAACCCGCAGGCGCTCAAGCACTACGGCCCCGGCCTCTTCGTGGTCCAGTTTGGTGACGTGATCACCGAGAACGAACTGAAGGCGCTGGCCCTGGCGGGCGCCGAGCGGGTGGAATACCTGCCCGACTTCGCCTTCCTCGTCAAGATGGACGGCGCCGCCGCCGCCGAACTGGCCGAGCACGAACTGGTCGCAGGCGTCGAGAAGTATCGGCCCGAGTGGAAGGTAGTCTCAGGCAAGGCCAAGACCAACGGGAAGTTCCGGGTCCATACCGTCGAAGGTCAGGCGCATGCCGTGGCTGCGGTGGTGCAGGGCCACGGCGGCGGTATCTACCACGCCGAGGGCAAGCAGGTGGTCGCCGAGCTGAACCCCGGCGCCCTCAAGGCCCTGCTTGAGGACGAGAACGTCACCTTCATCGGCGAGTATGCCGAAAACGTACTCTTCAACGATGTGGCCTCGGGCATCATCAAGGTGAGCAGCACAGGCGGCCCGTGGACCAACGGCCTGACCGGTGCGGGCCAGGTGGTCGGCATTGCCGACACCGGCCTGGACAACGGCAACGCCACCACCCTGCACGCTGACCTGCGGAACCGGCTCCAGGTGACGCCCATCGCCCTGGGCCGGACGAATAACTGGTCCGACACCCACGGCCATGGCACCCACGTGGCCGGCTCGGTGCTGGGCGATGGCACCCAGTCCAGCGGCACCATCAAGGGCATGGCCCCGGCCGCCAAGATGGTCTTCCAGTCCCTGCTCGACTCCAGCGGCGGCCTGGGCGGCATTCCGGCCGACCTGAACACCCTGTTCAGCCAGGCGGCGGCCAGCGGTGCCACCATTCACACCAACTCCTGGGGCCTGCCCCTCGAGTACGGCGGCAACGTCTATGACGCCCAGTCGCAGCAGGCCGACCAGTACATGTGGAATAACAAGAACTTCACCATCCTGTTCGCCGCTGGCAACGACGGCGACGTGACGGGCGGCCTGAACAACTCGGTCTCTTCGCCCTCGACGGCGAAGAACGTGATCACCGTCGGCGCTTCGGAGAACAACCGCCCCTCTTTTGGCACCTACGCCGATAACATCAACCAGATCGCCACCTTCTCCAGCCGGGGTCTGACCACCGACGGCCGGGTGAAGCCGGACGTGGTCGCCCCGGGCACCTATATCCTGTCGACCCGTTCGTCGCTGGCGGCTGACTCCAGCTTCTGGGCGAACTACAACACCTATTACGCCTATATGGGCGGCACCTCCATGGCGACGCCGATCACCGCCGGCGCGACGGCACTGGTGCGGCAGTACTACACCTCGGTCAAGGGGATTACGCCCTCCTCTTCGCTGATCAAGGCGACGCTGATCAACGGCGCCCAGGATATGGGCTTCGGCTGGAAGTCGAAGGATCAGGGCTGGGGCCGGGTCGATCTGACCAACTCGCTCTACCCGACGGGCGGCCGCGTCAACTGGTTTGAAAACCAGGCCAACAGCCTCTCCACGGGTGGTTCCAAGTCTTACACCTTCACGGCCAGCGCCGGCCAGATCCTGAAGTTCAGCCTGGTCTGGACCGACTATCCCGGCGGCATTGAGGCAGCCAAGGAACTGGTGAACGACTTGGACCTGGAGGTCTCCTTCAACGGTGGCCTCTACCGCGGCAACTGCTTTGTGAGCAACACCGCTTCGACTTCGTGCGCGGCGGACCGGGTCAACAACGTGGAGAACGTCTACTTTGCGGCGCCCACCGCCGGTACTTATACCGTGACGGTGAAGGGCTACAACGTGCCGAACGGCCCGCAGCCTTACTCGCTGGTCGTCTCTGGCATGGGCCTGGCCGCCGGCGGCGGCAGCGGCGACACCACGGCGCCTGCCACCAGCATTACGGCCCCGGCTGCAGGCGCTACCGTCAGCGGCACGGCCACCATTAGTGCCAACGCGTCTGATGCCGTGGGCGTGACCAACGTCGAGTTCTATGTCGATGGCGTCCTCAAGGGCAGCGATGCCAGCGCTCCGTACGCCTACGCCTGGGATACGACCACGGCGACCAACGGCAGCCACAGCCTGACCACCAAGGCCTATGACGCCGCCGGCAACGTGGGCACATCCAGCGCCGTTTCGGTGACGGTCAGCAACACGTCCAGCACTACAAACGTGACCGAGACGTTCCTGGGGACGGTCGCGTCGGGCGCCTCGAAGTACTACTACATCGATGTGACGGCGGGCGGCACGGTCTCACTCAACCTGAACTGGACCACGACAACGTCGGATATCGATCTGTACCTGACCAACCCGAGCGGCACCCAGGTCGCTTCGGCGGCGGGCACGGCCCGGCCTGAGGTGATTACTTATACCGCAGCGACGACGGGCCGGTACCGGGTGCAGGTGAAGAGCTACAGCGGCGCCAGCGGCACCTTTACGCTGACCGCGACGCATCCGATCAACACGGCGGCCACCGGGGCCTACTCGGTGAGCGGCACCGCTGCGGCGGGTGCGACGATCAACCACACCCTGACGGTCGGGAAGGCGGGCTCCATCAACCTGAAGCTGGACTTCCCGTCCGGCGCCGACTATGATCTGTATCTGATCAACTCCGCCGGCACGACGGTGGCGTCGGCCACATCGTCCAACCTGAGGCCTGAGACGCTGTCGTACTCGGTGGCGGCGGCAGGCACTTACACGGTGCGGGTGACGGCCTACTCCGGCAGCGGCGCCTACACGGTGACGGGGTACTATCCGAAATAGGTGATCGATCGCCGATGATCATGAACGCCCCCGCGGCCTGCGGGGGCGTCTCTTTATGTGCGGGTGCGGACTGGCTGCGCGCGTCGTAGGAGATCGTGCCCGGCAGGGCGTATATTTCTATGGAAGTTCTGTTAACAGAGGTGGAAATCGTATGAGCAAGCGGGCACTGGTTCTGGGCGGCGGGGGTACCGTGGGTGTTGCATGGGAGACAGGCCTGGCAGCGGGCCTTTTGGAGCACGGGGTAAACCTGGGCGAGGCGGACCTGTTCGTGGGCACCTCCGCCGGATCGGTGGTGAGCGCGCAGCTTGCCGCCGGCTACGACCCGCGGGTGGTGCTGGAACTGCAGCGGCAGATGGCGGCCGCGGGCGGTGCGGCGCCTGGTCAGGCGGTGGTGACCGACCCCGAGACGTCGGCCAAGGTCTTTGCCCGGTGGACGTCGGTGGAAGAGGTGACGGTGGAGGTGCGCCGGGAGCTGGGGGCGTTGGCCCTGGCGGCCCGGACCATACCGGAAGATGGCTACGTGGGCATGATCGCGCAGGTGGCAGGCGTCATGGACTGGCCTGACCGGCGCCTGCTGATTACCGCCGTGCAGGCCGAGACGGGTGACTTCCAGGTGTGGGAGCGGGGCAGCGCCGCGCCGATTGACCGGGCCATCGCTTCGAGCTGCTGCGTGCCGGGTATCTTTCCGCCCGTGACGATCGGCGGAAAGCGCTACGTGGACGGTGGCGTGCGGTCGGGTACCAACGCCGACCTGGCAGAGGGCCACGACGTGGTGGTGGTGGTGGCGCCGCTGGGCGTGCGCTGGTCGGCGCAAGGGCGGGACAGCTCGGCGAAAGAGATTGCCGCGCTGCAGGCCGCAGGCGCCCGGGTCGAGGTGATTCTGCCGGATGAGGCTGCGGAGAAGGCCTTCGGGCCGAATATGATGGATGCGTCACGCATCGGGCCGGGCGCCGAGGCCGGGTATCGCCAGGGCGTGGCGCTGGCGGAGCGGCTGCAGGCGATTTGGAGGTGACGGGAGTTTGACCAGTCCGTATGGTCCGGAACCCGGGGGGCCGCCGGGGGCGTACCAGTTGGAGATGAAGGCCCCCCGCACCTGGACGTGGTGGGGAGCCTTGTTGCTGGTGGCCGCGACCCTGGTTGCTCAAGTTGTGGCAGGCATTGTCACGGTCATTCCGCTGATGATTGCCGAAGTGTTGGGGTACAGCGCCGCCGAACAGTGGTTGACACCAGTGATCACCTTCGCCAGCATGATCACCGTGCTGGGGTTGCTGCTGATCGCACGGCGGTGGAGCGGGGCGAAGCCGCTCTGGGACAGGCGTGACCTGGCCGATTGGAAAAACTGGCTGCTCGCCCTGGGCGCCCTGGTCATCAGCGCCGGGGCGAACGTGGTCCGCATCTTTGTCGAAAAGGATCCGGCGGCGCCCGCTCTGAACGAGCAGATTCTGGCGCTGGCCGAGGCGCCGGGGGGCACACCCTGGGCGCCCCTGCTCATGCTGGGCACCGCCGTGGTGATCCTCGCGCCCCTGACCGAGGAGTGGGTCTTCCGGGGGATTCTGCTGCCGGCCCTTCAGCGGGCCACGGGCAGGCGGTGGGCCTGGCTGGGCGCCGTCGTGGGTGTGTCAGTCAGTTCCTTGATCTTCGGGCTGCTGCACTGGCCGGTCTGGTGGGTGCCGGCGGTCTACGGTCTGGCGATTGGCCTGCTCTCGCTCCGGCAGCGATCTCTGGCCTTGCCGTTCCTGGTCCATGGTGCGATTAACCTGACAGTCTTCATCCTGGTCCTGACGGCCAGTTAGCTCTCCCGGAGCACCGGGAAGAGGATCACATCGCGAATCGCAGGGGCGCCCGTCAAGGCCATGACCAGCCGGTCGATGCCGATGCCGAGGCCACCTGTGGGCGGCAGGCCCACCTCCAGGGCAGCGAGGAAATCCTCGTCCAGGGGGTGGGCTTCGCTGTTTCCGGCTGCGCGTTCGGCCAGCTGGGCTTCGAAGCGGGCCCGCTGGTCGATGGGGTCGTTCAGCTCGGAGAAGGCGTTGGCCAGCTCCCGGCCCAGGACGTAGAGTTCGAAGCGCTCAGTGAGGCGGGGGTCGTGGGGGTCGCGGCGGGCCAGGGGCGAGGTTTCCACGGGGTGGCCGATGACGAAGGTGGGCTGGATGAGGGCGGCCTCGCAGTGGGTTTCGAAGAGGTGGGCGAGCAGGGCGCCCCAGGTTGCGCCGGTGGCGGCACCGGCGCTGAGGCCGGCGTCTGCCACGGCGGCCCGCGCCTCCTCGTCAGTGGTGAGGGTGGTGAAGTCGATGCCGGTCTGCTGGCGGACCGCCTCGGCCATGGTGATGCGGCGCCAGGGACCGCTGAAGTCAAGCTCGCCGGCCTGCAGCGTGCCGTTGGTGGCCAAGGCCGCGGCCTGAATGAGGCGTTCGGTCAGGTCCATGATCTCCCGGTAGCCGGCGTAGGCCTGGTAGGCTTCCAGGGTAGTGAACTCGGGGTTATGCCGGGTGGAGAGCCCTTCGTTGCGAAAGATCCGCCCAATTTCATAGACCCGCTCGATGCCGCCGACCACCAGCCGCTTGAGGTGCAGTTCGGTGGCGATGCGTAAGGAAAGGTCGCGGTCAAGCGCGTTGTGATGGGTGAGGAAGGGGCGGGCGGCAGCGCCCCCGGCCAGTGGGACCAGGATGGGGGTGTCGACTTCGAGGAAGCCTTCCCCGTCCAGCGTCCGGCGGATGGCGGCGATGATGCGGGAGCGGGCTGCGAAGACCGCCCGGGATTCAGAGTTGGTGAGCAGGTCGAGGTGGCGGGAGCGGTAGCGCTCTTCCCGGTCCTGGAGGCCGGCATGCTTGTCGGGCAGGGGGCGGAGCGCCTTGGCGAGCATGGTGAGGTGGGTGGTGCGGACGGTCAGTTCCCCGGTGCGGGTGCGCATGAGGTGGCCCTCTGCGCCAACGTGGTCGCCCAGGTCGAGGTTTTCCCAGGTGAGGGCGGAGGCGGGGTCAAGCTCGGGGAGGCGGAGGTAGAGCTGGATGCGGCCGGTGCCGTCCTGGATGTGGGCGAAGCCGGCCTTGCCCTGGGGGCGGAGGCTGATGATGCGCCCTGCGACCCGGACGCCTACGGGCGCGTCGTCGAGCGCTTCACCGGAGGTGTTGGCGTGGGCCGTGTGGAGGTCGGCAGCCGGGGTCCGGTCCGGGTACGGGGCGCCGAAGGGGTCGATGCCGGCCTGGCGCAGGGCGGTCAGCTTCTGCTCACGGGCGGAGCGGAGGTGTTCAAGGCGAGTGGACATGGGTCATCTTCCTTTCTGGAGAAAATAAAAACAGGCTCTCGTCCCTGGAAAGGGACGAGAGCCTGCATTGACTCCCGTGGTACCACCCTTGTTGGCCGCCCGTGGGGCAGCCCGCTCTTGTTCCGGGTGCGGCGGGGGGCGCTGGTGGCGCGGCCCGCGAGACCCTGCTCCCGCTATCGGAGGAGAACCGTCCGCGCCTACTGAGTCCCGGGGGGACCGTTGGGGGGCAGCTCAGAGGACTTTTTCACCGGGGCGCCGGGCGGGGTTCGCACCAATCCCCCGCTCTCTGGGCCGGCGTTCTCCGGTTACTCTTCCTCGTCATCGCCTTGTGACGATTCTACGCACCGTGCCAGCAAAATGCAATAGCAGGAACAATTCTTAATACGAATACGTCCCATGAGGCAGAGGGAGGTCGATGCTGTGCGCCGCGCAATTCCCTTCTTGTTGGTGATGCTGTTGGTCGCGGGGTGTACGGGGCGCCGGGCGGCGGCCCCGGACCCGGGCCGGCCGCTGGCCCCGGCCCTGGGCCTGCCGCCGATCGCGGACCCGCCAGAGGCCGCGCCACCTGAGATCGAGATCACCGGCCTGCTCGGCCGCAGCGACCCATCCACCCTGACGATGGACGAGGTGGCGGAGGGGATGCGGCAGTTCATCACCGACCGGCCGCAGGAGCGGCTGAAGGTGCTCTACGACCGCTGGTACCTGCGTGGCCATCCGCCTGTCGTACTGGAAGCGGACCTTAACGGGGACGGGACGGCCGAGATCATCACCGCACCCCATCTTGGGGGGCAGAACCGGCCGATTAACGGGGCGGGCACGCTGATCATCATCTACCGGAAAGATGGCGGCTGGGCGGTGGACCGGCTGCCGGGTGATGAGGTGTCCGGTATCGTCATCTACGATGTGGTGGAACTGACGGGGGACAGGACCCCGGAGATCGTGTGGGGCTCGGCCCATGTGGGCGCCCATACGATCAACAACGAGGTCTTCGTGTCGCAGTGGGCGCCGGGGCAGATCACAACCCTGCCCGGCGAAATGGCGATGGCCTATATGCAGCTTTCGATCGAAGGACGGGACCTTGTTCTGCACGGCGGCCTGATCGGCTCGGCGGGGGCGGGGCCGCAGCGGGCACGGACGGAGCGCTACCGCTGGACCGGCGCCCGGTTCGAATTGGTCGACCGGAGCTATGAGCCGGGCGACATGCCCTACTGGCGGCTGGTCGATGGGGTGACGCATGAGCGGTTTGGCCGGCTGGCCGAGGCCGAGAAGGCATATCGTGATGCGATGGCCCCCGGTTGGGTGGCACCGGAGTATGTGGTTGAGCCTGCGCAGGCCGGACGGCTTGAGGAGGCTGTGCGGGCTACGGCAAGGCTGAGGCTGGCGGCGCTGCTGCTGGGGCAGCCCGGGCGGGCGCCCGAGGCCGCGGAACTGGTAGCCGGGGCATCGGGGCCCTATGCTGACCTGGTCCGGGCGATCGGGGGAGCGAAAACGACCGGGGCCGCCTGTGCGGCAGGCGCCGCCTGGGCCAACGCCAACCCGGCGTTCATCGAAGCCTTGAACGGCCTGTTCGGATACGCCAACAAGATCTGGACGGCGGCCAACCTGTGCGGGTTGCCGTGACAAAGCGAAGGGGGGCGATGTAGGTCGCCCCCCGTTTCTTTTCTTAGCTCTTAAAGGACCTGATCAACAGATAGATGCCAAGCAGGATCAGCAGCGGGATGCCAAAGAACTTGAGCAGGACGATGGCAAAGCTGAGGCTGGCGAGCACGGTCCGCATGATGAACCCGGGCAGCGCCAGCAGGGCACAGGCCGCAGCGGCCATATACCCCCACTTGCCAATGGCCCGTGTCGAGGCGCCCCAGGCGAAAGCGGCGGCGAGTACCAGGAGCAGGAGCCAGGTGGCTGCCAGCGTTTTGACCATCAGTACCGCACCGAGGAGAAGAACGATCAGGGCCACGACCTTTTGCACGGAAAATGTGCCTCCCTTTATCAGAATACAGATTGACACGATTACGGAACTTCTGTACGATATGATTCCTTGTTCGGACGAAAAGGTTCGGAGCCGGGGGGAGGAACGGGACCTTGCTTTATGCGCGCGTCGGTCGCACCGGCTACATGCGCAACGTTGCCTACGTCTGGTCGCACATGCTGAATAACCTGGCCTCGGCGATCTTCGGGTTTATCTATATTGCGCTGTGGCAGGCCGTTGCTCCTGCTTCTTCGACGACCGATCCTTATACACAGTCGACGATGACAGCGATGATGGTGCTGGCCCAGGTTTTTGCCTGGGTAACGACCTTCCTGCCCGCCGGCCTGGGCATTCAGGCGGGCGTCCGGTCAGGCGCCATCGCCCTGGAGATGGCCCGACCCGTGCCTTTCTTCCCGATGGTGCTCGCCCGGGAGAGCGGCAGCCTGGTCTATCAGTTCCTCTACCGCTCGATTCCCCTGGCTCTGCTGTTTGCGTGTACCGTGGGCTTCCCCCGGCCGGCGTCGGCGGTCAGCCTGCTGCTGACGGTGCCAAGCCTCCTTTTGGGCGCCTACATGGCCTTGACCATGGTCTATACGGTGGGCATGACTGCGCTCTGGACGACGGAGATTCGCTGGGCGCACTGGCTCTACACCTCGCTGGTGGCGCTGCTCTCCGGCGGCTGGATTCCCGCCGACATCATGCCGGGCTGGTTGGGGAAAGTGGCGCCGTATCTGCCATTCGCTTCGCAGCAGTTCTACCCGATTCGGATCTACCTGGGGCTGGACGGGGCGTGGGCGTTGGTAATCCAGGCTGCCTGGGCGCTGGTGATGACCGTCTGGTGCTACTGGATAACCCGCCGGGCGTTCCGGCGTGTGGTGGTGCAGGGGGGGTAGAGGCATGAAGTTATATCTGCGGCTGCTGGCGGCGGGCCTGCGGGCCAAGCTTCAGTACAAGTTCGACTTTCTCATGACTTCGGTCCTCTACGGCCTGATTACCGGCCTCGAATTCCTGACCGTGGCGGCCATACTATATCGGTTTTCGACGGTCGCCGGATGGAATGTCTATGAGATCGCCCTGCTCTCGGGCATGGCGTCGGCATCGAACGGGCTCTATCGGGTGCTGGGGTCGGAGCTGACCCTGTTTGAGCGGTACCTGGTGACGGGGGAGTTTGATAACCTGCTGATTCGTCCCTGGCCCACGCTGGCCTCCCTGCTGACCCGCAACTTCGATATCGGGCGGGTGGGGGCCTATTTGCAGGGGTCGCTGCTGATTATGGTCGGGCTGCACGGGGTGGGAGCGGCGCCGTGGCTCTGGGTGTATTGCCTGATGGTGCCGTTTGCCGGCGCCCTGGTGGTCGGGTCGATCTACCTGGCCGTGGCGACGGCGGGCTTTTGGATCACCCGGATCGATGATCTGCAGACCTTTGCTGCCAACGCCCCGCTGACGGCGGTCAACTATCCGCAGGAGATCTTTCCGAAGGCGCTGCGCTGGCTCTTCCTGAGCCTGCTGCCCATGGCGGCAATTGGGTATGTGCCGCTTACTTATGCCCTGGGGAAGGGTGGGTCGGTGGTGGGGCTGGTGGTACCCTTCCTGGCAGCAGGGGTGAGTGTGGCGGTTACGTTGCGGCTGTGGGGCTGGGGAGAGCGGCACTACCAGAGCACGGGGAGTTAGGCAAGAAGATGCGCATCCGCAGCCAGAGGATGGAATATCGCGGTCAGTAGGTGACACATCTACGACCCATACACGCCAGTCCAAACGCAGGGACCGAGCCCTCCCCAGAGGACTCGGTCCCATATTCGTTACCTGATCGCCTTCAGCAGCAGCACCCCGCCGATCGCCATAAACGCTGCCCCGGTAGCGAAGCGGATCACCTTGATCGGCACCAGCCGCAGGACGGTATCTCCCGCCACCACAGCCAGCAGCGACGATGCGATCAGCGCCAGGGCGGCACCGAAGAAGACGATCTGCGGCGACTTTGACCGGGCGGACATCGTCATCACCATCAACTGCGTCTTGTCCCCCAATTCCGCAAGGAAGATAACAAGGAATGTAACCAGCCCTGCTTTCCAGTCCAATCCGGGCTCCCCCCGTTGTCGGTTGATCGAGCCCGGCACCGGGACTCTTGGACAGGATACGGGACAAGTGCTCCCCTTAGAACTAGCGCAACTGGAGCGGGTTCTGCAGATACGCCTCGGAGCGCATCCGGATGTAGCCGCCGTCATCATCGGGGACGGTGGAGATATGGTCATTGCAGATCTCACCGTGGCCCAGGCCGGCGGTGGTGCAGAACGGGGTGCCGTTGCTCACACCGTCCTCTTCCTCATCCCAGTGGGCGCCCGAGCCCGGGTTGCCCCGGCCGAACATCAGGGCGACGATGCCGTAGTTGGCCAACTCCTGCATGTGGTCGTAGAAGTACTCGACCTTGTTATCCTGGTAGTGGCCGTAGGTGTTCTCCATGGTGGCGAAGTACTGGTTGCCCGTGGGAATCTGCCAGATGACGAGGCGTTTACCCGCCGTCTGCATCACGTTCGACATGTACTCCTCCCAGCGGTGGAAGTTGGGGAAGGTCAGGTTGGTCCGGTCCCACCAGACCTGCTTGCCCATGGCGGCGTAGTGACCGGCGTCGCGGTCGCCCACATCGTTGAAGACGAGGTCGTAGGTGGAGACGCCGGCGGGGACGTACTGCGTGCCGCTCAGGGCGGCGAAGGTGCCGGCCACCTTGCCGAGTTCTTCGGCGTCGAGCCAGGGGTCACGGTCGGCGCCCAGGTCGTACATGGTGGCCCAGCCGCTCACATGGGTCGCCATGATCGCGTTGGGCGCGTACAGGTCGCGCAGGTGGAGCATCGCCCAGTGGAAGCCCTGATACGTATTCGGGAAGTCCGCCACCTCAGGCACGCCCGAGGAGGCGATGGCGGCATTCAGCAGGGAGGGATCGTTGCCCTGACCGGTGCAGAAGCCGTAGCAGCGGCCGTTGTCGAGCACCGCCTGCTGGGCGTAGGCCGACAGGTCAGGCTCCACATGGATGAGCACAGGCTTATTAAAGCCAGGGCGCCCGCCCCAGGTGTCGGGACCCATATCCTTCAGCAGCTTGATGAAGTTCTCGAAGTAGGCCTTCATCAGGGTCGGATCGTTCAGATGGGCCAGGTCCTTCTCGGCTTCGTTGCAGCCGCTGCAGGGGCCGTTTGACTGGAGCAGGTTATAGTAGGTGAAGACGGGCATGTAACCGTTGGCGTCGGCGCTGAGGGCGTAGTTGTAGGCGAACTTGTCGTTGCCGCCCCAGGTGGCCCAGCCATCGGCGGTATTGACGCCTGCGGCAAGGTACTGGTAGGCGTAGTTGAACGGGATGCCGGTTTCGGGCATCCAGCCCGTCAGGCCCTCGTAGTCGGGGTAGGCGGTCACGCCGACGCTCAGGTAGTCGGGCATGGCAGCCGGGTACGCGGGGAGTGAGCCAGGCACGGGAGGCGGAGGCGGCGTGGCCCAGGGGTCCGGGTTGGGCGTCACGCTAATGGGCGCCGTGCCTGTGTAGGTGGCCAGCCAGTCGGCCCACTTCGGCTTGAAGAAGCTGACCGCCACGGTATAGTCGCCACCGGGCTGGCTGGCAGGGATGACCCAGCGGACGCTGTAGTTCCTGGTCTGACCCGCCGCAAAGTGCTGCAGGTGATAGACCCGCTGGAACGCCTTGCCGCCCGCACCATCGTGCACTTCGATATTGATCAGCACGTCCTGCTCGACCTGGCTGGTGGCGGCGACCTGAATGTAAGTGTCGTTGCCGGCCATGATCGAGGGATGGAGGAAGGAGGCGGTGGCCTGGATGGGGCCGCTGGGCGTCTCGGGGTCTTCCGGGTCTTCGGGGTCACCGCCGGGACCTTCGCCTGGCCCCTCGCCCGTGCCCCCGCTCACGCTGAACTGCCCGACGGGGCCAAGCCAGTCCAGCATGCCGTCCCAGCCCTGGCCGAAGACGCCCATGGCGATGATGTAGGTGCCGTTGTGGACGGTGGCGGGAATGTTCCAGGAGAGCGGGAACTCCATCGGAACGCCCGCCGTCAGGGCGGTGTCGTCGAAGATCTGCTGGAAGACGGTGGCGCCGGTGGGATCGATCACTTCGATGTCGACCAGGACGGTTTTGTCCTGGTTGCTGGTGATGCGGGGCAGCAGGCTGACCGGGCTGCCGGCCACGGCCTCCGCCGGGGTGGCGGTGGCGGCGCCGGTGAAGGCGAGGTCAGGCTCAGGGTTGCCGCCGCCGGGCGGGGGCTCTTCGCCGCCCTGGCCGGGTTCGACCAAGGTGAACTTGCCGGCCCGCCAGTTCCATTCGTACTGACCGGCCCAGCCGGCCCCGAAGATGCCGGTCTGAATCCGGTATTCGCCCAGCTTGGCGCCCGCGGGCACGGTCCACTGGAAGGGGACCGCCGTGGGCACGCCCGCGGCCACGGCCTGGTTATCCTGCGTGGCGGAGAAGGCCTCGCCGCCGTCGGGGTCGTTGACCACCACGTAGACCAGCGTGCTGACATCTGCGTTGGCGTTCAGGTTGACGGTGATGGTGGCGGTCTGGCCCTGCTCGATCTTGGTACGGTTGGCGGCAGCGGTCGCCGTGACCGTGACCGCTTCGGCGGCCACCCGGGAGACGGGGGCGAGGCCGAGCATCAGGGCGAAGAGCATCAACATGGATACGATGCGGACGGAACTTCTTTGTTTCATGGCGCTTCCTCTCTCTCTCTTCTGGGGACTGTATGAGCGATCCGGTCTATACCGGTGCGCTCATCTTTCTGTAACTGAGGGTGCGCGCGGAATTCGTGCATTTGTTATCATATTCGATGACAAAGGGTTTGGAGGTGGCGGTGATGGGCGTCTATGTCGCCTTGCTGCGGGGCATTAATGTGAGCGGACACCGGATGATCAAAATGACCGAGCTGCAGCGCATGTGTGAAGCGCTGGGGCTCGGTCGGGTGCGGACTTATATTCAGAGCGGGAACGTGCTCTTCGAATCTGATGAGGAGCGGGGAACGCTGCGCCGGCAGATCGAGGCGCAGATTGAGGCGACGTTCGGGTTCGATGTGCCCGTCGTGCTGCGGACAGCGGCCGAGATGGAGCAGATTGTCGCGGGCAGCCCCTGGGCGCCCGGGGAAGGTGAGAGCCTGCACGTCGCCCTGCTGGCGGATGCGCCGTCGCCGGACGGTGTGGCAAGGCTGGCGGCTGTAGATACCGGGAGCGACGAGTACCGTCTGGTGGGGCAGGAGGTCTATCTGCTCTACCGCCAGCCCTCGCACAAGTCGAAGCTGAGCAACGCCTTGCTGGAGAAGAAACTGGGGGTGGCGTCAACCCTGCGTAACTGGCAGACGGTGACGAAGCTTGCGGCCCTCGCCAGGGACTGAGCGCGTCCCTGGGGGCCTTACTTGTTCTACCACAGAGGACACAGAATGCACAGAGGACTGGGCAGGTCGTTCCTGGTCATTATCACAAAATGATGTCCAGGATCGATTTCCCAGGTTTCAGTGTCCTCTGTGTCCTCTGTGGTAAAAAATGCCTCAAATCAGGGCCGCTGCCGATGGTTACGGCGAGTACCTTCCACAGGGCGCGCACCGCATGAATCATTCCTGCCGGGCACAGAGTAGGAGGGGGAATCAGCCGTCCCGCCGAACCCTTCGGAGTTTGACAGCCGCCCCCAGCCGAAGGAGGTCCCCTCATCTTGACAGAGACTACCGCCATCCGGACCTTATCTGAACGCATTCAGGCCAACGTCGCCCGGGTCATCATCGGGAAGGAAAAAGCGATCGAACTGGCCCTCGTGGCCCTTTTCTGTGAAGGTCATCTGCTGGCCGAAGATGTGCCCGGCACCGGCAAGACCATGCTGACCCGGGCGCTGGCCGCGTCCGTTGGCGCCGGCTTTAACCGCATTCAGTTCACGCCCGACCTGCTGCCGACCGACGTGACGGGCGTCTCGATCTTCAACCTGAAGAGCCAGACCTTTGAGTTCCGGGCTGGTCCCATTATGGGCAACATCGTGCTGGCCGACGAGATCAACCGGGCGACGCCCCGTACGCAGTCCGCACTGCTGGAAGCCATGGAAGAGCGGCAGGTGACCGTGGACGGCGTTGCGCACAAGCTGCCCCGGCCTTTCCTCGTACTGGCGACCCAGAACCCCATCGAGCAGGAAGGCACCTTCCCCCTGCCGGAGGCGCAGCTCGACCGTTTCTTCCTCAAGCTCGGCCTCGGCTACCCTTCCGTCGAAGATGAAGATGCGATGCTTGCCCGGCTCCAGCACGGCCATCCCATCGAATCGCTCACCCACGTGGCGACGCCGGAGGAGCTGCTGGCGGTGCAGCAGCAGGTGCGGGCCATTCATGTGACCGATGACGTCCGCCGGTACGTGGCCGAACTGGTCCACGCCACCCGGCGCCACCCGGACGCGGCCATTGGCGCCTCGCCCCGGGGCTCCATCGCGCTCTTCCGGGCGGCCCAGGCGCTGGCGGGCATCCGGGGCCGGGGCTATGTCATCCCCGACGATGTGAAGCAGGTCGCCCAGCCGGTGCTGGGCCATCGCATCATTTTGAAGCCCGAGTCGCACCTGCGGGGCCGGACGGCGGAGCAGATTGTGAAGTCGGTGCTGGAGCAGGTCGCCGCCCCCGTGGAAGCCGGGGCGAAGTAGCCATGCGCAGCTACCTGTGGATCTATCTGATCGGAGCGCTCCTGATTCCCGGGCGCCCGCTCTACACGATCTTCTACTTCGTCGGCGGGGTCTATCTGCTGACACGGCTCTCGCTGGAGTACGCCGGGCGCCGGCTGGAAGTGGTGCGGGAGCTGTCGGATGCCCGCATCTTTCTGGGCGAGACGATTACCGTGACGCTGAAGATCAAGAACCCAACGGGCATGCCGGTGCCCTGGCTCCAGTTTATCGAAAGCCGTCCGCAGCAGATGGCGAGTGAGCCCTTCTGCCGCATCGTGACACTCTCGCCCAACCAGATGATCACCGAGCGGTACAGCCTGCTGGGCAACAAGCGGGGACGGTACGAAGTCGGGGGCATCACCCTGGAGACGGGCGACCCCTTTGGCCTGGCCGGTATGATCGACCGGCGGCCTGAGACGCTGCGCTTCACCGTCTACCCGAAGGTCTCGCCGCTGACCGACCTGGGGCTGCCGGCCCGGCTGCCCATGGGCGACCTGGCGACCCGGCGGCGGCTCTTCGAGGACCCTGCCTGGCTGACGGGCACCCGTGAATATGTAGCGGGCGATTCGCTCAAGCGGATTCACTGGAACGCCACCGCCCGCACGGGCGAGCTGATGGTCAAGCAGTTCCGGCACGCCATGCTGCTGCCGAGCTGCATTCTGCTCAACCTGAACCGCACAGATTACGACGCACGCGGGTTCTGGCTCGAGAGTGAGCTGGCGATTTCGGCGGCGGCATCGCTGGGGCACTATTTGGTGGAACAGAAGCAGCAGATGGGCCTGGTGGTGACGGGCGTTGACCCGGACGTCGATGAGACTTCGCGATTGGTCAAGCTGCCCCTGCGCCAGGGGCGGGGCGCCGTGGTGGAGATGCTGGAGGTGCTGGCCCGGGTGCAGGCGGCGGTGGAGCCGATTCCCTTCGCCCGCACGGTGGTGGAGGAGGCGCAGCAGTTGCCCTGGGGCACGCTGCTCTGCATCATCACGCCCCGGGAGACGCCCGAAATCGCTTCCGCCTGCGCCCGTATCGCCCGGAGCGGCCAGCAGGTGATGCTGCTGGTGACCGACGGGGCGCCCGGGCGCCGGGCCGGGTACCAGGTCTGCCAAATCAGCGACCTGCGCGGGGAGGTGGTGGTGGGATGAAGCCGTCCATGCCGCGTATCGGTGGACTGGAACTGGACCCGCAGGCGGACCTGGCCCTGCCGCTGCTGCTCAACCTCGGCATCACATCGACCGTGCTGCTGGTGGCCGTGGCGATTGAGTCGTGGGCGCATGTGGAATTGGTCGATGGTGTGACCTTCTTTGCCTTCCTGTTTGCGTTTGAGTCCTACCTGTTTACGACGGTCTTCACGGTGCGGGAGGCCGATGTGCCGGATGCCATGCGCTGGGTGGAGATGGCGCTCATGGCCTTTGCGGCCAAGCTGCTGGCGGCTCTGCCTGTGACCGTTGGGTTGGTTGACGCCGTCGTCGGTGGCTGGAACGACTGGGCTACCTGGCTCGGCTTTGGCCTGATCGCCTATGGCTGGGTGATGGGCGCCCAGTCGGCCCGGCAGGTGCAGTACCTGCACCCGGGGCTGGCGAAGGCGGCGGCCGAGCAGGACCAGATTCCCCGGGACGACCACGGGCGGGCGTTCATCAACCTGCAGACACAGATCTTCGCGCAGATCGCAGTGGTTGCGGCGGTTCTGGGCATCGGGTCGTGGATTCGGGGCGATGTGAGGCTGTGGGGATGGAGCTGGCTCGGCTTTGGCCTGCTGCTCCAGACCGCCCTGGCCGCCGGCACCCTGCTGGTGGCGGCGCAGCTCAAGTCCCGCATTACCTGGATGCAGGAGCGGATTGAGGCCGACCCCCGGGTCTTTGCCCGGTGGGCGCCCATTGGCCTCTCGCTGCTGCTGGCGCCGATGTTACTGGCGCTGCTGCTGCCCGCCGGGCCCCGGATCCCGCTGGAGCGGCTGGCGCCGGTCATCAACGGGATGGCGGGTGAGCCGATTGAGATTACCCCGCCGCCCATACCGCAGGCGCCGGAGATGCAGCCGCCCATCCTTGATCCAGGGCAGGAGCCCTGGATTCGCTGGACCTTCTCGATTCCTACCTGGTTTTGGTGGGCACTTGGGGGGCTGGCCGTGCTCTGGGTGCTGAAGGTGGCGGCGCAGCAACTGCTGGACCGGGCCGGGGAGCTGAAGGGCATCTGGGCGATTCTGGCGGCGCTGGCGGCCTGGTATCTGGCGCTTGCCAAGGTGCTGGGTGGGGCGCTGGGCGGCGTGCTGCGGCAGGCGGTGGCGACGCCGGCCGAGGCGCTGGGCGCCCTCTTCAGCGAGGCCGGGGCCGTGGGCCGGTTCCTGCCCGTGGCGAGGCGTGCGCCGGGGGATCCCAGGGCGGCGCTCCGCTTCTACTTCGCCCGGCTCCAGGTGGAGGCGGGGCGGAAGGGGCTGAAGCGTGCGGGGGGCACTACGGCTGCAGAGTACGGCCGGCGCCTGGCCGAGGCGGCTCCTGAGCGGTCCGGGGAGATTGAGGCGCTGACCCAGGCCTACCAGGAGGCCCGCTACAGCGACCTGCCCATCGAAGGGGAGAAGGTCTCCTTCGCCCGGAGGGCGTGGGTGGCGATTGCACGTTCCTTGAAGAAGGGGTAGTAGCGTTTTTACCGCGGATTACGCTGATTTCAGGATTACGCAGATACCGGGATAGAGACTCCAGGTCATTATCCGAAAATAATGACCCGGTATACTTCCTCGGCTGTTTTCATCTGCGTAATCCGATCATCTGCGTAATCCGCGGTACAAAATTGTATCCAAACCATGGACCCAAAGGTTACCCCTCTCCCACGCGGGTGGTGGGAGCCCCCATGGCCCCAAAGACTCCATCTGCCAAGTTGTGATTTTCATCACCAGCCCTGCGCCGGGCGCGGAAGGTAGAATCCGACATGTAAACTTCCTCTCTACAAAGGAGCAAACAACCATGTCGATGTTCTGCAACCAGTGCGAGATGACCGTTTCGGGCGGCTGCACCGTCGCCGGCGTCTGCGGCAAGAACGAGGACGTCCAGTCGCTGCAAAATAACCTGATCTATGCCATGAAGGGCATTGCGGCCTACGCTTACCACGCCCGCGAACTGGGCTATACCGACCCCGAGGTCGACGCCTTCTTCGCCGAGGGCCTTTACTCCACCCTGACCAACGTCAGCTTCGACCTGAACCACTTCATCGGCCTCAACATGAAGGCCGGCCAGATGACGATCAAGGCGATGGCGATGCTGAAGAAGGCCCACACCGAGCACTTCGGCGAGATGCTCCCCGTCCAGGTTCCCACCGGCACCTTTGCCGGCAAGGGCATCCTGGTGACCGGTCACAATCTGAAGGCGCTCTACGAACTGCTGAAGCAGACCGAGGGCAAGGGGATCAACATCTACACCCACTCCGAGATGCTGCCCGCCCACGGTTACCCGGTGCTGAAGGCCTTCCCGCACCTGAAGGGGAACCTCGGCGCCGCCTGGTGCGACCAGTCCAAGCTCTTCCACGACTTCCCGGGCGTCATCATCGGCACGTCCAACTGCGTCGTGATTCCCCGGAACGGCTACGGCGAGCGGATGTTCACCGTGGGCGCCGACCGGCTGCCCGGCGTGGCGCACATCGAGAACTGGGACTTCAGCGCCGCAATCGAGCAGGCGCTCTCCTTGCCCGACCTGGAGGAGAAGCCCGGCGATGTGACGCTGACCACCGGCTTTGCCGATAGCAACATCCTGCCGATGGCGGATAAGATTCTGGCGGCGGTGAAGGCGGGCAAGATCCGGCACTTCTTCCTGGTGGGCGGCTGCGACGCCCCGGGCAAGGATCGGAACTACTACCGTGAGTTCGTGGCGAACGCCCCGAAGGATACGATCATCCTGACGCTGGCCTGTGGCAAGTTCCGCTTCAACGACCTCGACCTGGGCGACATCGATGGCATTCCCCGCCTGCTCGACCTGGGCCAGTGCAACGATGCGATCGCGGCGATCAACATCGCCGGTGCGCTGGCGGGCGCCCTGGGCTGCGGCATCAACGATCTGCCCCTGACGCTGGTGCTGATGTGGATGGAGCAGAAGGCGGTCGCCATTCTGATGGGCCTCTTCTCGCTGGGCATGCAGGGTATTTACCTCGGCCCGACCCCGCCCGACTGGATTACGCCGGCGGTCTTTGGCGTGCTGCAGTCCAACTTCGACCTGCGGCTGACGTCGACGCCGGAAGCGGACTTGAAGGAGATGCTCGGTTAGGGCTCTTTCCTTTTGCCACCTGTGAGAGCGGCTCGCCGGGCATGCGGTTGTCATAATGCGGGCAGGCTATCATCGTTCCGGCCACTCTTTACCGGAAGGATGATGGCGTCCATGGCGAAGGTCCTGTACATCACCGCACATCCGTTGAGCGAAACAGAGTCCTACTCCCTGGCCGTGGGCCGGGCGTTCATTGACAGCTACCGGCAGGCCGCCCCGGACGATGAGATCGTCCATCTTGACTTGTACAAGATGGATGTGCCGCAGATAGATGTAGACGTCTTCAGCGGCTGGGGCAAGCTGAAGTCCGGCACCGAGATGGCCGGGCTGTCGGCGGAGGAGCAGCGAAAGGTGAAGCGGCTGACGGAGTTGGTCGACCAGTTCGTGGCCGCGGATAAGTACGTGTTTGTGACGCCGCTCTGGAACTTCAGCTTTCCACCGGTCATGAAGGCTTATGTCGATGCGATCTGTGTGGCGGGCAAGACGTTCAAGTATACGGAGAAGGGGCCGGTGGGCCTGCTGGCCGATAAGGCAGCGGTGCACATTCAGGCCAGGGGCGGCGTCTACTCTGAGGGGCCGGCGGCACAGATGGAGATGGGGCACCGGTATCTGGCGACGATCATGCAGTTCTTTGGGGTGCCTTCGTTTGAAGGGGTCTTCGTGGAGGGGCATAACGCCGACCCGGCCCGCGCGGATCTGATCAAGGCGAATGCGATCCATCAGGCGCGGGAGGTGGCCCGGAGGTTCGCGGCGCCGGTGCGGACGTTGGTGCACGCGTAAGGTCGCCTGTGAGGGCGCCTGTGGGGGCAGGCAGGGGCTCCCTCTCAGGGTTGTTCGTTTGGGGTCGCTTCGCTTCCCCAACCTCCGGCACCAACGTTCAGTCGCTCCCTGCCTGCCCCCACAGGCTCACGTTTCAGCCCATCCCCCGCACTTTGTAGCGGGTCGGCGGCGGGGCCCCATCGCGGGGACCCGCCGCCGTTAGTTGATGCTACTTTTCTGCGCCCGCTTCCCTTGCTCGGGCGTGGCTCCGGTAACCTGGCCGGTCGGGCGGCGTCTGCGCGCACTCCGTACCGACCTTGGACGCCCTTTGACTGACCCTTGCTTCACCCGCACGCAGAGGGGCTTCACCACGAGCCAATTCGGGTCCACCTTTGACCATGGCCGGGGTCACACCGCATTCGGGCCTGTTTCGCACCGACGCTACTCGTATCCACTCGTATCCACTCGGACTCACTCGGATTCGTTCCGACCGTCACAACGCAGGCAGGATATGCCCCGGCGGCGTCGAAAAGGGGGTGGCGACACGGGAATCCAACAGGCCGCAAGCCGCCAAAGGTGGTGCTCAACATGCCGTTTTCTGCAGCCGACACGTCAGCCTGGCTTGTTCAGACCAAACTCCATCCGCCCCTGGTCCGCAGCGACACCATTGCCCGCCCCCGCCTGGAGGAAGAACTGCGCCGGTCGGTGTGCACCTTGCCCTTTACGCTGCTTTCGGCGCCGGCGGGGTACGGCAAGACGACCATGCTGGCCAACCTGCCGCGGCTATTGCCCGACCTGCCCCTGGCCTGGGTCACCCTCGATGAAGAAGATAACGACCCGGTCCGCTTTGTCGGACTGCTTGCCACGGCGCTTGGCCGGCTCCAGCCGGACGTTGGCCGGTCGGCGTGGCCTTATCTGCAGGGCGGCAACGTGGATGGTGCTGCGCTCAAGCGGGCCGTCGGCGCCCTGATTGGCGATTTGGTAATCCACCTGCCAGAGCCGTTCATGCTGGTGCTGGACGACCTCCACTTTGTGACCGAGCCGGCCGTCTTTGTGGCGCTGGAGTACCTGCTGGACCATCAGCCCCCGCAGATGCACCTGGCCGTGGGCACCCGGCACGACCCGCCTCTGCGGCTGGCCCGCATGGCCGCCCGGCGCCAACTGGCCGAGCTGCGCCGCCCCGACCTGGGCTTCAGCCCGGCCGAGGCGCATCTGCTGCTGAACGATACGCTGGGCCTCAGCCTGACCGAGGGCGAAGTGACGGCTCTGCAGGAGCGGACGGAGGGCTGGCCCGCCGGGCTCTGCCTGCTGGCCGGGCCCCTGGGGCGCATGGGCACCCACGCTGACCGGACCCAGTTCATGGCCGCCATCGTACACACCGAGCGGTATGCCCTGGATTTCCTGGCCGAAGAGGTGCTGCGTAATCTGCCCGACGACATCCGCCTTTTCCTGATGCGCACCGCGATTCTGCCCGAAATGACGCCCTCGCTCTGCCGGGTGGTGACAGGACGGGAGGATGCCGGCGATGTGCTGGAGGGGCTCTACCGGCAGAACCTGACCATCGCTTCGATTACGGGCGAGGTGGAGGGGGAGCCGGTCTACCGGCATCATGCCTTGTTTGCCCGGCTGCTGGCCCGCCAGTTGGAGCGGGAGTTGCCCGGGGAGGTGGTAGAGCTGCACCGCCGGGCGGCCGGCGCACAACGCACACCGGGCCGGGCCATCGCACACTTCCTGGCCGCAGGCCTGTGGGAAGAAGCGGCCCAACTGATGATCTCCTCCGGGATGATGCTGCTGCACCGGGGGATGGCCGAGACGGTGCGTTCCTGGTATAACGCCCTGCCTGCCAGTGTGCGGGCGGCCCATCCGCGCCTGACGACGATTATCGGCCGGTGCGAAATCCACCGGGGGGATTATGGTGCCGCGGGTGAACTGCTGGAGCAGGCCCGGGCCGCCTTTGTCGCCGCCGGCGACGAGGCAGGGGAGGGCGAGACGCTGGCATCGCTGATCACTCTGACGATGCAGAACGGCGATCCTTTGGCCCGGGCTTCGCTGGTGGCACGGGCGATGCAGCTGCCCCTGGGGCCCCTGGCCCGGGTGGCGGCGCTGCTGGGGCGGGCCTGGCTATCGGTGGCCGAGGGCGCCTGGGCCGCCGTCCGGGAGGATGTGGCGGAGGCGCTGGCGATTCCGCGGACGTCCGGCAACCGGCAGGCCGACTTGATTGGCATTACGTATATGAGAGCACCCCTGGCAGCCGTGCCGGGGTGCATGGAGATTACCGAGCGCTACTGTGCGGAGGCCGGCGCCCTGGCCCCGCCTGACACGGCCTGGCGCCTTGCGGCAGATGAACTGAGCGTGTGGGTGCTGCTGTGGCAGGGGCGGCTGGATGATGCTCTGGCCCGGGCCGAAGCAGCAGAAGAGCTGCGGCAGCGGCTGGGCGGGTATCCGTTCGCCGGCAACGACCTGCCGACGCAGCAGACGATGCTGTACGCCGCCCGGGGCGACTGGGCGGGCGTAGAGCAGGCGGCGGATCGCCTGATGAGGCGGTTCTGGACCGCCCCCCGCAACGACCGGGCGATGCATTGCCACGCGGCGGGGCGGGCGCTGACCTGGCTGGGGCGGTACCCGGAGGCGCATGCGATGCTGGAGCGGCTGCTTGACGTGCCGGATCATCTGCCGTTCAAGGCCTATTACTGCGACCATCTGACGGGGATGCTTGCGCTGGCCGAGGGCCGCCTTGCGGATGCCTCGGCGCCGCTCACGCGGGCGGCGGCGGTGGAAGCGGGGCTGCCCATTGCCGCCGTGGCTGGCAGCGCACGGGTGCTCCGGGCCAGGTTGTTCTTGGAGGAGGGGCGGGCCGAAGAGGCACGGGCCGCGGCCGCGGCGATGCTGAGGGAGTGGGAGCAGGCCGGCACCCCGGGCTGCGCCCTGATGGATGGCCCGGTAGGAGCGCCAGTGCTCAGGCTGGCCCAGGCGGCCGGGACGCAGGCTGCTGCGGCGCAGGCCGCCACGGCCCAGGCGCCGGGCCGGCCCCAGGCGCCACCCGCCCTCGCCGAGCCCCTTACGCCCCGAGAAGCGGATGTCCTCAAGCTCCTCGTCGCAGGCCGGACCAACCGGCAGATCGGCGAAGAGCTCTACATCACCGAAGAGACGGTCAAGACCCACGTCGTCCGCATCCTGCGCAAGCTTGATGTTACCTCCCGCACGCAGGCGGCGGTCCGGGGCCGGGAACTGGGCTATTAGTCAAAGGCCGCCACACCCATCCAGGATGCGGCGGCCTTCGTTATTGCAGATAGACTTTGCGGCTCACGTCCGGCACGCCCATCTTCCGGGCCGTCCACCAGATCTTCAGGTTCATCAAATTGGCCAGCAGCCACTTGAATGCCACCGGGAATTGCATGGTCAGCAGCTCCTGCGGCCGCGCCGAGATCTCCTGACCCATCAGCAGGTCGGCCAGCGCCAACTGCAGCGCATACCGGATCTTTTCACCCTTCGCACCCAACTGCTCCAGGGGCGCCCCGTCGATCAGCACGCCGCCCCCGTAGCCCAGGCCGCCCAGCCACCGCATCGACATCGCTCCGGCGAAGCAGTGGCACGAAGCGATCAACGGCTCGTTGAGCGCCGCAAAGGGGTAGGCGGACTGCCCGATGGCAAAGAGGCCCTTGCCCCGCAGTGCCAGCGTGGAAGCCGCGTCGGCGGCGAGCTGTTCAAAGAGCCAGACCACCGCCCCGGGCAATGAATCGTAGTAGAGCGGCGAGATAACCCCGATGACGTCTGACTCCACGATCCGCTCCCGCAGCAGCTCCAGGGGGCGCCGGCCATCAAGGTAGTCGTATACATGCTCCACATCGGCAGTGCAGCCAGCGCT
>JARBUG010000001.1 GCA_029239785.1 Symbiobacteriaceae bacterium | reverse complement strand
CCTTAACGTGAATGTTCCGGGCGCCTACCTCTGCCGGGTTGATCCGGGAGAGCGAGGCGACCACCGTGAGGCGGTCCTTCCAGTCGATGGCGGAGACCACGGAGCAGAAGGTGTAGCCTGCGGCGTAGCAGACCTTAACAGCATTCAGGTACTCTTCTTTAGGAACGAGGATCTCGGTGTCCCCGTTGACCTGAGTCGCAACTTGGGCGTCAGGGAACTTTTCCTTCAGGAAATCCAAACGGACTCACCCCCTGGCGAAATCCAAACCGTGCATAAAACGCCCGAAAACCCGGCCTGTTGCGGCCAGGTTATACCCAGTGGAGAACGCGCTTTTTGTAGGCGTAAAAGAGACCAATGCCGAGGACCAGCAGGAAGCTCAGCATTTCAACCAGACCGGCAAGGCCCAGGCTCCCGAACACAATCGCCCAGGGGTACAGGAAAATGGCCTCCATGTCGAAGACGAAGAAGGTCAGGGCGAAGACATAATAGCGGATGTTGAAGTTTACGAGCGCATCGTCAAACGGTAGTTCACCGCACTCGTAAGTCTCCAGCTTTTCACCCTGGAGCGGGTTCTTGGGGGCGAGCAGAGCAACCAAGCCGTAGTTGCCCACGATGAAGCCCACTGCGACGATCGCCGTCGCCACAATGTCAATGTAGGAGTAGGTCACTGGGTAGCGTCTCCTTTCCTCATGGAGCTAGGCCGCCGACCGCCGCCGGCAGCAGGAATCTCCTACCCCTTGGTAATCAGGCCGCGCTGACCCGTCTTGCACATCTCCTGAATCTCAATAAGCCCCTGGAGCAGCGCTTCGGGGCGGGGAGGACAGCCGGGAACATATACGTCGACCGGAACGACCTTGTGAACACCGTCGACCACGTTATAGGTATCCCAATACGGACCGCCGTTGGAAGCGCAGGCACCCATCGCAAGGACGAACTTGGGCTCGGCCATCTGGTCATACAGACGGCGGACGACAACGGCCATCTTTTCGTTGACCGTGCCGGCCACGATCATGAGGTCTGCCTGCCGGGGCGACATACGCATCGCTTCGGCGCCGAAGCGGGCGATGTCATACTTTGAGGAGGCTGCAGCCATCATTTCGATCGCGCAACAGGCAATACCGAAGCCCAGGGGCCAAGTGGAGTTGCCGTGCCCCCAGCCCAGGACCTTCTGGACCACGGCGGGGAGTTTGCCCACAATGACCTGCTGGTTGACCTCGGCGTCGGAAACGACGACAGGGTCATTCAGCCAGTCTAGTTCGTTTACCTTGTTCTCTCCCACCGGAACCACCTCCCTGTTAAAAAGTGTTCAGGGTCACTGACCCTAAGGTTTGCGCCCAAAGTCACATGCCACCACTCATTATACTGTCCTGTTTCCGAACGAGTCAACGAGGAGGGCCTGCTGCCACTAGCTACGGCGGGTGACCAAGAATGAGTATACGCTATGCCAGACATGCGTTTTGATTATGATGCTGTCCTACCTCCGAAGGACAGGGCGCCCGCCTGGCGTCGTTCGTTTG
The DNA here is from genome assembly GCA_029239785.1 of Symbiobacteriaceae bacterium. Taxonomy (GTDB): domain Bacteria; phylum Bacillota; class Sulfobacillia; order Symbiobacteriales; family Symbiobacteriaceae; genus JARBUG01. The sequence continues at coordinate 107,469 of JARBUG010000001.1, read as the reverse complement.
GCGCCGATATTTGTGAAGTCCCTAGAACAAGTTATCTCCTGCCGCAAGGATTTTGTAAAGATCGGAGCACGAAAGATTCAGCTGAAAAATTTCCCCATCAAGATAGAACACTTACAAAGGAAACGGCTATGTTGCCAAGAACGCTCATAAGAGATGAACAACGGAGGGAAGGGATGGATGCGCCGTGCTTTCAGGACGTCAGTGGCAGACGCTGCGGGCCGTGTGTGAAACGCTGATACCGGGAGCAGGAGACGGACTGCCGGAACGCGTGGTGCAGGTCCTTGCCACTTCCGATAACCCGAGGGATTTGGTCCAGTTCCGCCAGGCGCTGATGCTGTTGGGCGCCCCCGGCCTCGGTCTGTTTTTGCACGGCGAAGGCCGGCCGTTTGCAGAGTTGGGCCGATCCGAACAGGAGGCCGTGCTGCGCCGGTGGGGCAGCCATTCGCTGCCGTTGTTAAGGCAGGCGTTTCAGGCGTTTAAGCGCCTGACCGGGTTTTTGTATGCATCAGACCCGGCCAGCCCGCTGTGGAGCACGCTGGGCTATTCGGGCGCCGACCGGCGGCCTTCCGGCCCGCCCGCCCTGCGCATTGCTCCCCCTCCCCCCCTCGGCCGGGATGTGGTGGATGCGGATGCGATCGTGGTGGGCTCGGGCGCCGGGGGCGGCGTGGCGGCAGCGATTTTGGCTGCCCGCGGTCTGCAGGTGATCGTGCTGGAGAAGGGCGGGTACTTCCCTGAAGGCGACCTGGGGCTGGGCGAGGCCTGCGGCATGGAGGAACTATACCTGGACCGTGGCATGACGGCCGCGCATGACTTGTCGGTGGCCGTACTGGCCGGCTCCGCCGTTGGCGGGGGCACCCTGATTAACTGGACCGCCTGCATTAGCCCGCCCGACTGGCTGCGGCAGGAGTGGGAGCAGGAGTACGGGCTGACCGGCCTGACTTCGCCGGAATTTCAGGCCTGTGTGGACGAAGTATGCGCCAGAATGGGCGTACATTCCGGCGAATCGGCATCCCTCCCTTATTCCAGCGCAGGCCGCCTGCTGGCCGGGTGCCGGGCGCTAAACTACCATGCCGACGACCTGCCCAGGAACGTTGCCGGGTGCGGCGAGGACTGCGGGTTCTGCGCGTATGGCTGCCGGACGGGTGCCAAGCAGTCGACGGCCCGGACGTTTTTGGTGGATGCCGTGGAGCACGGCGCACAGGTCATGCCCCGGGCCGATGTGCGCCAGGTGCTGACGCAGGGTGGCGCTGTGACCGGTGTGGAGGCTTCGGTCGGGGGGCGGCTGGTACGGTTCCGGGCGCCCCGGGTGATTCTGGCAGGCGGGGCGATTGGGTCGCCGGCGCTGCTGCTCAGGTCGGGGATCGAGAGTTTGCATGTCGGGCGGAACTTGCACCTGCACCCGGTGGTTGGGGTGCTGGGCAGCTATGACGAGCCAATCCGGCCGTGGAGCGGGCGGCTGTTGCCGGCCTACAGCCGGCAGTTCGCCCGGTTGGACGGCAACTACGGCTTCCTGCTGGAGGTGGCCCCGGTTCATCCCGGGATTGGGGGACTGGCGGTGCCGTGGCAGTCGGGCCAGCAGTTCCTGCGGGAACTGGGGCAGCTGGACCGGGCCGGGGTGTTCATCGCGCTTGTGCGCGACCGCGGCGCCGGGCGGGTGACGGTGGACCGGGCGGGGCGGCATCGGATTGATTATGCCGTGTCGGAGTATGACACGCGCCACTTGCTGCAGGGGCAGGCGGAGGCGCTGAAGGTTCACCGGGCGGCGGGGGCCCGGCGGCTGATGACCCTGCATGCCGGGTACAACGTGCTGGAAGGCGGGTCGGACGAGGCGGCGGCGGATTTTGCGGCACGGTCGCGGCAGTTGCCGCTGGGTCCCAATCATGTGCCGATTTTCAGCGCCCACCAGATGGGGACTTGCCGCATGGGCGCCTCACCGCAGACGGCGGTGGCGGGGCCCGATGGCCAGGTCTTCGGGGTGCGCGGGCTGTATGTGGCCGATGCCAGCGCCTTCCCGGCGGCCAGCGGGGTGAACCCGATGATTACGATTATGAGCCTTGCGGCGTGGGTGGCGAAGCAGGTGAAGTAGGCCCCTGCGGGTTTTCGTTATTTAACCACAGAGGACACAGATATCACAGATACCGGGCATGTTGTTCCCGGCCATTATTCACCACTGATGACCAGGCGCGATTTACCAGGTATCAGTGTCCTCTGTGTCCTCTGTGGTGGAAAATGTGTCAGACGCCAGGGGCAGAGCTTCCTGGCGTCTGTTGCGTCTTTACAGGAGGTCGCCGGCCTTCAGCCGCTCGTGGAACTCGGCCAGGGTGCCGTGGCGGCCCGGGGGCAGCGGTGCGTCGCCGCGCTTGATCAGGTAATCCGTCACGAAGAAGACGTTGATGCCCAGCGATGCGGCCACGCCATCTTCCTCGAAGTCGTTGCCGACCATGAGGCACTCCTCCGGCTTCCGTTCCAGCAGGGAGAGCACTTCCTGGTAGTAGGCGGGCTGAGGCTTGCAGGCATGCATGTGCTCATAGGTGGTGACCAGGCGCCACGGCATGTCGAGAAGGCCGACCCAGCGCATGCGCTCCTCGATGGCTTCGCGGGGAAATAGCGGGTTGGTGCACAGGGCAATTTCGTAGCCCTGGTCAACCGCCGTCTGCACAAGCTGGCGACCGAGGCCGGGCAGCCCCGGGCAGGCCTCACGCAGGGCAGGGAACTTTGACCGGTAGAACTCATCAAAAACGGGAAGCAGGTCGGCCTCGGCGTGGCCCACCTTGGGAAAGAAGTCAGCCGCAAAGACCTGGGCGTTGGTGCGTTCCGGGCTGGTGTCCTTGATCATGGCGTAAGTAGAGGCCATGATTTGCTTGCCCAGCTGCTCTGGCGGAACGAGATGGCCCACGTGGGCGGAGAGCGCTTTCAGGTACTGGCTGACAAACCGGTCGGTATCGATGGGAAGGAGCGTTCCGTCAAGGTCAAACAAAATCGTCCTGAGCATGACACACCTCGCATAAAGAGTCTCCCCTACGTAAATTGGCGTAACGCGCCTGGAACCCCTCCTACCTGGGCCGGGGATACTCGCTGGGGGCGAAAACAGGGCGCAAAAAGTCCGGCACCGCTCGGCGCCGGACGTGGACAGGCTATTTGCGGCTGGTGGCGAACTCGCGAATCATGGTGGCGAGCTGCTCCGGCGTGAGGGACATTTCGGCGGCCATGGAGATGGGCAGCATGTACTGGATGACCTGCGCCGGCGAGACCCTGCCCATTTCGGCCGGGGCCTCAAGCTGCCCGGTAGCGAAGAAATGCATAGGAATGCCGGTGATGGAGACGACCTGCTGGAGCACGTGAGCACCCACTTCGCAGTCGCGCTCCAGAATGTCGTTGAGGCCTCGGACAGAGAGCCCCAACTGGAAGGCCAGCACCGTACGGGTAAAAATGGTGGGGAAATGCTCACAGAGGAAGTCGACCACTCGGCCGAACCGCTGCTCGACGGTGTCCAGAAGCATGCGGTCCTTTTCGGCCTTGCTGAGCACTTCGATGTAACGTGCGAACCGCTGGCCGATGGTCCACGCGTGGCTGTTCATTAACATGGCGCTGACGTCGTCATGCGCGGAGGCCTGAACTTCGCCGAGGATAAAGCCCACTGTGACGCCCAGGGCCTTTGCGAGCCGGGCCAACGCATCGATGGTCGGGTTAACCTTGGCCCCTTTCTCCAACTGAGAAATGTAGCCGATGGCAAGCCCGCTGCGCTCGCTGACCTGCTGCAGTATGAGTTCCTGCTGGTTGCGTGCCCAGGCGAGCCGCTCTCCCATGCTACTACCCGTCACCTTCGTTTACCCCCTTTTTGATCTAAACACCAAGTTGGCATAATGTGGAATCCTGCTCTTATCCTACCAGATTCATCCAATTGGGGTCAAGCTTAATTTTGCGAAAAAAGCCCCGTGGTCCCAAAAGGACCACGAGGCTTCTTTGTCGTTTGCTATTCGTCGCCGAAGGTGATGCCGACGGACTTGGCCGTTTTCACCACGTCGGAGTCGTGGGGCACCGGGCGGCTGACGCCGGCCTCGGTCAGGGGCACGTCGGTGATGGCGTTGGAGCGGAGGGCGACCATCCGGCCAAACTTGGCGTCGATGGCCAGGTTGGCGGCGTGAACACCATACCGGGTTGCCAGGATCCGGTCATACGGTGTCGGGCTGCCGCCACGCTGGATGTGACCGAGCACCGTCACCCGGGTCTCCAGGCCGGTCAGCTCTTCAAGCTTGGCGCCGATCACGTTGCCGATGCCACCCAGACGGAGCTTTTCATGGCTGTCGGCGATGGTGCGGGCGATGACCATTTCGCCTTCCGGCGTACGGGCGCCTTCTGCCACCACCACGAGGCTGAAGGGCTTGCCCTCGTGCTTCCGCTTGATGATGCGGCGGGCAACCACATCGAAGCTGAAGGGAATTTCGGGGATCAGAATCGCATCGGCACCGCCGGCGATGCCTGAGTGGAGGGCGATCCAGCCGGTGTAGCGGCCCATGACCTCCAGCACCATGATGCGATGGTGGGCCTCGGCGGTGGTATGGAGCCGGTCCAGGGCCTCAGTGGCCACGCCAATGGCCGTATCGAAGCCAAAGGTCTGATCGGTGGCGCCCAGGTCGTTGTCGATGGTCTTGGGGACACCGACGGTGGGAAGGCCCAGTTCCAGGAACGACTTGGCGACCGACATGGAGCCGTCACCGCCGATGAAGATGAGGCACTCGATGCCGAGTTCCTTCAGGTACTTGACGATATCAGCGCCCAGGTCACGCCCTTCGTAGTTGAAGGGGTTATCCTTGTTGGACGTGCCGAGAATCGTGCCGCCCCGGGGGAGAATGCCCGAGATGCTGGCCGGATCCAGAACCTTGTGCCGCTGCTTGATGAGGCCGGTGAAACCATCCATGAAACCGACAACTTCGACGCCGCGAATATTCGCCTGTTTGACCACGGCGCGCACAACCGCATTCAACCCCGGAGCATCGCCTCCGGCGGTAAGTACACCAATTCGACGCAAGCTAATCCCTCCGCCCATGTGCAAGAGAACATCGTTTGGTAAACACTTTAACTAAGTGGAGAGACTTTCGTCAATATAGACCAATGTACCCATGTGGAACTAGGGACCTTTGGAAAGCGAGGCTACAAAAGTTCCCGCATGGCCTTGAGCAGTGCCTGAGCTACGGGGCCAGGGCGCCCGTCACCCACCACTTGGCCGTCAAGGCTGACGATGGGCATCACTTCCTGCGTGGTGGAAGTGACCCACATTTCGGTGCAGCGACCCAAGGCGGTGGTCGGAATTCCTTCCTCTCGGACCTTGTAGCCCAGCTTGCGGGCCACGTCCAGCGCCACGTTCCGCGTAATGCCAGTCAGGATGTAGTTGCAGGACGGGTAGGTGCGGATTTCGCCATCGAGCACTGCGAAAAAGTTGGAACTGCTGCCTTCAATGGCGTAGCCGTCCTTGATGAAGATGGCTTCCTGGGCCCCGGCGTCCGTCGCAGCCTGCTTTGCCAGTGCGTTGGGCAGCAGGGAGACGCTCTTGATGTCGCAGCGGGCCCAGCGCTGGTCGGGCACCGTGATTGCCTTGATACCCGTCTCCCACTGCGCAGCATTGGCCTTGAAGCTCCGGGCGATGACCAGGAGGGTCGGCGTGACCGGGCCGGTCGGGAACGCATGCGTACGGGGAGCGTAGGCGCCACGGCTGACCTGAATATAGATTGTCGCATCGGACAGGTTATTGATGCGAAGCAATTCCAGGGATACGCGTTCGATTTCATCCAAATCGGGTGCCGGCAGCCTGAGTTCGCGGGCGCTGCGCGCCAGCCGGGTCAGATGGCCTTCCATTCCAAAAGGCCGTCCCGCGTAGACGCGAACCACTTCGTAAATGCCGTCTGCCAGTAAGAATGCACGATCTTCCACCGAAACAGTTGCCTGCTCATAAGGAAGGAACTGACCATTCAGGTAGACCGTCAGAGACATGCGTTCCGCCTCCAATTACGATACCTTTGCGATGCTCACTATTCATGGTACAGATTACCACAACGGGTGCTCCGTCTCAATCGGCTAGCGCCCGCAGGAGGGGATTCAGTTGCGCCGAATGGCCGGATGGCTCCTGGCTTGCCTGCTGTGCCTGGGCTGCAGCCCGGTTCTGCCGTCTGCCACACAGTATCCGTCGCCGGTGCCGTCGGCTGCGCAGCCGGCGGCGAGCACACGCGGTGATATGGTGTACGCACGCAAGGCGCTGGATGCGATTCGCCATGCGCTGCGCAGCATGGATGCAGACGAACTGGCCGCCGCCGTGCAGGACGGGCTCCACTTGACCGAGGAAGGCGTTGAGGCGGGCTGCGCTGATGCCGCTGGCAGCATGCCGGCCCTAGTCTGCCACTTCGGCCCGACGGTGTCGCAGCCGGTTGCCCAGGGCATTTTCTGGCTTGAGCATACGGCCTGGGAGGCCCAGCTCTACCCCCAGGTGACGCCTCAGCTCGCCCTGGAACGGAAAGAGATGTTGGGGGAACACGGCTGCAGGCTCGGGTGCAACACAGGCGTTCGCCAGGCGCGGTTGACGGACGGACCAGACGGACCGGAACTGCTGGTGGTTGTTGATATGGGGTTCGTCAGCCGCAACCGGGCCGAGGAGGTGCACCTGCTCGGTTTGCGGGATGGCCACTGGACTGTGCAGTGGGCGCCGGCCGCGGGCGACTGGAACTACGGTCACGCCGTGGTCGAACTGGGCGCCCGGGGGATCAGCCACTTTGTGGTCCGGTCGTCGTCGTGGATGCGGGAAGATCCGTTTGCCGGGTACTTCCACGAACCGGAATCAGGCGAGCACCGGCGCTTTACGGAGAGATGGATGCGGAAGGGGGCCGGCTTTGTGGTGGCCGACCGCGCCGAAGAGCAGACGCCGTACAGCAGCCTGATCAGATTGGTGCATCACCTGAGCACAGGGGCAGACGAAAAGGCCGCCGCACTAATTGCGGGCGACCTTGCTCTTGAGGATGTGCGCCAGATGCTGGCCCAGCGGCCGAAGCGCCAGGGATGGGCGGCTACGCCCTGGGGTGATCATGGGTTTCTGCTCGATACCGGAGGCGAAGGAAAGCCCGCGGTGGGCGTCCGCTTCGAGCGTGACGGTGAGAGCTGGGTACTGGCTGAGGTCTGGAAGTCTGCTCGCTAGCTGGCTGCGTAGTAGCTCGCGACCAGTTGCTGGGCTTCGGCTTCTTGCCCGCGGGGTACGGGGACCCGCACGTCCACATGGCTGGAGTTGCCGTCGGTGCCGTACTTGATGTTGAACTGAACGACCGAGGGGTCGCCGGGCTCAAAGGCGACCTTCTCCAGCGCCGCATACTTGCCGGCCCAGGTGTGAAAGCGCCGGCCATAGTAGAGGCAGGTCGCACCGATGAAGACTTCGCCCACACCGGCCCGGTTGGCGGCATCGGCGGATTTGGTCATGAGGTAAGCGGTGCCGCCAAAGAGAACCGCGCCGCCCGCACCGAAGGCGAAGGCGATACCGGTCATGAGACCGGAGAAGCCGCCGCCGAAGATTTGCGCGCCCATGACCAGCAAGAAGGGGACTGCGAAACTCCAGATGGAAACGGTACGAGTCTGCTTCATACCGCGGGTATACTCGTTTTCGGTGTAGCGGTGCCACTCGTCGGGGTCAAAGGACCAGTGGACAAGCAGGTCCTGTCCGGCGAAGAGTGCGGCCATTTCGGCCATTTGCTTGCGGCCGCTGAACCATAGCGTGGGCGAGATGATGCCGCAGATGAAGGCGGTGATCAGTCCGAGCATACCGGCCATAAATCCGTCATCGCCCATGAAAACGAGGCCCACGATGCCAGCCACCAGGCCAAGCACGGTCAAGACTGCGAGAATCAGCGCCGACATTGCGTTCGGGTTCCTGACTTGCCGCAATCCCGTCACCCCCTCCGATATTCGTTCTCTCTTGTTATGTATAGACCGAGAAATTTCCTGCTATTAGCGCGGGGGACATGATTTCGGGTGGTTTACATCTGGGTCGAAGCCGTCCCTTCATTGGCCACCGACTCGAGCACGTGCTTGAGCTCGCGCACTTCGGTGGAGAGCGACTCGGCCGACGCGGCGATGTGTTCGACGACGCCAGCCTGGAGTCTGGCTGCATCGGAGATCGCTTCGATGCGGACTTGACGGGTGATTTCGGCCACCTGCTGGATCAGGCGGACGGCTTCGCCGGTGGCAGCGGCCATCTCCTCGGTGGTGGCCGAATTGGTTTCGGCGATGCCGGAGATCTGCTCGATGGCCCGGGTCATGTCACGGGAACCGTTGGACATCTGGCCGGTGGCGCCCAGGATCTCCTGCATCTGCTCGCGGGTTTGCTCGACGATGGTGACGACCTGGCCCATGGATTTGCCGGCCGCCGCCGCCAAGGTTGTGCCCTTGCGAACTTCCTCGGTGCCCGCTTCGATGGCGGACTGGACATCGGCGAGGCCCTGCTGGCTTTTGCCGATGAGGGCGGAGATCTCTTCTGTCGCTTTTTTGGAGCGCTCGGCGAGCTTGCGGACTTCGTCGGCGACGACCGCGAAGCCCCGGCCGTACTCACCGGCGCGGGCCGCCTCAATGGCGGCGTTAAGCGCCAGGAGGTTGGTCTGCTCGGCGATTTCGGTGATGACCTGGACGATGCCCGCGATTTGGTCGGATTGGCGGCTGAAGTCGTGCACTTTGGCGCCGGCGGCGAAGACGGTTTCGCGGATTTTGTCCATACCGCTGACAACCTGCTGGACAGACTGGCCACTTTCGCTGGCGAGGCGGGCCGCTGCGCCGGCTGCGTCGGCGACCTGCTTGGTTGCCGTGGTGACCCGGCCGACCCGCCCGGCCATGTCGGAGACGATTTGCGCTGCCTGGGTGACGGCGGTTGCCTGCTCCTGGGCGCCCTGGGAGATATGGTGGGAGGATTGGGCCAGTTCCCCAATGACCTGCAGGGATTCTTCAATGAGTCGGGACTGCTCGGCCGTGCCCTCGGCGGCGCGGGCGACGCTGCCGGCCAGTTCGTGGTTGAAGCGGCCGGCGTCGAGGGAGGCGCGGGCGACACCGTCGGATGCGGCGGTCAGGTCGGCGGCCCGGGTGACCAGTTCTGCAACCAGGCTTTCATCCAGACGGGAATAGGGGACCTGTGTATTCCGCTTCTCATCTTTCCGACCCCAGAAACGACCGAACATCTTAATATCTCCTCCGTTTACAATAATACCCATTACGAGATGTGCTTAGACTATACACATTTGACGTTCAGGTTGTCAAGGGTTGGAAGTGAACCAATATTAATGGCCACGGATTTCACGGATTACACGGATTTCGAAGGCATACACGGATTTTCTCCGGGCAACGTGTTCCTGGTCAAACAGGCAAGTAATGACCAGGAGTGGCGTGCTTAGGTAATCCGTATCTGTCTCCAAATCCGTGAAATCCGTGTAATCCGTGGCCAAATAAATACCTTTTGCCTAGATGGTCGTAGCCTTGGCGATGGCCTGCTCCAGGTCGGCGATGATGTCGTCGATGTGCTCGGTGCCGATGGAGAGGCGGATCATTTCCGGCGTGACGCCGGCTGCGGCCTGCTCCTCCACGCTGAGCTGCTGGTGGGTCGTGGTGTTGGGATGAATGGCCAGGGACTTGGAGTCGCCCACGTTGGCCAGGTGGGAGAAGAGCTTGAGGCTCTCGATGAACGCCTTGCCGGCGGCGGTGCCGCCCTTGATGCCGAACGAGAGGATGGCGCCGGCGCCCTTCGGCAGGTACTTCTGGGTGAGGGCGTAGTAGGGGCTCTCCTCGAGGCCGGGGTAGCTGACCCAGAGGACATCCTTATGCTGCTGGAGGTACTTGGCGACGGCCAGGGTGTTGCTGGAGTGGCGTTCCATGCGCAGGTGGAGCGTTTCCAGACCCTGCAGGAAGAGGAACGAGTTGAACGGCGACACGGCGCCGCCCAGGTCGCGCAGGAGGCTGACGCGGGCCCGCAGGATGTAGGCGGGGGCGCCCAGGTCGGCGTAGCGGAGGCCGTGGTAGGCGGCGTCGGGCTCGGTGTAGAGCGGGTGCTTGCCGGCCGACCAGTCGAACTTGCCGGCATCGATGATGATGCCGCCAATGGCCGTGCCATGGCCGCCAATGAACTTGGTGGCCGAGTGGACGACGATGTCGGCGCCATGCTTGATGGGCTGGCAGAGGTAGGGCGTGCCGAAGGTGTTGTCGATGATGAGCGGAAGGCCGTTTTCGTGGGCGATGTTGGCCACGGCTTCGATATCGAGCACGTCGATTTTTGGGTTGCCGATGGTTTCGCCGTAAAGGGCCTTGGTCTTGGGCGTGATGGCCTTGCGGTAGTTCTCAGGGTCGCTGGGGTCGACGAAGTGGACCTTGATGCCCAGGCGGGGCAGGCTGTGCGCAAAAAGGGCGTAGGAGCCGCCGTAGAGGTTGCTGGAGGCAACGATTTCGTCGCCGGCCTGGGCCAGGTTGAGGATGGCGTAGAGTTCAGCGTTCTGGCCGGAGGCGACGGCGAGGGCGCCCACACCGCCTTCGAGGGCGGCGACCCGCTTTTCGAAGACGTCGGTGGTGGGGTTCATGATGCGGGTGTAGATGTTGCCGAACTCCTGCAGGGCGAAGAGCCGGGCGGCGTGGTCGGTGTCTTTGAACACGTAGGACGAAGTCAGGTACAGGGGAACCGCACGGGAACCGGTGGTGGGGTCGACTTCCTGGCCGGCGTGGATGGCCAGCGTTTCGGGGCGGTACTGCTGCTCGGACATGCCCACATCGCTCCTTTGTTTCCCCCAACAACAAGGACCTCTCCCGAGGGAGAGGTCCGGCGAATGTGCAGGCTCCTCACCCTCTTATCTCCCCGGAGAACAGTTCCCCTGGCGGAGTTGGCACCTTCAGGTCAATGCCTGGGTTGCCGGGCTTCATCGGGCCGTTACCCTCAGCCGCTCTTGATAAGAGTCACCTTGTGTGGTGGTTGTTGGAGCCATGGTAGCATGTGGTGTTGTGGTGGTCAACAAACTGTTACATAAGTTGAGAACGGTCTTTTGAGTGGGACGATTTTGGGCATTTATACAGCCGCAGATGACGCGGATTACGCTGATTTCGGGACAAACGCGGATTTTTGCCATGTAAGTCGTTCCAGGTTAAATCTATAAACAATAACCAGGAGGGCCCTACCCAGGAAAATCCGCGTCTGCCTTTGAAATCCGCGTAATCCGTGAAATCCGCGGCGACATAATGTCTCTCATTTACATCTTCACGTCGAGCAGCATGCCCTTGATCTCGCCGATTTTCGCTAGGATGGCGAGGCGGTCTTGCTCCTGGGCGACGACCATTTCGGTGAGCTTTTCGAGTTCGCCGTTCACCTTTTGGATGGTGATGAGGGTGCGGTGTTCCCAGGCATGGGAGTCCCACTCCATTTGCGTGCGGACCTGAGCCATGTTGCTGGTGAGGTCGCGCATGAGACCGGCGATGGCCTGCCGGTAGCGCTTGAGGTCGGACATGGTCAGGGTTTGGCCGAGGCGGGCGCCCAGTTCGTCGATTTCAGCCAGGGCCTTGTCGATACGCTCGTTGAGGTGACCGACATGGGCCTGGGCAAGCTGGGCGCGGAAACCGCCCGGTGCGGCGCCCTGTGCGGGGCGATCCGCCCGGTCGCGGGGGGTGATTGCCTGAGTCAGGTCCGAACCAACACGGATGGGCTCCATGGGCACGGGCGGCACCTCCTAGGCACGAATGGCCGATAAGATGTCAGCGGTTTCGGGCATGCCCTCCTGGACCCAGGCGACCTTGCCAGCTTTGTCGACTACGATGACCGTTCGCTTGATGCCGCCGAGCATGTTGACGGCGCCGTAGGCGGCAGCCACTTTTTTGTCCACATCGACCGCGATGGGAAACGGGAAGCCGAACTGCTCTGACCACTTGGTGTGAGAAGCCAGGCTGCCAGGGTTAACGGCGACTACTTGGGCGCCGGCCTCGGCGTATTGTGCAGCCGCGTCACGCGCGGCACTGAGCTGCCGGTTTCAGCCAGGGGTGTTATCTTTGGGGTAGAAAATGAGGACGACATGCTTTTCACCCCGGAAAGATGACAGGACAAACGTGCCCTGCGTGCTTTCCAGGGTGAAATCGGGCGCCAGTTCGCCAGGTTGGATCATTCGGGAATCCCTCCTGCACAGGAAACGGTACATTTTGGTTCGCTATAGGCTTAGCGAATCCTGCCATTTCCATGCGGAGGTCTAGGTACCCTCAATGGGTGCCGTAACCCGGCAGGCGTAGGCCTAATCTTGACCGGCCTATGCCGAGAGGGTCTAGGTACCCTCAATGGGTGCCGTAACCCGGCAGGCGTAGGCCTAATCTTGACCGGCCTATGCCGAGAGGGTCTAGGCACCCTCAATGGGTGCCGTAACCCGGCAGGCGTAGGCCTAATCTTGACCGGCCTATGCCGAGAGGGTCTAGTGCATCTCCTCGCATCGCAGGAAGCGGGTGAGTGGCTCGGTCAACCAGAGGCAGTCCTGGAGGGCGCTGGCATGGCCGTTGCCGGCCTCCAGGGGGACTACCTCGGCGCGGCCGCCGTGCTGGTTGATCAGGTCGGCCAGTTGCCGGGACGCCTCGACCGGGAAGAGTAGGTCTCCGGTGACGGGCACCAGCAGGAGCTTCGCCTTGATGATTTGCGCCGCCACTTCGATGCCCCGGTTGCCGTAGCCGATGTCGTGAAGCAGGGCGGCCCGGGCGGAGTACACAAAGTGGTTGGCATCGACCTCGCGGGCCTTTTCGCGGGCCAGCTGCTCCATGCCGTCCTGGAAGGCGAACCGGCCTTCACGGTCGCTGCGCGGATGCATGGAGCCCTTGGCGGTCTTGCGTTCCCAGCGGTCGGCGATCCAGGCGTCGGAGTATGTGAGGGTCGAAAGCAGGAAGAGCGCGCGGGCGAGGCCCTCAACCGGAGGCTCGCTGTCGTAGTACTCTCCGCCCTTGTAGGCCGGGTCGGCGATGACGGCATCGATGCCGGCCTGACAGACGGCCAGGGAGAAGACCGGGGGCGCCTGGTGGGCGCTCGCGACAGCGATCACGCGGGCGACCATGTCGGGGTAGGTGACGGCCCACTCCAGCGCCTGGAAACCTCCGGTGCCGGGCCCAGCGACAGCGGCAAGCCGTTCGATGCCCAGGGTGCGGATGAGCTGGTGCTGAAGCCGCACGTTGTCGCGCATGGTGATTTGGGGGAAATCAGCGCCGTAGGGGCGTCCGGTTTCAGGGTTGATGGTGGCCGGCCCGGTCGTGACGACCATGGGATGATGCGTAGAAAGATTGCAGAGCGAGTCGACGGCGATGACGAAGAACCGGTCGGTGTCGAACGCCTTACCGGGGCCGATGAGCGAGTCCCACCATCCGGGGGACGGATCGTCCGCGCTGTAGCGCCCGGCAGCGTGCCCGTTGGCGCTGAACGGGTGGCAGATCAGGATGGCGTTGTCACGGGTCGGGTTGAGGTGACCATAGGTCTCGTAGCCGACAGTGACGGGAACTGACTTGGCAATGTCGAGGTCCAGCTTGGGCGTGTGGAAGATGTGTTTTTGTACAAACACGAACAGATTCGCCTCCCAAGGCTGGATAGTTCAGCGCGGGAGGCGAAAACCCTGTATTTTGAGGCTCGGAGCTTACTGGGAAGCGGGTTTACAGGTTTTTCTCCCGAACTTGCAGTGCTCCCGGAGCGGGCATTCGCTGCACTTGGGCTTGCGGGCGTCGCAGATTTGCCGGCCGTGGTGGATGATCCAGTGGTGGGCCTGGCTCCAGAGTTCACGGGGAATCTTCTTCATGAGCTGTTCTTCGGTCTTTTCGGGGGTATCGGCGTCGGCGAGACCGAGGCGGTTGGACACCCGGAAGACATGCGTATCTACCGCGATGGCGGGAACGCCAAAAGCGTTGGAGAGGACGACGTTGGCCGTTTTCCGGCCCACGCCGGGCAGTGCGACCAGCTCCTCCATGGTAGCGGGGACTTCGCCGCCGTGTTTGTCGAGCAGGAGCCGGCAGGTGGCGTGGATGTTCTTGGCTTTTGACTGCCAGAGGCCGCAGTCGCGAATCATCTCACCGATCTCTTCCGGCGTGTGGGGCGTGAAATGCTCGGGCCGGTTGTGCGTGGGGAAGATGCGGGCCGTGACGATGTTGACCCGGGCGTCGGTGCACTGGGCGGAGAGCATGGTCGCGATCAGCAGTTCGAAGGGCGTGGTGTGGTTCAGGGCGCACTTCGCGTCGGGATACATATGGGCCAGGGTATCAAGAATCGGTTTGACGGGGACTTTTCTGGCTGCCAAGCGACTTCACCTCATGCCAACGTGCATTCGACGTTTTGGACGTGCAGCCCTGGTTTTGGGATGTGCAATAGGGGGCGGCAAACTGTGGGATACGACGTGGAGGCCCTTTTGCAGGGCCTGGCCAGCCCGGAGGCCGGGGATCGGCTGAAGGCGGCATACGACCTGGAAGCGGCGCTTCAGGAGGAGCTTGAGCAGGGGCGGGCCGACTGGGCGGACCTGGTGGCTGCGGTCCTGCCGGCCCTGATCGCGGGGCTGGGCGACTCGCACAAGGGCGTGCAGGTGCATACCGGGAACTGCGTGGAGTTTTTGAGCTACCAGTCGCCGGAGGTACTGCCGGCCCTGCGGGAGGCGCTCAGGGGCGCCGACCGCTGGCAGGCCTGGGGAGCGGCGTTGGTGGGCGCCCGCATGGGCCTGTGGTGCGAGGAGATGGGGCCCGCCCTGCGGGATGCCATGGGCGCCGCCGACCGGGATGTGCGCTGGGCTGCCGCCGGGTTCTGCCTGCAGTTGGGGCGAAAGTATACCGAGGCGGTAGACACGGTGAGGGCGGCGTTGGCGAGCGAGAATCCGCTGGCCCGGAAGATGGCCGCTTACTGCCTGGGCGCCATGGGCCAGTATGCCCAGGTAGAGGCGGATTTGGCGGCCCGGCTGGACGATCCGGAGCGGGACGTGCGCCGGGCCGTGATTCTGGGTATCGATAAGCTGCCTCAGGTGTCGGGGGCCGTGCAGGAGCGGGTCAGGGCCATGCGGAGCGACTCGGATGCGTATGTCAGGCGCACTGCGGCAGCGGTGGCCGCCAAGTTCGGAGGAATTGCATGACAGTCCATTTTCCCGTATCGCATTCGATTTTGTCTGAGAACCGGCTGGCTGAGATGTGCGCTTCCGAGTATGGACTGACGGGTCCTGTCGTGTGCCAACTGATCGATCCTGGTGTGAATGATACGTACCGGTTGATCGTGGGCGAGCAGACGCACATTCTGCGTGTGTATCGGTCTGGCTGGCGGTCGGTGCCGGAAATCGACTGGGAACTCACGCTGCTTCTTCACCTGCGGGAGCAGGGTGTCAGCGTTTCTGTGCCGCTGTCGGCGCAGGATGGGCGCTACCGGATCGAACTGGCGGCCCCTGAGGGTCCCCGGCAGGCGGTACTCTTCTCCTTTGCGCCGGGCAAGGTGCTTTCCTATGAGCCGGACGAAGGGTACCGGTATGGGCAGGTCGTCGCCGCCATGCACGACGCGATGGATACGTTCGAGACCGACCTGCCGCGCTTCCGTCTGGAGCTTGATCATCTGCTGGAGCGGCCTTTGGCCGGCATTCGCCCATTTGCCGAGCGCCTGGGGCGGTGGGCGTACCTGTCGGACTTTGGAGACTGGCTTCGGGCGCGAATCACGGAGGCGGAGAGCGCCCTGACCCGGGGCATCTGCCATGGGGACTTACACGGCCATAATGTCCACCAGACTGCGGACCGTGCGCTGACGATCTTTGACTTCGACTGCGGCGGCCCGGGGTATCGGAGCTATGACCTGACGGTCTTTCGGTGGGCGGTGAGCCGGCACGGCAAGAATGACGAGCCGTGGGAGGCATTCCTGCGAGGGTACCGAACGGTGCGGCCCGTCGCGGAGGCCGACCTGGCGCTGGTGCCGGTCTTTGTGGCGTTGCGGACGCTGTGGCTGATCGGACTGCAGGTGGAGCAGCTTTCGCTGCGGGGCACGGCCTACGTGCAAGGCTTTGTGGACGGCGGTCTGCGGGCCTTGCAGAAATGGGACGAGACCGAGTTGCGTCCCGTATGAAAGAGGAGCCTGGCGCTTGCCGGGCTCCTTTGTCCTTTACGTGGGCTGGTTCATCTTGATGAGGGCGTAAATGACGTCCATGACCGGCGTGGCGATGTTGTGCTTCCGGCCCAGGCGGCAGACTGTGCCCTGCAGGGTTTCAACTTCGAGGCGCTTCCCCTTTTCGAGGTCGACCAGGAGCGAAGCCTTCATGCCGTGGGCGAGGCCCTTGGCCTGTTCGAAGAGCACGTCCGCCAGGTCGGCGGGCAGGGCGACGCCTTCGGCACGCCCGACGGCCACGACCTCGGCAGCCAACTTGCGGTAGAGTTCGAAGGTTTCAGGGCACTCACGAATGGGGCCGATGGCGGACCGGGTGGCGCCCGTGATGCCGGCCATCGCCGTGATGAAGACGAACTTCTTCCAGATATCGACGTTGATTTCGGTGGAGAGCTTGTGCGTGACGCCGGCCCGCTCCAGGGCGCCGGCAAAGGCGGTGGTGCGGACGCTGGGCGCGCCGTTCATCTCACCGAAGAAGAGTTCCTTGAAGGGGCTGTTCAGCCGCACGGTGCCGGGCACCGGAATATCAACGGAGATGCGGCAGAGGCCGCCGACCATGTGCTCCATGCCGACCACCGCACCGATGCGGTCGACGCTGTCGACGCCGTTCTGGATGGGCACCACCATGGTCTCCGGGCCGACCATGGGGAGGATAAGGCGGGCGGCTTCGTCGGTGTCGTAGGCCTTGACGGCGAAAATGATCACATCGACGGGGCCGACGGCGGCAGGGTCGTTGGTGGCGGTCACCTGGGGCAGGTGGAACTCTTCCAGGCCGATGACCTTGAGGCCTTCGGTCTGGAGGGCCTGGAGGTGGGCGCCCCGGGCGATGAAGGTGACGTCGTAGCCAGCCTGAATGAGCTTTGCGCCGAAGTAGGAACCGGTGGCGCCGGAGCCCATGATGGCGATGCGCATGGTGTTTGCCTCCTATGTGAGTGGGACTACGGTAACAGATCGTACACCACTGCAAATACGAAGGACGTGGGGATTCTCCTCCCTCGTGATGGGAGATAGTATATCATCACCGATGCTGGTGAGGATTTCCGCACTATGGTATCCTCTTGGATGATGTTTGGTTGGGACAGGAGGTCCGTTTATTTTGTCACGCTATGAAAAGTCCGCCGCATGCTATGAGAGTGCGCTGGCCCATATTGTCGGCGGCGTCAACAGCCCCGCCCGGTCGTTCAAGGCCGTGGGCGGCGGGGCGCCCGTCTTTATGAATCGCGGACAGGGTGCCTACATGTACGATGTGGATGGCAATCGCTATATCGATTATTTGGCGGCTTACGGGCCGGGCATTCTGGGGCATGCCCACCCGGAGATCGTCGCGACCATCATTCGGGCGGCGCAGAACGGCACGCTGTACGGTACCCCCACCCCCTGGGAAATCGAGCTGGCCGACCGGCTCAATCAGGCGCTGCCTTCGCTTGAGCGGGTCCGGTTCGTATCGTCGGGGACGGAGGCGGTAATGAGCGCCGTGCGGGTGGCGCGGGCCTTTACGGGGCGCCCCAAGGTGGTCAAAATGGAGGGCTGCTACCACGGCCACTCCGACTTTGCCCTGATTGCCGCAGGCTCCGGCCCTTCGCAGCTCGGCCAGCCGGACTCCGCCGGCGTCACCGAGTCGGTGGCGAAGGATGTGCTGACGGTGCGCTACAACGACCTGGGCGCCCTGGAGGAGGCCTTCGCTGCCTGGGGCGGGCAGATTGCCTGCGTCATTACCGAACCGATCGTGGGCAACTTCGGCATTGTCAATCCGGCGCCGGGCTATTTGCAGGCGGTGAAGGAGATCACCCACAAGCACGGGGCGCTGCTGATTTTCGACGAGGTGATTACCGCTTTCCGGGTGGCGTACGGCGGCGCACAGACGTTGCTGGGCGTGGAGCCCGACCTGACCACGCTGGGCAAGGCGATTGGCGGGGGCGTCGCCCTGGGCGCCTACGGCGGCAAGGCCGAGATTATGGACTTTGTCGCCCCCCTGGGCCCGGCGTACCAGGCCGGTACGCTGGCGGGCAACCCGCTGTCGGTGCAGACGGCCCTGACCTCGCTGGACATTCTGGGCCGGCCCGGTACGTACGAGCGGCTGGAGAATGACGGCGCCTACCTGTCGGAGAACTTGATGGCCATCGCCCGGCGGCACGGGCACACGGTGCAACTGGGACGGAACGGGTCGATGTTCACCATCTATTTCACCGACAGGCCGGTGGTGAATTACGCCGGCGCCGACGGGGCGGATAAGGAGCAGTTTGCGGCGATGTTCCGGGGCTTCCTGGACCGGGGCATCTGCCTGGCGCCGAGCCGCTTCGAAGCCTGGATGATTTCGATCCAGCACACCCGGGCGGACTTGGACGAGACGCTGGAGAAGGCCGAGGAAGTCTTCGCTGCCATGGCGCAGCGGTAAGATCGAAAGGGAACGAGGGGCACCCATGCAGCATGGGCGCCCCTCGTTTGCGTTATTTCTGCTTGATGGCCAGGAAGCCCCGCTGATTGACACGGCAGGTGACCTGGAACAGCTCTGAGCCGATCTCCTTGCGGTCGGCACCGAACTCGAAGACGCTGCCGGCCTGGGCCTCGGCCGCCTCAATGTGGCGGCAGCGCACGGTGACCGGCGCCGTGCCCCGGAGCGTGGCCAGTACGCCCAGCTTGACGCTGTCGCCGGCCATGACTTCGCCCTGGGAACAGGTTGCGGCCGGGCCAGTTTCAACGGTACCCCCAGCAAATATGGTACTGCCCACGAACGATTCTTCCACATACACGTACCGGCCGGCCCACACCTCGGTCTGGGCCAGCGACCGCACCCGCACTTCACCGCCCGCGGCGGCCCGGGCCGCCTCATCGAGCAACAGAGCCAGGCGCAGGGCCAGCGGCTGGGCCATGGTTCTGCTGAACGCGGCAGCGGCATTCGACATGACCAGCAGGCTGTACACGTCGCTCACGGCGACCTTGAAGCTCGGGTCGATCACATGCAGTTCGTCGGCCTTGCGCCAGACCGCCCGGACGAAGGCACCCGCCTCCTTGAACCAGGCTTCCTTCACCTGCGGGGTCACGTCGCCGGCATCGCCGAGCTCGATGACCCGGCGCTGCAGGAAGCTTAGCTCTCCGCGCAGGGGGGCACACGAGGCGCGGGGAATGGTCAGCAGTTTGCTCAGGGCGACGGCGCCCCGGACCACGATGCCCGCCGCTATCACTTCGCTCCGCTCCACGCTCCCGGCGACCCAGACCTCGCCCGTGGTCTCGACCCGGGCGTTGCGAATGTTGCCCCGGACGATCAGATCGTCGGCGCAGGTCAGGGCTCCGGTCAACTCGGCTTCGACAAGCCGCACCGGGAAGACCCGGACCAGGTGGCCGGCTGGGTCGGGGACCACCCGGGCCCGGCCCTGGGCGGTTGCCACCAGGCGCCCGCCCGCCAGCAGCCGGGTGCCCGCCCCGGGCAGATACTGATCGGCCGCGCAAACCGGGTCAAAGACCTGCGTGGCTTCGCCTTTCACCGTCACCCGGGCGCATCCGGGGCTTCCCCCCTGGTGCTGGGCGATCATCTGCCCGGGCTCAACCAGGCCGGGGGTGTCAAGCTTCCAGACCCACTGGCCCGGGTCGGGGGGCAGCGCCTCCTGCCCCCGGGCCGCTACTACGGGCACATAGGCAGGCCGCTGCAACTCCTGGTGAATAGCCGCCTCGTCGATGCCGAACTGCACACCCAACCGGCGCAGTTCGGCCAGAACCAGGTCGCGGGGCAGGCCCTGACGGCGGCCCGCCTGGGCGCTGTACCCCGGGCGGAGCCGGCACGGCTGCTGCCCGGAGACCGTAACCGAATCAGGCGTGCGGCCCGGGTCAGCGGTCAGCGTCAGCGTGACGGACATCTCATCGTCGGCGATCGACAGGCGAAAGAACTCGTTGGGATCCACTTCGCAGCGAAGTTCGTCATCGGCACTGACGACGGCCAGGCCGACCGTTTCAACACCGTTGATCCAAAGCCGTGCGCCCCCTTCGGGCACCAGCGTGGCGAACTTCCCCTCTCCCCCCGGGTCGTGAACAACCAGGCGTCCGTCCACCAACTCCACCCAGCCGTCACCGTTGGGGGGAGCCTGCCGTTCGGGAATGGCGGCGGGACTGACGGAGGCGCCCGGCTGCTGACGACCCAGCCGGCCCAGCAACTTGTTGAAGAACAGAACCAACCACCCTTCCCACGGGCGAATTTGCGCCTGTAGTGTTTTATATGGTGTGGTTGGTATATCCTGCTTGATAACCAAGTTTTTAACGAAAAGGCGGGCCACCACGGCCCGCCTTCGTTATGCACTATCCGGCAAAATCCTTATGTTTGATGATCAACTGGCCCTTGGCGTTGATGCCGGCCAGGACCGACTGCACATCGGTCTTGAACTCCTTGCGCTCGGCGCC
This sequence comes from Symbiobacteriaceae bacterium, assembly GCA_029239785.1. Classification (GTDB taxonomy): domain Bacteria; phylum Bacillota; class Sulfobacillia; order Symbiobacteriales; family Symbiobacteriaceae; genus JARBUG01. Next base: position 86,966 of record JARBUG010000001.1, on the reverse strand, counting down.
GAACTCGAAGGCACAGCCCTGCTGCACCTCCGCCACCTCAATGCGCCCGCCCGCCCGGATGTTGACCGGCGCCGTGCCACGCACACTGCTGAGAATGCCGACGCTCACCTCGGCGGCTGCGACCAGTTCGCTCTGCGACAGTACGGATGTTTCGGGCGTGCGAATGGAGCCGCCCGCGAACAGGGAGCTGACCGTCACCTTCTCCTGGGCGACGATATCGCGCCCCGCCCAGACCGTGGCATGGCTCAGCGATGTGGCCTTCACATCGCGGGCGCCCACCGCTGCCTCGGCTGCCTTGGTCAGCTTGCCCAGCGACATGAGCAGCCGCCCGGCGGTGGGCAGGTCGATACCCGCCATGGCCTGGGCGCCCATGAAGACCTTGGCCAGGTCTTCACAGCCCGCTACATACTCAGGGTGGTCGACCGCCATCTGCTCTGCCTTGCGCCGCACGGCCTGCACAGCCTTCTGCACCTCGCGGAACGCTTCTTCGGTGACGGGGCGGTGGTTGTGGATCGCCTCGCGCATCGCTTCGACGCGCTGGTTCATCCAGACGAATTCGTTGCGCAGGGCGACGTAATGGCCCGGTGCAACCGTGCAAAGCTTACTCTCCACAGCGTGGCCGCGAATGCTGATCACATCGGCATGAATTTCGCTCTTCTCCACGTTGCCGATGGCCAGGAACTCGCCGGTGATGTTCACCTTCGCACCAAAGACGTTGCCGAGCACGATCACATCGGCCTTGCGCTCCAGGTCACCAGTCAGGTCCCCCTCCACCCGCTCCACGGGGAAGATATGTACCCGCTGACCCTGGGGCGTGGGCAAGGCCCGCGCCCGGCCCGAGGCCGAGGCGACCAGCCGCCCGCCCGGCACGATGCGGGTGCCGTTGCCGGCCAGGTAGACCTGGGGCTCGGGAATATCGTCGTAGATCTTGGTGACCTGCCCCTTCACCGTGGTGCGAGGCTTGTTGGGCTGACCGTCCTGGTAGGCGGCAATCACCTGGCCGGCCTCCACCAGAGACCATTCGTCAAGCTTCCAAACCCACTGGCCGGGGGTGGGCGGCTGCTCCTCCTGCCCCCGGGCGACCACCACGGGCTGCCCGCTGGGCGCCGAGAGTTCCCGGTCGAGCACCCATTCCTGGAGGCCGAACTCGACACCCATGTCATACAGCTTATCGAGAATGATCTGGCGGGCGTTGCCCGACCGGGGCCGGGCCTTGGTGGAGTAGGCCGGCACCAGCCGCACCTGATGGCGCCCCGAAACCGCCACCGTATCGGGCAGGCGGGCGGGGTCGCCGGTGAGCAGCAGCTCGACCGTCATCTCATCATCGGACATGCGCAGTTCGTAGAACTGGGCGGGGTCGACGGCCACTTCGTAGTGGATGATATCGGCGGATGTGACAACGGTGGGGTCGGTCACTTCCTCCTCGTTGATCCAGAGGCGGACGCCTGGTTCGGGGGTGAGGGTCGCGTAACGGCCGTCCTCCGCCGGATCGTGGACCACGAGGCGGCCGGAGATGAATTCCACCCAGCCGTCATTGCCGATGACAGCCGTTTCATTTGCTTCGTCTTTCCGCTTGCCAAAGCGGTCGAAAAATCCTCGCAGCACCACGGCCTCGCCTCCCCGGGGCCATTACACCCCTTGATCAACCAGCCAATTCAACATATCGCGGAAGACCTGCTCGCGGTCAGGATCGTTCATGATTTCGTGATACATGTCGGGGTACAGTTTGAACGCCTTGCGCTCGTGGGGCACCAGATCGTGGATGGCCCGGGTCGCATCGGGATCGACCAGGAGGTCGCCGCCGGCCTGCAGGAAGAGGACGGGCAGCTTCATGGCCGCCGCCAGGCCCTGGTGACAGGCCAGTGTCGCTTTGTTCGACTCGATGAACCAGCGGGGCGTAGCGGTCTTGCCGACGAGGGGGTCAGTGGCGTACTTCTTGACGATGTCGGCGTCGCGGCAGACGTTTTCGGGCGTGAAGGGGACCTTCATCTGCATGCGGGGAAGCAGGGCGGAGAGCACCGGGGCCATGGCCTTGGTGACGGGATCGACCTTGGTTTTGTGGCCGAAGAGCGGCGAGGAGACGATGAGCGCCTTGAGCGTTTCGGGGTAGGCCGAGGCGTAGCGGAAAGCGATAAGGCCGCCCAGGCTGTGGCCGACCATCACCGGTTTGCCGTGCTCCGCCTGCGCCATAGCGACCAGCTGCTTGAGGTCGGTCAGGTAGTCTTCGAAGCGGTCGACATAGCAGCGGGGGCCTTCGGACTTGCCGTAGCCGCGGTGGTCGATGCCGTAAACGGCATAGCCCTGCGCCACGAAGAAGGCTGCCACGTGCTCGTACCGCCCGATGTGCTCGTTCATACCATGGACGAGGACCATTGCGCCCGTGGGCGACTCAGGCTTCCAGGTGCGATGAAAGAGCTTCAGGCCGCCGACGCCGGTCAGGAACCCCGAGGTTTCATGCATTACGCTCAAGGATGGCGCCTCCCCCATATACCTATCACAAGTCCTTATGCCAGATCGGACCATACCCATGTCACATCTGCGGTTTCGCTTGCGGCGGGCTGATTTCCTCTGTCAATCACCGTATCACTGGAAGGTTCGTGCGTGGACCGAAGCGAATCGGTACCATCGGTATTGTATACGAGGGGGTACACTCATGCGACTCAACTGGGGCAAGACGTTCGTCCTGGGCTTCGGCTTCCTGGCGATCAGTGCTGTTTGGCCGCTTTATGACGCCTACATGCCGCTCTTCCTGGATAAGTACATCGCCAGCAGTCTGCTGGTGGGTGCGATCATGGGCCTGGACAACGTGCTCGGCTTCACGCTCCAGCCCTGGATTGGCTCGCGCAGCGACCGGACCCAGTCCAGTTGGGGCCGCCGGCGGCCGTACTTGCTGGTCGGCATGCCGATTGCGGCGCTCTCCCTCATCGCACTGAACTGGACGTACGACGCCGGTCTGGTGCTGCTGCTTCTGACCACGGGCGTTTTGAACCTGGCCATGTCGCTTTTCCGGTCGCCCACCGTGGCGCTGATGCCGGACCTGACCCCGCCCCCCTTGCGCTCCAAGGCGAACGGCATCATCAATTTGATGGGCGGCGTGGGCGCCGCGATCGTGATTCAGGTCGGTAAAATGGTCTACCGCGAAGATGCGGAAGCGCTGCCCTTCCTGGTGGCTGCCGGGATTATGGTCGTGGTCTTCTTCCTCTTCCTGCTGGTGATTCGGGAGCCTGCCATGCCTGAAGGCGACTCCAGTGTGGAGGAGACGCCGCAGAGCTTGCTGGCTTCGCTGCGCTACCTGATGCAGTCGCGCGATAAGAACACGCTGCTGCTGCTGGGCGCCATTTTCTCCTGGTTTGTGGCCTACCAGGCGGTGAACACCTGGTTCACAACCTTTGCCATGCAGCGGTTCGATGTCGAGAAGAACGTTGCGGCGGGCGCGCTGCTGGCGTTTGCCGGTGCCATTATCCTGGGTGCGCTGCCTGCCGGTTACATCGGTACGGCCATTGGGCGGCGGAAGACGATTATGATTGGCCTGGGCGGCATGGTCGTCTCATTTGCGGCGATGTACTTTGCCACCAGCCTGACGATGACGATGGGGATGCTGGTGGTCGGCGGCCTGTTCTGGGCGTTGATCAACATCAACTCGTATCCGATGGTCGTGCAGATGTGCAACCCGAAGGATACCGGTACCTTCACCGGGCTGTACTACATTTTCCAGGGCGTGGGCGGCATTAGCGGGCCGGTCCTGGCTGGCGGGTTGTTCGATTTGATGGGTGGTTCCACGCAGCCTCTGTGGGGTGTCGCCATGCTGTTCATGGGGCTTGCGCTGTGGCTGATGAGCCGGGTGCAGAAGGGCGAGGCACAGGGGGCGCATTAGGTTGCCTTACGATGCAGACATCGCAGCCATCTACGATTTATACTTCGGGCCACGGGAGCCGGAAGCTGATTTGTGGGCCCGGCTGGCCGGGCCGGCGGCGACCCACCTGCTGGAGCCCATGGTTGGCACGGGCGAAGTGGCGCTGCTGCTGGCGGAACGGGGCTATTGTGTGATGGGCGTTGACCTGTCTGCCCCCATGCTGGAAGTGGCCGAGGGGCGGGTGCGGAGTGCCGGTCCGGAGGTCGCGGAGCGGGTGAAGTTGATCGAGGGCGATATCAGCCGGGTGGTGCTGCCGCTGGATCACTTTGATCTGGCGTATGTGAGCCACGGGAGCTGGCACCTGCTGGCGGAGTATCGCATGCGAATCGAAGCCTTGCAGGCAGTTCGGCGGTCGCTGCGGCCCGGGGGCAAGCTGGCGATGGAGTTGTTTCCACCGCTGAAGGCCAGCGGGCAGTCGGAGCCCAGGGCGTTCCGGCCCTTCCGCCCGGCGCCTGCGGGGCTGGATGTGGTGAAGACGTCGTGGATGGAGCGGGACGCTGTGGGTCAGGTCTTGCGGATTCACGAGGTGCTGCGGGTGAACGGGCGGGAGTCGGAGAACGATTTGTTCCTGCAGTTGCTGGCGCCCGGGCAGGTGGAGGCGGAGTGCCGGAAGGCCGGGTTCGGGTCGGTGGAACTCTATGGGGGCTTTGATCTGAAACCTTACGCCGACGGTGATCCGATGATGCTGACGGTAGCAACGGCGTGAAATAAGGCATCCCCCCTGATCACTTCTGGTCAGGGGGGATGCCTTTTTCGGTCGTGGGGCGGCCCGGGTAGCTTTACGCCGCCGCTGCCCGGTGGGCTGGGAACTCGGCGCCCTCCAACCGGTTTTGCATGCTGCCGCCCTTGAAAACCGTGCGCGCATGGACGGAGAGGGCGATTTGCCCCCGAATCCGTCGGTTTTCGGGCTCTCCGCCTAGTCGCGCAAGCCTTCGGATGGGGCGAGCATGCAAATCCTGGCGGAGGCTGACTCCAGCGCCACGACCAGGTCGAGAACCGCCTGCCGACGCTGGCGCAGGGCCTGCAGTGCACGGTTCAGGGTGTCGGGGTTTTTGAAGAAGCCCCGGGCGTCGGATTCCTGCTTCAGGATGAACTGGGCCAGACGGTTTAGTTGGGCGGTGTAGCGGACGAGGTCTTCGTGGGGGATGCGTGCGCCTTGCTCCAGTTGGCGGGACATGTGCTGGGCGCTGGCCAGCCAGTCTTCGACCTTGAGGCCGGTGCCGGACTGGAACATTCGCTTGACGATGGGGCGCTGGAAGAGATTGAGTTCGTCGTATTCGCGGATGTTGTCGCGGAGGATGGATTCCAGTTGGCGGTTGAGGACCAGGGGTGCATTGGCACCCGGTGCCGGTTGTTCGGGACGGGAGGCAGGGCTCACCGCCGGCTGCCGGGCGGCTGTCGCCAGGGGTTCGCCGCTGGCGCTGATGCCCAGTTTGGCGAGGCCCATGGCGAAGCCGATCTCCTGGCCGTGGAACTCGGGGGCATGCAGGACCGCGCCGACCAGGCCGGTGGCAGTGACTTCGGTGGTGACCAGCTGCGCCTCCATCTGGCCGATGAACTCCTGGCGGGTTAGGCCATAGAGGGGCGCCAGACGCTCCAAGGCCTCGGAGAGGCCGGGCGTTTCCACCAGGCCGGGGCCGTAGCAGAAGACCGAGACCCCGCTCTGGTCGCCCACTTCCTGGGCCAGGGATTGCGCCAGAGAGCGCAGGCCCACCTTAGTGGCCAGGTAAGGAGCGATATAGGGCATACCGTCTGCGGACTCCATGGTGACGACTACGCCGGACTTTTGCTCCAGCATGGCGGGCAGGAAGGCCTTGATGCAGAGGAAGGCGCCGCGGAGGTTGACCGCCATCACGCGATCCCAATCTGCAGTTTTGATATGTAGGAGCGGGCCGACGGTGAAGATGGTCGCGTTGTTGATGAGGATGTCGGCCCGGCCCCAGGTGCCCAGGACCTGATCGCGCAGATGGTTGACGCTCGCTTCATCGGCAACATCGGTCGGGATGAAGTGCGCCGTTCCGCCATCATGGCGGATTTGGGCCTCGGTCTCGAGGCCGGTCTGGCTGACTTCGGCGATGATGGTGGTGGCCCCGAGGTGGGCCAGAATGCGGGCCGTTTCCCGGCCGATGCCCCGTCCGGCGCCGGTGACGATGGCGACTTTGTGGTGGAGGTCGGGCAGGGTTGAAGTGCTGCGGTTGATGATCATGAGGGCCGGTCCTTCCTTTCGGGGCGGTTGTGGGCAGCTTCTGAGGTAAACATAGCGCCCGCGTCCTTGCTTGGCAAGGACGCGGGCGTTGGTTACTAAAGAAGACTCGAAACGGCTTGCTTCGGACGGAGACGTGAACCGCCCTCATATCGACAGGCTGTCCACGGCGGCGAACAGGATTCCCTGGAGTGAAATGGGGCTCCTGTCTTTCCAGCCGGGGGTATTGGAGCCGGACGTGATTTGCAACGGCGTCGTTGGCGGCCAGGGCGAGGCCAGCGTCATTGGAACCCACTGGAAACTCGTTGGGCAGTCACTGGCGACCCGTTGGGCAGTCACTGGACACCTGTTGGGCAGTCACTGGCGGCCCTTGGGCAGTCATTGGCGACCCGTTGGGCGGTCACTGGCGACCCGTTGGGCGGTCACTGGCGACCCGTTGGGCCGTCACTGGCGACCCGATGGGCCGTCACTGGCGACCCGTAGGACAGTCATAGGAGACCCGTAGGACAGTCATAGGAGACCCGTGGACAGTCATTGGCGACCCGTAGGACAGTCATAGGCGACCCGTAGGACAGTCATAGGCGACCCGTAGGCAGCCGTTGGCTAACTACCTGCGCCGTGGTAGCGCTTAATCCCTGCCCGCCAGATCGCGACCGCCACCCCGAAGGCGGCGACCCCCATCACCGGGGTGAGAAGCGACCAGACCAGGAACGCTTCCCGGCGCAGGAAATAGGCGGCGGGGTAGAAGCCCACAAATGCAAACGGGAAGATCCAACTGAGCAGAATCCGCAGGGCCTTATTGTAGATGGCTGTGGGATATCGGCCGTAGTTGTTCACGTTCCAGAGCAACGGCAGGAGCCCCGTCCGGCCGTCGTACCAGAACCCGATGGCGGCCAGCGACAGGTAGATGCCCATGTAGACGAGGGTCGAGCCGGCCGTCAGCAGGAGCATCAGGGGGACGTCGAACCAGCGCCAGTCCAGGCCCAGGGCGCCGCCTGACCAGACCATAATCGCCACGCCGGTGATCAGGCCCATGAGCGGTTCCAGTTCAATGCCTTCCAAAATGAGCTGGAACAGGCTGTTGACGGGCCGCAGCAGCAGCCGGTCCAATTCGCCCTTGATGATGTAGCGGTCGGTGAAGTCCCACACCCCGTTGGCCAGCGCCCCGAAGATGGCGTATGGCAGCAGAAAGTAGCCGTAGATGAAGAAGACCTCTTCCTGCCGCCAGCCCGCCAGGGTGGGCACCTGCTGGAAGACGACCAGCAGGAAGATGATGGCCACGGACTGGTAGAGCACGTCGGTGATGAGGCCGGCCAACAGGTCGGCACGGTACTCCAGGCGCCCCTTGGCGTACTGGGCGATGTAGCTCCAGAACAGGTCCCAGTAGAATTTCATGCCTCTACCCTCCCTGCACGACGAGGTAGCGCCGGGCCCGGAGCCAGAGGCGCCAGGTGAGGGCTGCGAGCCCCACCACCCAGGCGGCCTGGAGGCCGATGGCGGCCCAGGCATCGTGGCCGCGCAGGCCGCCCGTGAAGATCATGTTGGGCAGGTAGGAGATGGTCTGGAACGGGAGCCAGCGGATGATGACCTGGAGCCAGTCCGGGTAGAAGTGCAGGGGCAGGAAGAGGCCGGAGAGCAGGTCGGTGGCGAGGCTTTTGGCCCAGCGCAGGCCCTGGGCGTTGTGCAGAAAGAACGTGAGCAGGCCGAAGACGGCGTTGAGCAAGGCGTTGACGAGGAAGGCCATGAGGCCCGCGAAGGCCCAGAGGCCGTAGGTGGCGGGCGATGTGGGAAGTTCGACGGGGAAGAGGAAGGCCGCGACGGCCATGCCGGGGATCATCCAGAAGAGGAGCCGGAAGAGGCCTTCGCCCATGGCCGAGACGAGCTTGCCAGCCAGGTAGTTGTAGGGACGGATTAGCTGGATGGCGACCGCGCCGGATTTGATTTCGTCGGCAATTTCGCGGTCGAGGTTGTTGAAGTAGAAGGAGCGGGTCATCCAGGAGACGGCGAGGTAGGTGGTCATGGCGCCCGCGGTCATGCCGCCAAGGCTGGTGCGGTTGGCGTAGACGGCGGACCAGAGGAAGTAGTAGCCGCCGGTGTAGATGATATAGGTGAAGATGCCGCTGAAGTAGTTGAGCCGGTAGGCGAGCATGGTGAGGAAGCGGATGCGGATCATTTCAACGTAGGCCACGGTTTAGCGTGCACCTCCGAGGAGGATGGCTTCGGCGAGTTCCTGGGTGCGGAGGGCCTCGGCCGGGGGCGTGGCGGGGTGGGCGGCGCCGCGCACGCAGCCCAGGAAGTGCTCGGTGGCGCCGGCCATGCCCTTCTTCTCCAGGGTCGTGGTCCAGGAGCTGAAGAGGGGCTCCACCCGCTCCACCCCCTTCTCCCGGATGCGCAGCGTCTCCATCTCCTCCACGATGACGGTCAGGCCGCCGCCGTGCAGCTCGACCCGCTCGGTGGAAGCCCCGGCCCCGTACGTCTGCGACAGGTGGACGGCGCCGGCGGTCGATGTGAGGTGCGCCGCTGTAAGGCCGACCCGGCAGGTCGACGCCTGCATCTTCAAATCGCCCCCGAAGAAGCGCGCCAGATCGATGATGTGGATGGCATCATCCATCACGATCTGCCGAAGGCTCCAGCCGGAGTGGTCGCCGTTCCGGTGCTTGGTGATCTGGATGACTTCTGGCGTGCGGCCCGCGAACAGCTCCTTCGCCCGGCGGTAGGCGGGGGCGAAGCGGCGGTTGAAGCCGACCATGGCCAGGCGCCCCTCGGCGGCGGCCACGATGCGGCGGGCGCCCTCCAGGTCGTTGGCCAGGGGCTTCTCCATGTACAGGGCGATGCCAGCCTCCAGCAGGGCGGTGGCCTGCTCGGGGTGGGCTTCGGTGGCGCTGAGCAGGTAGGCAGCCTGGGGCTTCAAAGCGAGGATCTCCTCCAACGTGCGGGCCTGCAGCCCGAACCGGTACTGGGAGGCGAGCTCATCGACCCGGGCGCCAGTGCGGCTCGCCAGCCCCACCACATCTACAGCGGGATGAACCGCCAGCACCGGCAGATGCGCCTTGCGTGCGATCGAACCCAGGCCAACGACTGCGACGGTGATCTTGCTCATGCGGTGGCGCCTCCCGTTTCGTACATCTTGCGGACGATCTCCTCCATGCCGGCCTCCAGCACGGTAATATCCCGGATGGGGCCGAGCCGGACCAGGGCGGGGAGCAGGTCGGACAGGTCCTCGTCATCGGCCAGGCGGAAGCGGAAGGTGGTCTCCTCCTCCCGCTCACAGGCGCGCCCAATGGCGCCCGGGTCCACATCGGCCCCGAAGACGACCCGGACCGTCCGGTCGCCGGCCCAGCGCTGGCGCAGGTCGGTCAGGGTGCCATCGTAGACGATACGGCCCTTGTCCAGCATGATGACCCGCCGGCAGAGCGCTTCGATATCGGACAGGTCGTGGGTGGTGAGGAGGACCGTCGTCTCGTAGCGGTGGTTCAGCTCTTTGAGGAACTCCCGGATGCGCAGCTTGACGCTGACATCGAGCCCGATGGTGGGTTCATCGAGGAAGAGCAGCGACGGGCGGTGGAGCAGGGCGGCGGCCATTTCGCAGCGCATGCGCTGGCCGAGGGAGAGTTTGCGGACGGGCGTGGCCATGAGCGGGCCGATTTCAAGCACTTCGGCAACGCCGTCGATGAAGTGGGTTTTGAAGTCGTGGTCGCTCACACGGTAGATGCGCTGGAGGAGCCGGAACGACTCCTGCACGGCGATATCCCACCAGAGCTGCGACCGCTGCCCGAAGACGACGCCGATGGTGCTGACGAACCGCTCCCGCTGGCGGTGCGGGTCGAAACCGTTCACATTCAGCGTGCCCGCAGTCGGTTGGAGGATGCCCGTCAACATTTTGATGGTGGTCGATTTGCCCGCCCCATTCGCACCAATATAGCCGACGATTTCGCCCTGGTCGACCGTGAGGTTGATGCCGTCGACGGCGACGAAGGTGGTCTGGCGGCGGTCGAACAGGTCACGCAGGGCGCCGGCGAGGCCGGGACGGCTCTCGGTGCGCATGAACGTTTTGGTCAGGTCGTGGGTCTCGATGGCACGCATGGGTTGCTCTCCACCTCTGCTTGAACATAACCCTGTTCATTTTGCTTTGGAAAATCTGATCCCTGCCTGTTGACAAAGACTAATCGAATTCGTATTATAACTAACGAGATTAGTTTTCATCCAGGAGGGATGCGTGATGATGACCGAGTTCCTGCGGCGCCCCGAGGGCGTGATTGCCTACGATGATACATTGAGTCCCGGCCCGCTGGTGGTGTGTGTGCCCAGCCTGGGCGATGTGCGGGGCGAGTACCGGTTCCTGCGCCCGCTGCTGGTGCAGGCGGGTTACCGGGTGGTGACCATGGATGTGCGGGGCCATGGGGAGTCCAGCACCGGGTGGCCCGACTACGCAGCGGCGTCCGTGGGGGCGGACGTGGTGGCGCTGATTCAGCACCTGAACGCCGGGCCGGCGGCGGTGATTGGCACGTCGATGGCGGCGGCCGCGGCGGTGTGGGCGGCGGCTGAGGCGCCGGAGTTGGTGGGGCGCATCGTGCTGGTGGGGGCGTTTGTGCGTGACATGCCGATGCCTTTCTTCCAGAAGATCGGCCTGGGCGCCATGTTGGCAGGGCCGTGGCGGGTGGCCGCCTGGACCGCTTATTACGGATCACTCTATCCTACGGCCAAGCCGGCGGATTTTGCGGCCTATCGGGCGGCGTTGAAGAAGAACCTGGCCGAGCCGGGCCGCTTTGCAGCGGTGAAGGGAATGCTGGCGGCGCCGAAGGCGCCCTGCACGGCCCGCCTGGGCCAGGTGCAGGCACCGGCTCTGGTGATGATGGGGTCCAAGGACCCGGATTTCCCGAACCCGGCGGCCGAGGCAGCGTGGTTGGCCGAGCAGGTCCGGGGCCGGGTGGTCATGGTGGAGGGCGCCGGACATTATCCGCACGCGGAGATGCCGGCGGTGGCGGGCGCCGCAATTGTCGCGTTTCTGCAGGAAGGGGCTGCTTCCATTGGCGCCTAGGGCAGGGCTGGACAAGGAGAAGGTGCTGGCGGCGGCGGCGGAGATCGTCGACCGTGACGGCGCCGGCGGGCTGACGGTGGGGGCGCTGGCGGCGCAGTTAGGCGTGCGGCCGCCGTCGCTGTACAACCACATGGAAAGCCTGGAGCAGTTGCAGCAGGTGCTGGCGGCCCGGGCGCTGGGGGAGTTGGCGGCCTGCATGCGGGGGGCGGCGACCGGGCGGGCCGGGGCGGAGGCGCTGCGGGCGGTGGCAGCGGCGTACCGGGGGTACGTGCTGGCCCATCCCGGGCTGTATGGGCTGACCGTGCGGGTGCGCCCTCTGGACGAGGCATACGTGGCCGCCAGCGACGAGACGGTGAAAGTGGTGCTGGCGGTGCTGCGGGGGTATCAGTTAAGCGAGAAGGATGCGGTTCACGCCGCCCGGAGCCTGCGGAGCGCCGTGCATGGGTTCGCTTCGCTGGAGGCGGCTGGCGGGTTCGGGATGCCATTCGATGTGGCCGAGTCCTTTGACTGGCTGATTAACGTGATGGACCAGGGGCTGCGGGGAGCCGGGAGGGAATAGGGATGCTACAGTCGATGAACCTGGGTGTGCGGTTTTTGCTGGAGATTTGCGCCCTGGTCGGGCTGGGATACTGGGGATTCCGGACGGGCAGCGGCGGGGCGGTTCGGTATCTGCTGGGCATCGGGGCGCCCCTGTTGGCCGCTGTGCTGTGGGGCATGTTCGTGGCGCCCAAGGCATCGGTAGAGGTGTCGGAGGCGGTGCGTTTCGGTCTGGAGGTCGTCATTTTCGGGGCGGCAGCTGTGGCCCTATGGGCGGCGGGGCGCCCGGGGCTGGCCGGAGCTTTCGCGGCCGTGGCCATCATCAACCGTGTGCTGATGGTGGTCTGGCAGCAGTAGGGTCTACCTCCCTGTGCGATGGGAATACTGTGGCACAGAAGGAGGGGGTCGCATGGCGACGCAGGGCCGGAGCGACGAGGACGTTCGCGAAGAGGGTATGTATGTGTGCGCCGATGGTTGCGAGCGCCGATTCTATCGAGAAGGCGAACGGTTCTTGCCTTGTGCGGTGGGGTCTGAGAGCACCACGTGGGCGAAAATCGAAGAGATATAGGAAGCAGGGCTGCCCGGTGGGCGGCCCTGCTAGTTTTGCGCCCTAGTGCTGGTTCTGCTGAGGCGAGTGGACAGCGCTCTGGACCTGGGTCGCAGCCTGCTGCTGGGCCGGGGTGAAGGATTGGACCGGCGAGACGGTCTGGGCCTGGGACCTGCCGGTTTGAGCGGTCTGGGATGTCTGCTGCGGGGTCGCTTGCTGTTGCTGCATTTGCTGCTGGGCCTCCTGCATGGCCTTGGTGATGCTTACGTTGGTGCCCTGGTTGCTGCTCATCTGGCCCAGGTTGCTGGGGAAGGGAAGCTGGGTCTTGAGCTGCGTGGCCTTGGTGAAGGCGTCGGAGACGGATTGAGCATCTGCTACAGCTAACTTGTACCAGCCCTTTTTGAACATGGTGGTGTAGAGCTGGCGCTGCAGGTCCTGGCACTTGGTGTGGTTCTGTTTGACGACCTGGAAGAGGGCTTCGTGGGAGGCCTCGTTCAGGAAGGTGTCGTAGGAGCTGTTCAGGTACTTTTCGGTGGAGAGCATGTCCGTCATACGGTCGCGGTCGTTGACGTTGGAGTCGCGGGTAGTGGGGAGGCCGGTGGCTTCCTGGTGGTACATGACCAGGTGACCGCCTTCAAACTTGAACTGCGGTGTGGGCATCTGGGTCTGCTGTTGCTGTTGCTGCTGCATGGTGTGCTTCCCTCCTTTCGCTACATTTGCGGCTGATGGGTGGACATGGGCTGGGCGCCGCCAACGGCGCACTGGACGCTTTGCTGGACGTGTTCGCCCATGTGCTGAACGATGGCTTCGAGGTTCTTTTGGTGTTGTTCGGCGACCTGGAACATGAGCTGTCGGCATTCAGGCTCCAGGGTCTGGTGGGCGTACTGGTAGGCCTTCTTGCAGGCGAGCATCTCCCAGTGAATGGCGTCCTTCATGTAGGAGAGGTCTTTTTCGGTGAGCGGGGTCATTTGTTCCGACTGACTCACGCTGGCTCCCTCCTTTTTTCCGTGGGTCGCCGTTAGTTTTGCCTTTGGTGGACATAAGATACGTGGTTATCGGGGCATTTATTTAGCCGCGGATTGCGCGGATTACACAGATTTCGGGACACGCGCGGATTTTTTTGCTGTAATGCGCGTCTGCCTTTAACATCCGTGTAATCAGAGTAATCCGCGGCTAAAAACAGAAGACCCGCAGGGGTAAGCTAGGTGTTCTCATCCCGCATGGGCGGCGCTTCGAGGCCGAGGAGCCAGAGGCCCCGCCGCAGGGCGATGGCCGTGGCGGCTACCAGGGCAAGGCGGGCTTCCCGGGCGCCGGGCTCCGCCCGGAGGACCGGGGATTCGTGGTAGAAGTGGCTCAGGGCCTTGGCCAGGTCGAGGAGGGCCCGGGCGGCGAGGTGGGGTTCGCAGCGCTGCATGGCATCTCGGGCGGCGGCGGGGAAGCGGGCGAGGGCGGTCAGGAGGGACCACTCGGGCGCTCCGGTGTAGGCCGGGTGCGGGACCGGGGCGCACTCCCCCACCCTCGCCTTCCGCAGTACGTTGCGGCACCGGGCGTGGGCGTACTGCACGTAGGGCCCCGTCTCCCCGTCGAAGCTGACCGCTTCGGCCGGGTCATAGTCGATATCCTTCTGCCGGTTCTGCTTCAGGTCGTTGAAGATGACGGCGCCCACGCCGATGGCCCGGGCCACCTCGTCCAGGTTGGCCATACCCGGGCTCCGGGCCAGGAGTTCCTCCCGCGCTAGGTCGATCGACTGCTGCAGCACATCTTCCAGGTAGATCACATCGCCGGCCCGGGTCCGGAGCCGCTTGCCCCCGACCCGCATGATACCGAAGCCGACATGCTCAAGCCCGCCCGCCCAGGGCGCCCCGAGCTTCTCCAGGGTCGCAAAGACCTGCCGGAAGTGGAGCCCCTGGCCCAGGTCGACCACGTACAGGCTCCGGGCCGGATGGTAGACCTCCTCCCGGTGGAGGGCGGCCGCGAGATCCCGGGTGGCGTAGAGCGTGGCGCCGTCGGCCTTCAGGATCAGGCAGGGCGGCATGGACTCGAGCTCCACCACCTGGGCGCCCTCGTTTTCTACCAGCAGACCCCGCTCAGCCAGCAGTCGGACAACCGCCTGATTCCGCTCTTCGTAAAAAGCCTCGCCGTTGTAGTCGTCAAAGCCAACATCCAGCAGCGACAGCGTTGACTTCATGGACGCCAGCGACCGCTCCCGAATCCAGGCCCAGAGCTGGCGGGCTTCAGGGTCGCCATCTTCGAGCCGCTTGAACCAGGTCCGGCCCTCCTCCTCCACCGCCGGGTCCTCCTTGGCGATGCTGTGGAAGTGCACATAGAGCCGCTGGAGCTCGGCGATGGGGTCGACGGCGGCGGCTGCCGGGTCGCCCCAGCGTTTCCAGGCGGCGATCAGTTTGCCGAACTGGGTGCCCCAGTCGCCCAGGAAGTTGATGCGAACAACCCGGTAGCCGTGGGCTTCGTGGAGCCGGGCCAGCGCCTTGCCGATGACCGTGGAGCGCAGGTGGCCGAGGTGCATCCGCCGGGCCACGTTGGGAGAGCAGAAGTCGATGCAGACGGTCCGGCCGGCGCCCGCCGAGGAGCCGAGCCAGGCGTCGCCCTGCGTGAGAATGTCGGAGAGGAGGCGGGCGCCCACCGCCGCCCGGTCGAGCTTGAAGTTGAGGTAGGGGCCGGCGGCGGTGACCTCGGCCACGGGAGACCCGGCGCCCGAGGCGCCCTCCGCCCTCAGCCGCTCGGCCAGTTCGGTGGCGATGGCGGCGGGCGCCTTCCGCAGCTCCTTCGCCAGGTGGAAGCATGGAAAGGCCAGGTCGCCCAGGTCGGGGCTCGGCGGCGCCTCCAGCAGGGCCGCAATCGCCGTCGGTTCCAGCGGGACGTAAGGCGCCAGGGCCGTCACAACATAGGCTGAGAACATGACCGACATCTCCTTTATGAAATAACAAAACCCGCCTCCTGGTTTCCCAAGAGGCGGGCCGATTTCCCGCGGTGCCACTCTTCTTGCCCCGCTGCCGCGGAGCCGCTTGCCTGCGCGCTAACGGGCGCTCCCGGAGCCCCTCGGGGGTGCGGTTCGGCGGCGGTGATTGGTCCGGCTTTCACCTGCCCGGACTCGCTGCGCTTCGTGCCGTCGCCTACTCTTCCCGTCATCGGGTTGAATGTTTCAGCCATTATGGCACGGGATGCGGGAGGGCGTCAATAGTCTAGGCACCCTCAATGGGTGCCGTAACCCGTCAGGCATGGGCCTAATCTTGACCGGCCCATGCCGTAAGGGTCTAGGCACCCTCAATGGGTGCCGTAACCCGTCAGGCATGGGCCTAATCTTGACCGGCCCATGCCGTAAGGGCCTAGTAGTGGGGCGGCTGCATCCCCTTCAGGCGCAGGTAGGTGACCATCTGGCCGCGGTGATGCGTTTCGTGGGCGAGGAAGCTGTAGAGCAATTGCACCATGTGCTCTTCGTTGCCCCAGGGCGTCTGGATGACCTGATCGTACTGCTCGGGCTCCAGGCCTTCGAAATAGGCCAGTTCATCGGCCATGACCGCATCAAACTGCTGCAGGATCGCTTCGAGCGTGGGGTAGTTTTCGATGGTGAGCCCCTGCTCCCAGTTGAAGCCCTTGCCGGCGAAGGCGCCTAGCAACGTCTTCTGACAGGAGACCACGTGCAGCGCCTGGGCGCCGAAGCACATTTGCTCGGTGGTGGGCCTGTACAGGACGTCGCCGTCGGTCATGGCAGCGATGGTTTCACGGGTGATCCTGCGCTCGCTCTTCAGGTTTTGCAGCCAGATCTCTTTGATGTTCACATCCATCATCCCCTTTATTGTTTTAGGTTTGGCAAGATTCATAGGAATTCCTGCCCGGCAGGTATGGCGCGCCGGCGAGGGGAATTGCTAAGGATGGGGAAATGGCACCTCCCGGGAGGGTTACAGAGAAAGCGATGACTAGACCCACGTACGCCTACGGCGTGATCATTCTTCCGCCGCCGGATTTGTACCGTGAACTGCTGGCCATTCGCGAGCGACATCCGCTGCTTCGGAGCCCCGTTCCGCCGCACATTACGGTCAAGTCACCGTTTCTGTATCGCCATAGCGGAGCCGTTGTGATCGAGCAGTTGGAGGCCATTTGCGAACGCTGGGAGCCATTTGAGATCGGGCTGAACGGGCTGGGTGTCTTCCGGAATTCGATTCTGTATGTCAAGGTGAATGAGTCGCCCGATCTGGAAGACCTGCACCACGACCTGGTGGAGGGACTGGACGGGTTTGTCGAAACGCTGAACGACCGGTACGACGGCGATGCGTACACGCCGCACTTGACGCTGGCGGAGAGTATGGCGCCCGAGGATCTGCCGGAGGCGAAGCGGGCCCTGGCCGATGTGCGGTTCCGGCGCCGGTTTGTGGTGGATCGGATTCATTTGCTGCGCGGGCGCGGCAAATGGGATGTTACCCGGTCGTTTCCGCTTGGGCAGGGGTAAGCAGAGACCCGGCGCGCTGGCGGCCGGGTCTTTCGTCATTGGGTCACTTATGGGTGTCGAGGATGGTTTTGAGCTTGCCGAGGAGCTGGGCCACTTCGGAGGGCGGCTGACCGCCGGTGCCAACCTTTGTTTGGTAGACGGTTTTGCCCACTTCGACCGATAACCCTTCAAAAATCGCATCGGCAACCCGGGGGTCGTCGTACTTCTCGGCGACGGCGCCCCAGCTGATGGCGCCGGCCAGATCGCGCAGGGACTTGATGTCGGCGGATGTGAGGCGCCCGGTTCGGTCGGGCCTGCCCGCCTCCTTCAGGGTGTACGCCCCGTTGGCGGCGATGGTGATGGACTGATCGAAGCCGGCCACGCCACCGGTGTAGCTGTAGGTAATTTGCCGGAAGGCCTTGCCGGAGCCCGAGGAGCAACCCGCCGCGAACAACGCCATGGAAACGAGCAGAGCCAGGAATATACGCATAACGGATCTCCCTCCTACCTATCAATACGGAGAGAGATCCTTCCAGGTTCTACTTGCCGAGGTATTGTCCGCCAGCCCAGCCAATGCCGATCAAAATAACCAGCGATAGCAGTTCGACGCCGGCCCGCTCGCCAACATCTAGCGGGTCTTTTTCGCGATTACGCCCCCGGAGAATCGCCAGGGAGGGGCCGATGGTCAGGACGGACATCAGGTAGGTGGCGGTGAGGGGCCACTTGAGTGCCAGGGCGCCGCCGGCCCCGATGATGACGGACCACCAGAAAGTCCAGAAGGTAATAATAGCGGTCTCTTTGAGTACAGGGTTCACGATTCTTCCTCCAGGTTGATGCCAAGTTGGTGCAGTAACGCTTCGCCGGCCGGGGTTAGCTCCAGTTCGCCATCGGCGGCGGTGCTGAGCCAGCCGGCCTGCAGGAAGTGGTGGCGCACAAGGGCGCCCAGGTGGCCGCCAAGGTGGTCGTGGTGGAGTTGGCCCCGCCGTTCGGTGCAGAAGGCGACCGGCTTGCGCCGGGATGCGGTGAGCGGGGTCAGGGTGAGGCCCAGGTCGGAAAATCCCTTCCAGCCCAGCGGGGTAACGCCGGGGGCGGGCTCAGGCGTGACCCAGCCCAGTTCGACCAGGCGGTCGGTCAGCTTTTGTCCGGCGATGCCGCTGAGGTGGTCATAGCAGGATGCGATACGCTTGCGCGGTGTAGTCATGGCGGTTACATCACCCCCGGCCTATTGTACCCCGATTTCGGATGGATTGGGAGCTAAGTGGGTGGTAGAATAGGCCTATGAACTATCAGACGCTTTATGAGCAGATGGGCGGCGCCGAGACGGTGCGTCGCCTGGTGGAGGCCTTTTACCCCCGGGTGCAGGCCGATCCGGAGATCGGGCCGCTCTTTCCGCCCGATATTACCCCGGTGATGGAGAAGCAGTACCTGTTTTTGACCCAGTTTTTCGGCGGGCCGGCGCTGTATAACGAGCAGCACGGGCATCCCATGCTGCGGATGCGGCATATGCCGTTTCCGATCGATGCCCGGCGGGCCGCGGCGTGGTTGCGGTGCATGAATGCGGCCCTGGATGAGGCCGGGCTGACGGGAACGGTGCGGGATGAGGTGTATCAGCGGCTCGCATTTACTGCAGGGCATATGATCAATACGGACGAAAATCGGCAGCCCTGAGCGGGCTGCCGATTTTCGTTGGGGGTTAGCTTCGCAGGAGGCGCATGCCGTTCAGGATCACGATGATGACGCTGGCTTCGTGGACCAGCATGCCGCCGCTGAGGAAGACCCGCCGGGTTACTACCCCGGCCAGCAGCAGGAGGACGACTGCCACGGCAAGGGCCACGTTCTGCCGGACGACCGCCATGATGCGGCGGCTCAGGGCGATGGCTTCGGGCACCCGTTCCAGCCGGTCGGACATGAGGGTCACGTCGGCCACCTCGATGGCGGCCTGGGTGCCGGAGCCGCCCATGGCGATGGCGACGTCGGCGGTGGCGAGGGCCGGGGCGTCGTTGATGCCATCGCCGATCATGGCGACGACGTGGCCCCGGGCCTGGAGTTCCCGGACGGCCGCTACCTTGTCGGCGGGGGAGAGCCCGGCCCGGACTTCGTCGATGCCCAGGGCGGTGGCGACCTGGCGGGCGGCGGCGGCGTGGTCGCCGGTCAGCATGACGGTCCGCCGCACGCCGGCCCGGCGGAGGGCGCCCAGCATGGCCCGGGCTTCGGGGCGGACCGGGTCGCTGATACCGAGGAGCCCGGCGGGGCGCCCGCCCAGGGCGACCAGGGCGATGGTCTCGCCGCGGGCCTCGGCGGCGGCGATGACCGCCTCCTCGGCCGGGGCAAGTGCGACCCCGTTGGCGGTCAGATGCCGCCGGTTCCCCACCAGGATTTCGCCCCGCTCAGTGAGGGCCACGGCGCCGAGGCCCGGGTCGAGGCGCCACTCCCCGACCGGCGACGGGGCGACCCCCAGTTCTTTGGCGTAGGTGAGAATGGCGGCGGCCAGGTGGTGCTCGCTCCGCTGCTCTGCCGTGGCGGCCAGAGTCAGGAGGCTCGTCGTGTCGTGCCCGCCGAAGGGAACGACGGAGGTAACCTGCGGCCTGCCCTGGGTCAGCGTGCCGGTCTTGTCCAGCGTGACCAGATCGACCTTCCCGATGCGCTCCAGCCGCTCGCCGCCCTTGATCAGAATGCCCCGCCGGGCGGCGTTGCCCAGGCCCGCGACAACGGCCACCGGGGCCGCGACCACCAGGGCGCCCGGGCACCCGATCACCAGGAAGGTGAGCGCCAGTTCCACATCTCGCGTGAAAAGAAAGAGGGCGACCGCCGTGGCGATGACGGTCGGCGTGTACCACTGGGCAAACCGGTCCAGGAAGCGCTGGACCTTGGGCTTCTGCTCCTGGGCCTCGGCCACCAGGTAGATCAGGCGGCTGAAGGTGGTGTCGGCGCCGACCCGCTCGGCCAGGACTTCCAGGTAGCCGCCCTGGCTGACGCTGCCGCTCAGCACCCGGTCGCCGGGGCCAACTTCGGCGGGCAGGGGCTCGCCGGTGAGCGCCGCTGTGTCCAGGGCCGCCCGGCCGGCGGTGACCTGGCCGTCGACGGGCACCCGGTCGCCGGGGCGCACCACCACGGTCTCGCCGGCGGCCACCTCGTCGGCGGCGACTTCGACCAGATCATCGCCACGCTTGATGCGGGCAGTGCGGGGGCGCAGGTCGATCAGGCTGCGCAGGGCGGCGCGGGTCCGTTCCAGGGTCAGGTCTTCCAGGTAGCTGCCGAGGACGTACAGGAGGGTGACCGCCGCCGCCTCCCAGGTCTCCCGAATCCAGATGGCGCCGAGCGCCGCCACTGTGACCAGCAGGGGGATGGTGAACGCCCGGTTCCGCAGGCCGTCCCAGGCCAGGCGGGCGATGGGGAAGCCCGCGATGACGGCTGCCAGGGTCATGAGTACGTCGTATGCCGGGGAGCCTTTGAGCATCCAGGCGGCACCGGCCAGCGCCCCGGCCGCAGCCACCACGATCAGCTTCCGATGCCGCATCATCTAGGTCGCCTCCTTTACTTTCCGGCCATGGTCATGGTCACGTCGAGGCCATGCTGCTTGATGACGGTGCGAATCTGGGCCTCGGTGAGTTGGGCTTCGTCGTACTCGACGTGCAGGGCGCCGGTGCCGAAGGCGACCCGGGCCGATTTCATCCCCGGGAGCTTGGCCGTGGCCTGTTCGAGCTTCCCTCCGCAGGACGGGCAGGTCAGGTTGGCCAGCATGATCATCTGTCGCTTCATTCGTCCATCACTCCTTTCGTTGGTTTGATGTTCTCATGGGTGGAGGGTTGGCCACATTGACGTGCGTCAAGTGCGCAGGGAAAAATCGTTCGTGTTGGTTCTGCGGCGGGGGTCATGCGGGAGGCAGGCGGGAAAAGGGCGGGATGTAGGCGGGAAAGGGGTTGCCCGTGTAGGGGAGAGGTTTGACCGGTGCCGCGGAGGCTTGTGGCAGTATGGTTGGAGAGTTCCGGGCTGGAACACGGGGAGTGAAGCGGGCGAGCCGCTGTGTCGCCGGTTGTTGGCGGGGCCGCTTTCGGCAAAGCCCCGGGGTCCTTGCGGGAGTAGCCCGCAGGCCTGGCGGGGAGCTAGCGGGAAGCTGGCGGGAGGCTAGCGGGAGGCTAGCGGGAGGCTAGCGGGAAACAGAAAAGCTGACCTCATGATCGAGGTCAGCTTTTCTGCTCAGGCACGCTCGCCGCCCGCAGGGGGGCTCTTGTCTTTTGCCCCGCCCCGGGCAGCCGGGCCGCGCCCGACCCGGATTATGGGTGAAGTCAGCGTTCGTGGCCGGCGCCGGGCGATGACCGCCTGGGCCTGGCCCGTACGGCGCCCAACTACTGGTCTGCGCCCGCCCCTGTGGGCGTCACCAGGCTCCGAACCTGGTTCACGCCAGATTTGCACGCACGCTCCCCGAAAACCCGTGCACAGGTGGAGTTGACGGTTCTTCGTGCCCTGGAACCCGCATGCTTTGACTGCTCGCTCCATCGGCGCACAGTTTTTCGGGTGCCCGCCGTGCAAAAGTGACTCGATGCCGGGGGCGACCACGGGGTCACAGCTAACCAGGTCGGTCGGCGCCCGCAGGGGGGCTCTTGTCCTTTGCCCCGCCCCGGGTAGAGGCCGGCGCCGGGCGATGACCGCCTGGGCCTGGCCCGTACGGCGCCCGACTACTGGTCTGCGCCCGCCTCTGTGGGCGTCACCAGGCTCCGAACCTGGTTCACGCCAAATTTGCACGCACGCTGCCCGAAAACCCGTGCGCAGGTGGAGTTGACGGTTCTTCGTGCCCTGGAACCCGCATGCTTTGACTGCTCGCTCCATCGGCGCACGGTTTTTCGGGTGCCCGCCGTGCAAAAGTGACTCGATGCCGGGGGTGACCACGGGGGCACAGCTAACCCGGTCGGCCGGCGCCCGCAGGGCGCCCAACAAATGGAGCGCCCCCGTCTGACTGACAATCTACTTCACTGCACCAAAAGGCGTGCAGGGGCGGACGGAGAGGGGCTTTTCAGGCCTCAGACCCACCATCACGCGCCTCTTCGTCCGGATATGCCCCCTCGAGCCTGGAACAACGGGGCACAGTCGAACGGAAGCATCGTCCGACTCGACTCAACTCTCTGCCAGCCGGCGCAGGCGGCCCAGGTCGTGGATAATGACGGTGCGGGCGCCGGCCTGGGTGATCAGGCCCTGGGCGGCAAGCGCCTTGAGCCGGCGGCTGAGGCTTTCGGGCGTGGTGCCGAGGCGGACCGCCAGTTCGGACCACGGGCCGTCTATGGTTACCCGGGCGCCCGGGCCCCCGACCGCCTCGCCCCGGGCCACCCGCAGCAGTTCCGCCGCCAGACGCTGCCCCACATCCCGCAGGCCCAGGTCCACAATCAACTGCTCCGCCTCCGCCAGCCGCTGCGCCAGCGACTCCACCAGCCGCACAGCCACATCCGGGTGGCGCCGCATCAACGCCTGCACGGCCTCCCGCGGGACCAGGCAGCAATCGCTCTCCTCGGCCGCTACCAAGTCCTGCTCATGCACCGCCGGGGCGAACAGCGCCATCTCGCCCAGGAAGTCGCCGGGCCCCAGCACCCGGACCACCTGTTCCCGCCCGCTGGCGCTCACGTGGACCTGCTTCAGCCGCCCATGCGCCACCACGACCAGATGCGCCACGGGCTGGCCCGCGGCCACCACCAGCTCCCCCTTGGCGAAGTGCCGGTGATGCATGGCCTGGCCCAACTCATCCATGCCCGCGGCGGGCAGCACCTGAAAAATGGGCACCCCGGCGGCGCATGAAGGAATCCCGCCCATCCGCATCACCCCCTGGCGATCCGCTGTACCTCATCGTTCATGTAGATGTGGACGCCCGGCGCCGCCGGCCCCACCGCCGCCTTGACCATGGCCAGCGCCACGTCATGGGCCGAACTCGGCCGATACTTCGCCGGGAAGAGCGGCGCATACAGCGGGGCCAGCCTGATCGCAAGCTGCTCGCCGCGCCGCACCTCCTGCCGCTCGCCGAGCAACAGCGAAGGCCGGAAGATCCGAATCGACGGCAACCCCAACGCCTGTACGGCCGTCTCCAGGTCGCCCTTCATCCGGTTGTAGAAAAATGTCGACTGCGAATCGGCGCCCATGGAGGAGACCAGCAGGAACTGCCGAGCCCCGCCGCCCAGGGCGCCCCGGGCCACCGCCAACTGAAAGTCGTAATCGACCCGGCGCTGGGCTTCCTGCGAACCCGCCTTTTTCAGCGTGGTTCCCACGGAGCAATAGACATCATCCACTAAAAACGCGTCGGCGGCATCGGTCAGACGGTCGAAGTCGACCAGCCGCTGCTCCAACTTTGGGTGGGTCAGGTCGATCCGCCTCCGCCCGATGGCGACCACCCGGCCATACTCGGGCCGCTCCAGGAGGATGCGCAGCAATTCGCCCCCGACAAGGCCGGTGGCGCCGGCAATCAGCGCTGTTTTCATGGTTGATCATCTCCCGGGTAGAAACTTCCGCAGCCGGAGCAATCTTTCCTTTGCATTATGCCCAGGGCAAAGAAAAGGGCCACCCGCTCTTCATCGAGGGGTGGCCCTTGTCGTTGCGTTTTAGTGACCGTGACCATGCCCATCGGAGGTCGCCGCCGGTGCATCGCCGACGACATAGTTCAGGCCCGCCGACAGGGGCACCAGGACCAGAACACAGGCCAGAATCAGGCCATAGATCCGCTTGACGCTAAGGCGCACGCCGCTTTTGAGCACAAAGCTGAACAGCGAAATCGCAAAGCCGGTCGGAATGAGTGTCGCCGAGTAGGCCGGGTTATCTGAGAAGTGCTGAATGCCGCCGCTCATCATGCCGATACCGACCGAGAGCAGCAGCGAGAAGGCCAGCGCCCGCACAATGCCGCGCACCCCCAGGTTCGCCTGGCCGCGGATTTCGGTGATGAACGACGCGAACCCAAACATGGCGGCGCCGATCAGCATGATCGCCGTGTACTTGACCGGGTCGACGGGCATGTGGACGATGGCGCCGGAGATCAGGCCCATGCCAAGAAAGAGCAGCACATAGTTGACGTAGGGAAAGAAGACGGTGCGCCACATGGTGGTGATCCTCCACGTTGTAGGATGTTCGTCCGACTCGCTGTGATCGTTGTTGTAACCTGCCGCCCGCAACTTTGTCAATCCACCTGTGCCGAATGTCGCCTTTCGCGTCATACTGTACCCCCCCAAGGTACAAATCTGGCGCTGGTGTGGCGCCGCAACATACTTTCTCCACAGGTCCCCGGTAAAGTCAGCGACATCGAAGGACCGATCTGGAGGGGGATCTACCCATGAAACACCGCATCTGGCCGGTGGCGG
Organism: Symbiobacteriaceae bacterium; assembly: GCA_029239785.1. Lineage (GTDB taxonomy): Bacteria > Bacillota > Sulfobacillia > Symbiobacteriales > Symbiobacteriaceae > JARBUG01. The sequence goes on along the minus strand of JARBUG010000001.1, from coordinate 62,956 downwards.
CGGCGGCTCTGCTGCTCGCAGCCGGCGCAGCCTCACCCGCTCTGGCAGGCGGCGGCCTGCCCGTCATCACATCGCTGCGGGCCGGCGATACCGACGTCACCATTTACGGCGATTCGCTGCTGATGCATACCGGCACCAACACGCTGACGGTGGAGGCCACGGGCCTGCACGACTCTCACGGGCCGGAGCTGAGCCTGATCGGCCCGGACGGGACGACCCTGAGTGTGCCGCTGGAACCTCTGCACATCGTGGCAGGGCCGGATGGCGGCCACGGCGACAGCCACGGCAGCAGCGGGCACGGTGACGACCACGCCACCGCCGCCGCCGATGCGGTATGGTTCCGGGGCAAGGTGGCCGTCCGCACCACCGGCTATTGGAAAGTGCAGTTCCACATGGACGGCAAGACCGTCACCGATGAAGTGAAGGTCGTGGAGAACGGCCCCAGCCGGGCCTATTTGGCGTTCACCGGCCTCGCCATGGGCGGCACCATCGTCTATGGCGCCATCGTACGGCGCCGGCAACCGAACGGGAGGAGGTAGAAAGATGGTCGCAGCACGCAAACCCACCGTCTCGCCCGAGGAGTCCAACAACCTGCTGGACAGCCCCTGGCTCAAGGCGTTCCTCAAGAGCCGCTGGTTCCCGGCCCTCTTCTCCTACCCCACCCTGCTGGTTTTCGGGTACATCATTTACGCCTTGCTCTGGGGGCCGGAGGCGGCATCGGCCAACCTGGGCACCAGCCTGACCTGGGTGCTCTGGTGGCCGCTCATCCCGATTCTGATGTTCACCATGGGCCGCTTCTGGTGCGCCATCTGCCCGTTTGCCACCACGATTGATATCGTGCAGAAGTTCTTCGGCCTCGGGCGACCGGTGCCGGCGTTCCTCAAGAAGTACGGCATCTGGATCATCGACGCCGTCTTCATTCTGATTACCTGGTCGGACCACGTCTTCGGGATCGTCGAGTCGCCCCGTGGGTCGGGCTATTTGCTGGGCCTCATGCTGACCGGCGTGGTGGTGACCGGCGTGCTGTTCGAACGGCGGAGCTGGTGCCGCTACCTCTGCTTCCTGGGCGGCCTGTCGGGCAACTACTCCCGGGCCGCCATCGTCGAGTTGCGGGCGACGCCGGAAATCTGCGCCACCTGCACCACGCAGAGCTGCTACAAGGGTGATGGGAAGACCGCCGGCTGCCCGATCTTTGAGTTCCCCCGCACCATGCAGACCAGCGCCAACTGCAACCTGTGCGCCAACTGCATCAAGACCTGCCCCAATGACTCGATCCGACTGGATGCCCGTCCCGCCACCAAGGAACTCTGGTTTATCGCCCGGCCCAAGTTTGAGGAGGCGTTCCTGGCGGTCGTCATCGTGGGTATCGTTCTGGTCCAGAATGTGACGATGCTCTCCTTCTGGACGCCGATGATGGACTTCTTCATGTCGGTCCTATTCGGCAGCAAGGTGGCCGCCTTTACCGCCATCTTCCTGATTGCGATGGGGTTGCCGTTTGGCCTGATGGCCGGGTCGGCCTGGCTGAGCGGCCGGGCGACGGGAGAGTCGTTTGGGAAGAACTTTGCCCGGTTCGGGTACGCCGTGATCGCCCTGGACCTCGCGGGGCACGTGGCGCACAATCTCTTCCACTTGCTGGCGGAAGGCAAGGCGATTTACTACAACGTGGCCGCGCTGTTCGGGCATCAGGTGATGGGCGGGGCTGCCGTGGTTTCGGCCCAGACCATCCAGATTCTGCAGTTCGGCATTCTGGGACTGGGCATCTTCGGGTCGATCTTTACGGCGTACAAGATTGCGGCTCGCGACAAGCAGAACGGGATGAGGGCGTTCTGGCCGCATTTGGTCGTGCTGGTGATTTTCAGTGTGGTTAACGTCTGGCTTTTCACGATGCCGATGGAGCACCGGGTGTAGGCGCTGCGGATGCGGCGGTTCGGGTCTGGCCGGGGGCGTCTGGGCTGTGTAGCGGCGGTTCGGGTCCGGCCAGGGGCGTCGTCGCGGCGGGGCGACTCATTCAGATGAATGATCCTTGCTGCCGCAAGGATCCTGAACTAACGCCCCGAGGCTCCTCAACCCCTGACCGGACCCGGACCGCCTGATGCAGTGCCCCCACCAACGTGTTTGCGTAGCGCCGAGGCGGACCATCGAGGTCCGCCTCGGCGTATGCTCGGCGTATGCTCGACGGGATGTGCAGCGAGCGCCCCGGGAGAAGTTCTCCCGGGGCGCTTTTCTTAGTGCTTGTCCGTGGTCGGGATCTCCCGGTAGGCGCCCTCGGGCGGGGCCTGGCCCTGCTCGTACTGGCCGCCCTGGGCTCTGTCGGTGGGCGGCACCTGGGCGCCGGCCTGGCGGGCCGAGATGTCGTGTGTGCTCTTGTTCATGTCGCCGGGGTCGGCGGGGGTTCGTTTGCCTGGCATTTGCGAATCGCCTCCTTGCTGGGCTTAGTTTGCCCAGTTGCGGCGCCGGTCCCACAGGGCGGCGCCCAAGACAAGCACGATCGCGGCGGCTGCCAGCCAGGGGGACTGCTTCACCGGGACGGCCGGGTCGGCGCCGATCATTTCGGCGGCGGTCAGGCAGAGGACGGCGGAGCCGACGTAGGTGAGCCAGGGCGCCCGGTCCAGCAGGGCCGCGACCAGGCCGCTGCCCCACATGATCAGCGGGATGGTAAGGCCCAGGCCAATCAGCAGCAGCGTAATGTTCCCGTGCGACACGCCGCCTACGGCCAGCACGTTGTCCAGCGACATGACCAGATCGGCGACGGCGATGGTTTTGACCGCCTGCCAGACCGTGGCGCTGCTCTGCACGGCGCCGTGGGCCCCGGCGGTGGAGGCCGTGAGTTTGTAGGCGACCCAGAGCAGGAGCAGGCCGCCAAAGGCCTGGAGCAAGGGAATGCGAAGCAGCACCGAGGTGCCGGCGGCGAGCATCACCCGCATGGCGACCGCGGCCAGAGAGCCGTAGAGAACACCCAGCTTCCGCTCCCGGGGCGGCAGGGCGGCGCAGGCCATGCCAATGACCAGGGCGTTATCGCCCGAGAGCACCAAATCAATCAGGATCAGCTTGAGGAGTCCGCTCATGAAATCTATCATGGAAAAGGGGTATGCGGTTCGTGGTCAAGCTATGTTACGAGGAGTGAGCGCTATGCCAGAATGGCCCGACCTGTTCGTCCTGCGGGAGCGGCTTGACCAGGCCCTGACCGGCCAGGCCGCCGTGGGCGCCGAGGTGTACAACCCCATCGTGCTGCGGGCGGTGCTGCCCCTGCCGCAGTGGATAGCCGGGCGCCGGCTGGCCGGGCTGACGCAGCGGGGCAAGTTCCTTACCTTCCACTGGGATGACGCCTCGCTCATGGTGGTCAATCCCATGCTGACGGGGGTCTTTGCCCTGACGCAGCCCGGGGCGAAGCGCACGAAGGATACAGCCTTCGCCATCACCTTCGAGGGCGGCATTCAACTGCGCTACCGCGATGAGAAGCAGATGGGCAAGGTCTACCTCCTGCGGGGTGAGGAGCCGGCGGCGGCGGTGCCGGGCTTCGCGGGGCTGGGTCCCGAGGCCGACCCATCCTCCTTTGATGAGGCAGATTTCATCCGCCGGGGGCGGAAGCGGCAGTACGAGGTGCGGAACCTGCTGATGGACCAGGAGTTCCTGGCCGGCATCGGGAACGCGTATGCCGATGAGATTCTCTTTGAGGCAAGGCTGCATCCGAAGCGGAAGCTGTCGTCGCTTGCCGATGCGGAGTGGGCGGCGCTGGCCGCCGCCGTACGCACCGTGATGGCGCTGGGGGTCAAGGCGGTCGCCGAGGGGATGCCGCCGGGGCTGGGCGCCAAGGTGCGGTCGCACATGCAGGTCAGGGGGCGGGAGAACACGCCCTGCCCACGGTGCGGGAGCCGCATTGTGCTGCGCAGCCTGGGGTATCTGGAGACGAACTTCTGCCCGACCTGCCAGCCGGCGCCGCCGGGGCAGTTGTATTGAGTCGGGCATTGATATGGCCACGGATTTCACGGATTACGCGGGTTTGGGAACAGAACGCGGATTTTAGGCAGACACATTTATGACCACAGAGTTCACAGAGGACACAGATACCCGGCAAAACCGTCCAGGTCATTCATTAAATGATGACTCGGAACGGTCTACCTGGTATCAGTGATATCTGTGTCATCTGTGGTCATTCATGTATTTGTGTTCCAAATCCGCGTCTGACCCGAGACCCGTGAAATCCGTGGCCATGAAACTGCCCCAAATCTCTCTTACTCAGGCACGAACCGCAGGATCATGCTGTCCTTATGCGCCAGCTGCACGAAGCGCAGGCGGTAGAGGGTGCCGCTCCAGGGCGTCGTCTCGCCCGGGGCCAGCTCCTCCATGCGCAGCACCGCCGCATGCGTGTCGTACCGAATCGCCAGCACGCCGTGCTTCCCCTTCAGCCGCAGGTAGCCCGGCGAGACCTGCTCGACCGCCGCAAAGGTATACACCCGGCTCTCGTACAGGTTGGGCGGATCTTCAAAGTGGAAGTCGTCACGCACGATGATCTGGCCCTTCGGCTCAATGCGAATCAGGCTGACCCGGCGGTGGATCGACTCGATGCCGGCATGCGAGCTGTAGGCGCCCGCCAGTTCGAGCTCAATGCGGTCGCCCGATGCGCTCAGTTCCTGGCCGACCAGCTTGGCGCCGTACTCGGCGCCGGGCGCCTGCTCCCGCCCGTTAACCACCGGCACGCAGTGGCCCCGGGAACGGCACTCCAGCTGCTCGTACCGGTCTTCCAGGGAGAAGTCGCGGGCGTAGGTCCGGGCGCCCGGATCGACCACGAACGACTCACCGGCGTAGTGAATGATGAACTGGCCTACATCGTTATGGTTCTGATCTTCGCCGTTGTGGCCGCCCTTGGCCGCCAGCACCAGGCCCATGGGGTCGGTGGGGTCGTGGCGGCTGATGAGGAACTGGAAGCCCGGGTGGAAGACCGTTGCCGGCGGCTTGGCCGGGGCGGCCTCCTGCGTATCGGCCCAGAGCAGCGTCCGGAAGATAAACTCCGGGCGGAAGCGGCCGCGCTGGTAGGAGTCGCTGTGAATGTTTTCGGGCGAGATGAGCGGCAGGTTGCGCCGGCCCAGTTCGACCAGTTCCGGCACGCCCACGCGGCGGCCCAGCCAGCAACAGATGCCCGCCGCTTTGATGTAGGCGCGGGCGCCGTCGCTGAAGTTGACGAACTCGCCGGGGCTCAGTTCGAGGCAGGTGAGGAAGCGGCAGATCTCCTTCATGTTCGGATGGTCGAACATGTTGATCTGCCCGGCCGTGCGGGCCTCCACCAGGTGGCCCAGGACCGCGTAGTGGAAGATCGACCAGAACGACGCGCCGCCGTACTTGGACTTCTCGGCGCTGAAATCATCAAGATAGGCAGGCAGCTTGCCCAACGCCTTGCTGAGCACCCGGGCCTGAATGGTGAGGTCGGATTCCAGGTAAAGCGCAGCCGCCACAATGCCCACGCTGGAGACCGGGTTTTCCGCCGGGAACGCAGTTGTGCCCAGGTAGGGGTGAACCAGCCGGTCGTGGCACGCCGTGCGGATGCAGGCCCGCAGGTCGGCGGGGAGCAGGTCGCCGAGCAGGTAGTCAGTTTCGGCCAGGAAGAGGCCGGTGCCGGCAGCGTAAATGTCCAGCTCGGTGGGGCCGTCCGGGCGGATGCGCGGGCCCATGGACCAGGTCGTCTCGTCGCAGAGCGCTTTGACGAGGTCGATGATGGGCTGCAGGTAGCGGCCCTCGTTCAGCAGGCACTCGGCCAGCACAAGCGCGTTCAGGCGGGTGCGCCGGGCGAAGTATTGGGCCTCAAAAGGCAGCTGCTTGCCGCTCCGGTCGAAGTCCAGCGACAGGGTCGCCGGAAGCGCCGGAATGGGCAGGTCGGCCTGGCTGTCGGCGACTTCGAGAATGGTGCGGGCCACAGGGTGGCTCGTCCTGGACGCCCAGGCTGCCCGGTCAGCGATGGTCGGGAATGGTGCAAATCCCCGGGTGGTCTGCAGGATGTTGTGCAGGGTGTTGACGTTATGCATGACTTGTTCAGATCCTCCTAGTTCACGTGTGAACCGTTGCACCGCCGGTCGCGGCGGTATGTAGTTCGTCTGAGCACTAATGAAGGCGCGAATAGTAGTGGGTTCGCCATCTTACCAGAGAATCACCTTCCGGACGGCTCAAATCTTCTCTCTGGTATTCTCTCACAAGAATCGCAACGCAGTCCAAGAGAGGATCGCGGCCGGTTGCAGCGAAAGCGTAGACCCGAACGGCCACTCAGTTACGGAGGCGACCCACCATGCATACCGGCTGGCAACTCATATGCGACAACGTTTATCTGTTTCGGGAGACCTGCAACGTTTACGCCGTCCGAAGTGGTTCCGATGCGGTGCTGATCGATTTCGGCAGCGGCCTGGCTTGGGATGCGCTGGAGCAGATCGGCGTCTCCCGTGTGACGGATGTGCTTGTAACCCACCATCACCGTGATCAGGTCCAGGGGCTGATGCTGGCGGCCCGGGCCGGCGCCCGGGTGTGGGTGCCCCACGCCGAGCAGGACCTGATTGCCGGTGTCGATGGACACTGGCAGGCCCGGGAGGTGCGGAATAGCTACAACAACCGGCAGGACCGGTTCTCGCTGCTGGAGCCGGTGCCGATTCATGGGACCCTGCAGGATTACGCCCGGCTGGAGACAGGGGGGCATACCTTCACCGTCCTGCCGACGCCGGGGCACACGATCGGCTCGGTCAGCCTGATGTTGGAGGCGGGCGGGGGCGGGCGCATCGCCTTCACCGGCGACCTGATTTACGGCCCCGGCCAGCTCTGGTCGCTGGCGGCCACCCAGTGGACCTACGCCGGCGCCGAAGGAGTTGCGGCGCACCTGCTCTCCATTCTCGACCTCAAGGATCGGCAGCCCGACCTGCTCCTGCCCGCCCACGGTGCCCCCGTCACCCAACCAGCCGAAGCGATCGACCTGCTGGCAGCGAACCTGCGGGAGCTGATGTCGCTGCGGCGGGAACACCGGGGCCTCGAAAACCTGCGTGCGAACCCCTTCACCCCCATCACCCCGCACCTGCTCCGCAACCGCACCAGCATGTCCGACTCCTACGTCCTGCTCTCCGACAGTGGCAAGGCGCTGGTCATCGACTTTGGTTACGACTTTATTCTGGGCTTTCCCCTGCCTGCCGGGGCCGACCGGGCCTCCCGCCGGCCGTGGCTTTACAACCTGCCCGCCCTGAAGCAGCAGTTTGGCGTCACCGCCATTGATGTGGCCATTCCGACCCACTTTCATGATGATCACGTTGCCGGGTTGAACCTGCTGCGCAGCGTGGAAGGCACGCAAATCTGGGTGCCGGAGAACTTCGCCGATGTGCTGGCAAACCCCGGCCACTACGACCTGCCCTGCCTCTGGTACGACCCGATTCCGGCCGACCGGACCCTGCCCCTGGAGCAAACCATTCCCTGGGAAGAGTATCAGATTACCCTCCACCCCCTGGCAGGCCACACCACCTACGCGGTCGCCATCTGCTTTGAGGTGGATGGCAAGCGGGTTATCGCTAACGGCGACCAGGAGGCGGACGGCCCCGGCGACCTGCTCAACTACGTATACAAGAACGGCTTCCGCCCGGAGGATTTCTGCCAGAGCGCCCTGCTCTACCGCCGAATTCGGCCGGACCTGATTCTGAGCGGCCACTGGGGCGCCCGCCAGGTGACCGACGAGTACTTGGACCTGCTTTTGGCCAAGGGTAAGAAGCTGGCGGAACTGCACAGGCGCCTGCTGCCCCCCGGGCGGGATCTGGAGGAGTTCATGGGGCGCCTGACGCCCTACGAAACGGTGACGAGGGTTGGCGAAACGGTCCGCCTGCAGGCATCCATTCAGAACCCCTTTCTCCATGCGGTAGAAATAGTGGCTTCCCTCACCGTGCCTGACGGCTGGGCCGCCGAGACCCCGGCGCGCGTGGTGACCGCCGCGGCCGGTGAGATCGTGACGATTGACTACTTCGTGACACCTGCTGGACACCCCGCCAGGAGAGCCCGTGTGGCGCTTGACCTGACCATCGACGGCACTCCCTGCGGGCAGGTCGCCGAAAGCCTGATCACAATTCGTTAGCAAGCCCCTCCACAAAAAACCCTCACCAGCCCGTCTGGTGAGGGTTTTCACATGTAATAGATAATCAATAATATCGTTCTAGCCTCTCATAAGACCAGATTATACCCACTTCACTCATAACGATATAGTAAGACGATTTATTGTTTCGATGGAGGAAATTGACGAAAACCGCCCAATCTCCTACCAACGACGGATAGTTCATCGGCTAAACAAAGTCTCACCTCCATCGCAGGATGGAGCCAGGCTTCAGACCACATGTAGTAGGAGAGGTTGCATGAGTTACCTCATTGGCGTTGATGTGGGCACGACCAACCTCAAGGTCATGGCCTTCGACCATAACGGCCTCGTCGCCGCATCAGCGGTGGTAAAGACTCCGATTCTCAGGCCCGGCCCGAAAATGTTCGAACATGACCCTGATGCGATTTGGGAACAGGTGACCCTCGGCATTCGGCAGGTAGTCGACACGCTTGGCGCTGCGGAGATCGATGCGATCGCCATCGCCAGCGTTGCCGAAGAAGGCTTCCTCCTCGACAGCAGTGGCAAGGCGCTCGCCCCGGCCATCGCCTGGTACGACCAGCGAACGGCGCCCCAGGCCGCACGCTGGGCCAACACCTTCGGTTCCTGGGAGACCTACCGCATCAGCGGCCTGCTGGCTGACTCGATTTACTCCCTCTATAAAATCCAGTGGATTCAGGGCCGGCAGCCCGACCTGTACGAACAGGCCACCAAATGGCTCTGCATGGCCGATTATGTCACTTACCGGCTCTCCGGTGAACAGGCCATGACCTACTCACTGGCCTCGCACACCATGGCGCTCGACCTGGAGCGCCGGGAGTGGTCCGATGAGATTCTGAAGGCCGCCCGCATCTCGCGCCGGCTCCTGCCAGACCTGGTGGAGAGCGGCACGCTGATCGGACGGGTTACGTCCGAAGCCGCGGCTGTTACCGGCCTGGCTGAAGGAACCCCGGTGGTAACAGGTGGCCACGACCACATTTGCGGTGCCCTGGCGGCCGGGGTGTTAGCACCTGGTTCGGTGCTGGACTCCACCGGTACGGCCGAAGCGCTGCTTGTGGGTCTTGACCGTCCGGCCATGTCGCCCACCACCTTCGCCGCACATATTCACTTTGGCGCTCACACCGCCCGGGGCCGGTACTACGCCGGCACCGCCATGACTGCCGGACCCGTTGTGGACTGGGTACGAGACCGCATGCTGGGCACTGCGGAGAACGGGGCCGACAGCTACCAGGCTCTCTCCGAGGAAGCGCTCACCTCCCCGCCCGGCGCCCGGGGCCTCTTCTTCCTCCCCCTGCTCTCCGACGTGGGCTTTACCGACCGGGACGGCTGGTCCCGGGGCGCCATGCTGGGGTTACAGCTCAGCCACACCCGCGGCGACATCTTCCGGGCTGCGTTCGAAGGGCTGACCTACGAACTGCGGGCCCGGCTCGAACTCCTGGAAGACAGCCTGGCCCTGGGGCGGCAGCCCCGCACGGTGGTGTCGGGCGGCGCAGCCCGCAACCCGCTGCAACTGCAGCTGAAGGCCAGCATCCTTGAACGCACGGTTTCGGTGCCGGCAGCTACCGAGACGACCGCACTGGGCGCGGCCCTGCTGGCCGGCCTGGGCGTCGGCATTTACAAGGACGAGGCCGACGCCATCGCCCGCACGACGCACGAGGCCGTCCGGGTCGTGCCGGAAGCTGAACAGATCCCGACCTACCGCACCCTGTACCAGACCTACTGCCGCCTCTTTGACCAGACGGCCGATACCTGGCATCGCTGGCCCTGGGGGCCCGACGGAATTTTGTAGACTTTTGCCGGCGGAGCCGGGATCTGCTCGTCTCTCCGGCATGTACACATCCCACATCCCACTTCACATGGAGGAAGACAGATGAGAAAGACACGGTTTGGGTCACTGCTCATGGTCGGGCTTCTGGTTCTGAGCCTGCTGGCTACTGCCTGCAGCAAGACGCCGGAGACCACGCCCAAGGACTCGTCCACCACGCCGAACGCCTCTGCCCCCAAGGAACCGGCCATCTTTAACGCCACCGGCAACTGGAACGTACCCCCGGCATACCACGGCAACTACTTTGCCACCGGCGGCTCCAGCAACCCGTGGTGGTACATCTCTGAACCGCTCTTCGTTTACCAGCCCGTCGACGGCAGCATTTCGCCCCGCCTCGGCACCGATTGGAAGGAAGAAGGCAATAAGGTTACCGTTACGCTGCGCAGCGGCGTGACCTGGTCCGACGGCACCCCGTTCACTGCGAAGGACGTCGTCGCCAACTTCTACATGCTGAAGCTCCTGAACCGGGGCATTTGGCGGTACCTGGCCAGCGTTGAAGCCGCGAACGACACCACCGTCGTCTTCAACTTCACCGTGATGACCCCGCTGGCCAAGGCGCTCGTCAACTCCGACCCGATCTTCGCCGGTGCGAAGGAGTACGGCAAGTGGGCCGACCAGGTGCCGGCCAACATGACCAACACCGAAAAGCTGAACGCGATCCGGACCGACCTGGGCAACTACAAGCCCGAGAAGCCCGTCGGCATGGGCCCGTTCGTGATCAAGACCGTCACCGCGTCCGAAATGATCCTGGAGAAGAACCCGAAGCACTACGCTGCTGACAAGGTCGCCTTCGACCAGGTCAGGCTGGCCCGTGCCAACTCCAACGAGACCATTTGGGCCATGAACCTGGCCGGCGAGCTCGACGTCAACCACGCCGCCGCCTCCAAGGACCTGGTCGACCAGTACCTGAAGCGGCAGACCAAGATGAAGATGGCCGCCCCTTCCGACCTGTCGGACTTCGGCCTGATCTTCAACACCCGCAAGTACCCCTTCTCTGAGCAGAAGTTCCGTCAGGCCCTCGCTTTCGTGCTTGACCGCAAGAAGATCCGTGAAGTCACCAACTACTTCGGCGCCGACGTTACCGACTACTCGCACGGCATCATGAAGTCGTACGCCGGTGAATGGCTCTCCGCCGACGTTCTGAAGACCTTCACCAACTACACCACCGACCTCAAGAAGGCGGAAGCCCTGCTGACCGAGCTGGGCATGAAGAAGAACGAGAAGGGCGAGTGGCTTGGCAAGGACGGCAAGCCCTTCGCATTCGAAGTCACCTTCCCCGGCGGCTGGGGCACCAACGCCGAATCCGTCGCTTCGCAGCTGAAGGCCTTCGGCCTGCCGACCAAGGCCCGTGCCATTGAAGACTCCCTGTACGGCAGCACCCTGCAGGCCGGCAACTATGACATGGCGACCGAGTTCGGCAACCTGTGGTGGGGCAACCCGCACCCGTACACCGGCTACCGCCGCTACTATGACACCGTCTCCGACGGCTTCGTCGCCAAGGCGACCGGCTTCCCGAACGTCGTGAAGGGTCCGGACGGCAAGGACATCGACCTGATGGCCACCACCACCGACCTCGGCAAGACCGCCGACAAGGCCGCCCAGAAGAAGCTGATCGAGAAGCTCGCCTGGGTTACCAACGAGTACCTGCCCCTGCTGACCCTGACCGAAAAGAATATCGTGATCTTCTACCAGGATGGCCTGCGGGTCACCGGCTGGCCGGATGCCAAGGATCCGATCTGGCAGCTCGCCGGCGGCAGCACCGACAAGCTGTACACGACCCTGATCATTAACGGCACCCTGAAGCCTGTCTCCAAGTAGTACAACCGAGGCTCCCCCTGCGCCCCGTCCCGGGACGCGGGGGGAGCCAATCTCACTCCAAACGTGGTGGGCATATGCAGATTATCAAACGGATTGGGATCGCGGTCATGACCCTGTTGCTTGTTACCGGCTTGACCTTCGTGCTGGTGCATAACATGCCCGGCGACGTCTTCGAGGTCATCGCCTACCGCATTGCCCAGCAGCAGTCCATTACGTACGAAGAGGCGCTGCAGCAAGCCCGGGCGATCATTCATTACGATCCCAACGTCCCGCTTCTCACCCAGTTCACAGAATACGCTGGCGGCCTGCTCAGGGGTGACCTGGGCAAGTCGGTCATCTTCCAGCAGCCGGTCAACAAGATTGTGGCCGAGGCGGTGCCCTGGACCGTTTTTGTGCTGTCGGTCTCGCTTCTCATTAGCTTCGTGATCGGAACGCTGGCCGGCATGGTGATGGCCTGGAAGCGCAAAACCTTCCTCGACCCCATCGTGACGACCATCTCTTCGGTGACGGATGCGATTCCGGACTATGTGACCGCCCTGCTCCTGATGGTCATTTTCGCAGTCAACCTGCGCTGGTTCCCCACCAAGGGCGCTTACAGCTCAAGCACCATCCCTGGCTTCAACCTGCCGTTCATCATCAGCGTCATGAAGCACGGTGCGCTGCCCATTTTCGTGTACATTCTGCAAGGATTTGGCGGTTGGGCGCTGCTGATGAAGGGGTCGGCTGTCAGCGTGCTGGGCGAGGACTACATTATGGCTGCCCGGGCACGTGGCCTGAAGGAGCGGCGCATTATTACCAACTACCTGGGCCGCAACGCACTTCTTCCTTCCGTCACGGCTCTCGCCATGTCGCTGGGCGGCATGCTGGGCGGTTCGGTGCTGGTGGAGACGGTGTACGCCTACCCGGGCCTCGGCTGGTTCTTCGGCCAGGCGGTCTCCATGCGTGACTACGGTCTGATGCAGGGGCTCTTCTTCCTGACAGCCACCGCCGTCATTACCGCCAACCTGCTGGCCGACCTGATCTATTCGCGGCTCGACCCGCGCATTCGAACGGGGGAGTGACAAGACGATGAAAACTTCGTGGCGCATCCTTCGCCGCAATCCGCGGGCGCTCCTTGGCTTTGTGATTCTGCTGGGGTTCGGCCTCATGGCAACCATCGGCCCCTACCTGATCAAGCTGGATGAGGACCAGAACTTTGCCGAGCGGTTCCAGGCGCCTTCCCTGTCACACCTGATGGGTACGGACTACGTAGGGCGTGACGTGTTTGCTCAAATCATTTACGGTTCGCGCGATGTGCTGATCGTGGCGGTGCTGGCCGCCATTCTGACGATCCTGATCGGTGTCTTCATCGGTGCGATTTCCGGTCTGGCGGGTGGCCCGCTCGACACGACGCTCATGATGCTCGTCAACGTGATTTTGACGGTGCCCAGTTTCCCGCTGATGTTGATCATCGCTTCGATGTTCAAGGTGACAAATCCGATCAGCTATGCGCTGTTGCTTGCCATCTGGAGCTGGGGCGGCCTGGCCCGTGCGGTCCGGTCGCAGATTCTCAGCCTGAAAAAGCGTGAGTTTATTGAGGCGGCCCGGGTGCTGGGGCTGCCGGCCGGCCACATCATCTTCCGGCAACTCCTGCCGAACATTACGCCCTACCTGGCGATCAACTTCATCTCCATCATGCGTCACGCCATTACGGCCAGCGTCGGCATTATGATGCTGGGCCTCGTGCCGTACTCCTCCAGCAACTGGGGCATGATGCTGAACCTGGCGGTCTTCCAGTCTGGCGCCGTTTACACGCCCAGCGCAATCTTCTACCTGCTCGCACCCATCACCGCGATCTGTCTCTTTCAGCTTGGGGGCATCTTCTTCGCCCACGGCCTTGACGAGCTGATGAACCCGCGGCTAAGGAGTTAGGCAAATGGCTCAAAACACTGCGAACGAACCCATCCTGCGCATTCGGGACCTGTCCGTCGAGTTTACCCTCCGTCAGGGTACGCTGCGGGCCGTCGACCATGTGCATTTGGATGTTCTCCCTGGTGAACTGCTGGCGATTGTCGGCGAATCGGGAAGCGGAAAGTCGACCCTTGGCTATGGGCTGGTGAACTTGGTGTCGTCGCCGGGCCAGATCGCCGGCGGTCAGGTGATCTATAAGAATCAGAACGTGTTCGACCTTTCACCGGAAGCGCTCCGGCAGTTCCGGTGGAAGGAGGTCGCCATGGTCTTCCAGGCGGCCCAGAACGCCATGAACCCGGTCATGCGGATTGAAGACCAGATGGTCGATACGGTCCAGGACCACGAAAACCGCCCCCGGGCGGAGATTCTGAAGCGGGCCACCGAGCTGCTGAAGCTGGTCCGGCTCCAGCCTGAGCAGGTGCTGAAGGCGTATCCGCACGAACTGAGCGGCGGCATGCGGCAGCGCGTGATTATGGCCCTCAGCCTGCTGCTCAACCCCCGCGTGCTCCTGCTGGACGAGCCCACCACGGCCCTGGACGTGGTGACGCAGGCCTACCTGCTGGACATTCTGCTCGACATTCGGGCGAAGTTCGGCATTACCATGGTCTTCATGACCCACGACATTTCGATTGTCGCGAAGGTTGCCGACCGGGTCGCCGTCATGTACGCCGGTCAGATCGTCGAAACGGGCGACGTGAACGAGATCTTCTACCGGCCGCACCACCCCTACACCCAGGGGCTGATTCAGGCGGCCCCGTCGCTGGTGGGCGACCTGAGCGACAAGCGCCCCGTGCCGGGCTCGCCGCCCGACCTCTTCCATTTGCCCACTGGTTGCCGCTTCCACACGCGCTGCAGTTACGCGACCGATATCTGCCGCAGCACTCAGCCCACGACCACGGCGCTGGACGGGCACACCGTGGCCTGTCACCACTGGGAGCAGGTGCTGGGTTCGAACACGGAGGGGTCGAGGTGAATCAACCGCTAATCTCACTGCGTGATGTATCCATGACGTTCCGCAAGGGCAGCCCCTGGCGGCGCTCGGAAGTGCGGGCTGTGGATCATGTAACGCTCGATATGGATGAAGGCAGCATTCTGGCCCTGGTCGGTGAGTCTGGCTGTGGCAAGACGACGATTGGCAAGGCGATTGCCGGCCTGTACCGGCCCACACAGGGCCAGGTACTCTACCGCGGCAAGGACATTTGGAAGCTGAGTAAGGCGGAGTTCCGCACCTACCGCCGCGAGGTGCAGTTGGTCCACCAGGACAGCTTTGCGGCATTGAACCCGTCGCTGACGATCTACCAGTCGCTGAGTGCACCCCTGCTCCAGTACGGCCTGGTGCCGGCGGGCAAGACGGCCCGCACGGTGGTAGGCGAGTATCTCGAAATGGTGGAGCTGACACCGCCCGACCAGTTCCTGGACAAGTATCCGCATCAGCTGAGCGGCGGTCAGCGCCAGCGGGTTGTACTGGCCCGGGCCCTGACTGTGCGGCCCAAGCTGATTGTGGCTGACGAGCCGGTTTCCATGGTCGACGTGTCGCTGCGGCTGGCGCTGCTGAACTTAATGGCCCGGATGAACAAGGAGATGGGTGTAAGCTTCGCTTACATTACCCATGACCTGGCAACGGCCCGGTACCTGGCCGGGCAAGGGCAGATTTCCGTCATGTATCTGGGCGAAATGGTCGAGACCGGTCCGGTGGGCCAGGTGCTGGCCACGCCCCGGCACCCCTACCTGCAGGCGCTGCTGTCGGCAGTGCCGGTGCCTGACCCCATCGTGGCCCGGAGCCGGAAGATGCTGGCCCTGCGCAGCCTGGAGATGCCCGATCCCGGGGCGCCGCCCGCGGGCTGCCGGTTCCACCCCCGGTGTCCCTATGCCGAGGCTGTTTGCAGCAGTAAGGTTCCGACCCTGGAAGCGATGGAGGGCGGCGACCGCGTGGCCTGCCATTTGAAGGAGCGGATTCCTGCATGGCCGGTTTAGTCTACCGTGTGGGCTTTCAGTTGGGCATCACCGTGCTGCTGCTCGGGCTCCTGGTCATGCCGTTCGTCAAACGGGGGACCCCTGAGTTTGTTGTAAACGTGCTCGGCGTTCTGTTTGCGGCTGCCTTTTTGGGTTTGATGTGGTACGCCGGGCGCCGGCAAGCCAAAAAGCAGGGGGAATAGCCAGACATGGTGCGAGTTGTAACGGATGAGAAGGGCGGCCTGCGGATCGAAGCGGCTGCTTACGCTCTGACTTTTTCAGCCGGCCGGACCTATGCGACGGTAACCGATGCGGCCGGCGTGCAGTGGGCAGAGCTTTTTCTGGCCGGCAGCCTGCATACCGACCGCGGCATGGATGATACGGCGCTGTTGAAGGCGCCGGTGATCACGACGGCGGGCGATACCGTCACGGTGACGGTGCCCGCCGTGAGCAGCCGGTGGGCGTCGCGGGAGATGCGGCTTGTGTGTTGTGACGAGGATTTCCGGGCCTCGATCCGGGTGGAAGGCGAGGGGCGGATCGGCGATTGCCATCTGTTCGGCGGCTACTACTCGGGGAATGTGCGGGCAGGCGTTGGGCCTTTCCGCAGCGGGCGCCGGTTTGAAGCGCTGTTCAACCCGGAGCCTACGCGCCCGGAGCGGCGGGTTGTGCCCGCCGCTGAGCCGGCTGTGCTGGATGTGTTCGGGACAGCGGGGCCGGGTCAGGGACACTGGTTCTTTACGCCGCCGCCGTTCTGCTATGCGGTGCGGGTCGCGGCTCCGGAGGCCGCCGAGAGCGGCGCCGGTTTTGAGGGCGGCGCCGGTCCCTGGATGACCATGGGCCTGGCCGTTCAGCCCGGGGCGTACCAGTTCGCTGGTTTCCACTATGATGGCTGCGAGGAGGCCTTCTCCCTGCGCCTCACCTACGAGGAGCAGACGGTGGTGGCGGGCGCCTTCGAGACCCCGGCCGTGCTGTTCCAGTTTGGCGCGCCTGACCCCTACACGGGCATCGCCCGGTACCGGGAGCGGCTGGAGGGGCTTGGGCTGGTGCCGGCCGATGCCACCGATCTGGACCGTCCCAGTTGGTGGCATGAGCCGATTTTCTGCGGGTGGGGCGCCCAGTGCTGCCTTTCCAACGCAGGCGCCGGCCCGGCGCCCGCCCTGGCGACCCAGGCCAACTACGATCGCTTCCTGGCCGAGTTGGAGGCCCAGGGGCTGGCGCCCGGCATCGTCGTCATCGACGACAAGTGGGCCGCCCACTACGGCACCAGCGAAGTCGACACCGTGAAATGGCCCGACCTGAAGGGCTGGATCGCCGGGCGCCACGCCGCAGGACAGAAAGTCCTGCTTTGGTGGAAGGCCTGGGACCCGGACGGCCTGCCGCCCGAGCAGTGCGTGCGCAACGCGGCCGGCATCTCCGTGGCCGCGGACCCGACCAACCCGGTCTATGTCGAGACGCTGCGCGCCGCTGTGTCGCTCATGCTCGGTCCAGACGGCTACGACGCAGACGGCTTCAAGATCGACTTTACCGCCCGCACCCCCGGCGGGCCCGGGCTGACCAAGCATGGTGCGGAGTGGGGCGTAGAAATGCTTCACCTGCTGCTGGACGTGCTCTACAAGGCCGCCAAGCAGGTCAAGCCGGACGCCCTGATCATCACGCATACGCCCAACCCCTACTTCGCCGATGTGACCGACATGATTCGCCTGAACGACATCAATACCGGTGCGCCCGTGGTGCCGCAGATGCTCCACCGGGCCAGCGTGGCCCAGGCCGCCTGCCCGAGCCGGCTGATTGACACCGACAACTGGCCCATGCCGAACCGGGCGAGCTGGCGCAGCTTCCTGGCTGTGCAGGAGGACTTGGGCGTGCCGTCGCTCTACTTCACCACCCACGTGGACAGCCTGGAGCCGCTGGAAGCCGAGGATTACGAGGGACTGCGCAGGCTGTGGAGCCGGGTGCGGGCCACCAACGGCCGGGGCGTGAACGGATGATCCTCGCGGTCAGCCTGAACTCAGCCATGGATCGGACTGTGGTGTTGCCAGGGCGCCTGGCGCCTGGTGAGATTCAGCGGGCCAGGTCGGTCGACGTGCGCATGGGCGGCAAGGGGCTGAACGTGGCCTGGGCGGCGGCCCGGCTGGGCGCCAAGGTGAGCGTTACCGGCTTTGCCGGCGGGCTGACCGGGCGCTTCCTGCGGGAAGAGTGCGCCAGGCACGGCATTCGTGACGGGCTGGTGACAACCGCTGGCGAGTCGCGGGCCTGCTACATGTTCGCCAGCGCAGACGGGTCGCCGCCTACCGTGGTCAACGAGCCGGGGCCGACCGTTTCCTTTGCAGAGGTTGATGCGCTGGTTGCGACCTACACCTCGCTGGTGTGCGAGGCGTCGCTGGTCGTGCTCTCGGGCAGTCTGCCACCTGGGGCGCCCGCCGACATCTACCGCCGGATGATCGAAATCGCCCGGCGCGCCGGGGTGCACTGCATCCTGGACAGCAGCGGGGAGCCCCTGCGGGAGGGCATCGCCGCGAACCCGTGGCTCATCAAACCCAACGCTGACGAGTTCGCCGCCCTTACCGGCGGGCCGTGGCAGTCCCCGGAAGCGCTGCGGCGCCGCTGCCGTGACCTGACCGCCACCGGCGTGGCGAACGTGGTCGTCAGCCTCGGCGGCGAGGGCGCCCTGGTGACGGCCGGCGACCAGTGCTGGCACGTGCAGCCCCCAAGCGTCCAAACGGCCAACCCCACGGCCTGCGGCGACATCTTCGTCGCGGGTGTGGCCGTGAGGATCGACCGGGGAGAGCCGCTGCTGGAGGGGATTCGGCTCGGCACCGCCTGTGCGGCGGCCAACGCCGCTCATCCTGTACCATACCTGCCCACGCCGGCCGAACTTGGTTTCCTGCTGGCTGGCGTCAACATTCGCGCGGACTAGGTGATTTCATCGTGCCCTACCTGATCGGACTCGATATCGGCACCACCAATACCAAGGCTTTGGCGATCGATGACCAGGGGCGGGTCGCGGCCCGGCACAGCGTGAAGACGCCGGTCCGGTTCGTGGCGCCCGACTGTGCGGAGCACGACCCCGATGCCCTGTGGAACGCCGCAGCTGCCTGCTGCCGGGGCGTGGTCGAAGCCCTGGGCGGTGCCGGTGAGATCGTCGGCGTGGCTGCGGCCAGCGTGGCCGAGGAAGGGGTCCTGCTGAACCGGCAGGGCGAAGCCCTGGGGCCGGCCATCGCCTGGTTCGACCAGCGTACGGCGCCCCAGGCCGCCCGCTGGGCCCAGTCCTTCGGGCCCTGGGAGACCTACAGCATTACCGGGCTCCTGCCCGACCCCATTTACTCACTCCACAAGCTGAACTGGATCCGTGAAAATCAGCCGGAGCAGTTCCGCCAGGCCGAAACCTGGCTCTGCATCGCTGATTACATAAGCTTCCGCCTCGGGGGCGCCCGGGCCATGAGCCATTCGCTGGCCTCGCATACCATGGCGCTCGACCTGGAGCGACTCGAGTGGTCCCGGGAGATTCTGGCGGCGGCCGACCTGCCTATCGACCTCTTTCCGCCCCTGGTGGCCAGCGGCACCGTACTGGGAGGCGTAAGCCCCCAGGCCGCCCGGGAGACGGGCCTTACGCCCGGCACCCCCGTACTGGCCGGCGGGCATGACCACATTTGTGCGGCCCTGGCGGCCGGGGCCTGGGAGCCGGGCGCCATTTTGGATTCGGGCGGCTCGGTGGAGGCGCTCCTCGTGGGCCTGCCAAAGCCCGCCATGACGCCCGCCAGCTTCGCCGCCCGGATTCACTTCGGGGCACACACCGCCCGGGGCCGCTACTACGCCGGCACGGCCATGACTTCGGGCCGGGTGATGGACTGGGTTCGCTCCCGCTTCTTTGCCGCCTGCGGCACCGAGGCCGAAGCATACCGGGCCATGACCCGGGAGGCGCTCGCCTCCGAGCCCGGCGCCCGGGGCCTCTTCCTCCTGCCGCACCTGGCCGAAGTCGCCTTCAACCGGCGCGACAGCCAGGGCCGGGGCGCCGTCCTGGGCTGGCGGCTGCACCACACCCGGGGCGACATCGCCCGGGCCGCCTTCGAAGGCCTCGCCTTCGAACTGCGGGCCCTGCTGGCGACGCTCGAAGGCGCCCTTGGCCTGGCGCCCGGGTCACGCCTGGTCGCCACGGGCGGCATGGCCAGCAGCCCGGAACTCCTGCACCTGAAGGCCAGCATTCTGGACCGCCAGGTCCACCTGCCCGAGAACACCGAACTGACCGCCCTGGGCGCCGCCATGCTGGCAGGCCTGGGCGCCGGCATCTTCGGCTCCGAGGATGAAGCACAGGCCCGTATCGCCGGCCACTCGGCCTCAATCGCAGCCGACCCTGACCTGGCCCGGTGCTACGCCAGACTATTTCACGCCTATGAACGGCTCCCCAACATTCCACGATTCGGTTCGTCCAGGGAGGAGGCAATCTGATGCCAAGCCCAGCCGGCCCCTATTTCCTCGGTATCGACATCGGCGGCACCAAGCTGGCCGTCGGTCTGGTCACGGCCACCGGCCAACAGCTCTCTGCCGTGCGCGAAGCATCCAGAGCCCATGAAGGTCCCGACCGTATGCTCGAGCGTCTCGTCCAACTCAGCCGACAGGCCATCGCCGAAGCAGGGGTTCCCGCCGGCGAAGTCGTTGCCGCCGGCGTAGGCTGCGGCGGCCCCCTCAACCCCGACACCGGCGTCGTCATGAACCCGCCAAACCTGCCGGGTTGGGACAACGTCCCCGTCGTCGACCGGCTCTCTGCCGCCCTCGGCATGCCCGTTTACCTCGATAACGACGCAAATGCCGCCGCCCTCGGCGAGCACCGCTTCGGCGCTGGACGCGGCGTTGACAACCTGATCTACCTGACAATCTCCACCGGCCTGGGCGGCGGCATCATCATCGGTGGCCACCTCTACCAGGGCGAGAATGGCAACGCCGGGGAGATCGGCCACATGTCCGTCTTCTACGAAGGCCGCGCCTGTGGCTGCGGCAACCACGGCTGCCTCGAAGCCTACGCTTCGGGTACCAGCATCGTCGCCCGGGTGCAGGAAGCGATTCGGGCCGGCGAGCCCTCGGCCATGGTCGATATGGCCGGCTCGGTCGATGCCATTACCGGCGAGACGCTCCTGGCGGCGCTGGAGCACGGCGACAGCCTGGCGGAGCGCATCTGGGCGGAAACGATCAAAATTCTCGGCGCCGGTGTGGCCAGCGTGGTCAACATCTTCAACCCGCGCAAGGTTGTGCTGGGCGGCGGCATTACCAACTTTGGCGACCGGCTCTTCGTGCCGCTGCGTGAGCAGGTAGCCGCCCGGGCCATGGCGCCCCTCGCTCAGGTAGTCGAAATCGTCCCGGCAGCCCTGGGCAGCCAGGTCGGTGTGCTAGGCGCCGCCGCGGTCGCCCTCGCCCGCCTGGAGCCAGTGCTCGCGTAAGATAGGAGGCGGCCAGATGATGCAGTTCCCACGCGACTTCCTCTGGGGCGTCGCCACGTCTTCCTACCAGATCGAAGGCGCCGCCCGGGCCGATGGCCGCGGCGAGTCGATCTGGGACCGGTTCAGCCACACGCCGGGCCTCGTCGAAAACGGCGACACCGGCGACGTGGCCTGCGATCACTACAACCGCTATCGGGACGACATCGACCTGATGGCATCACTCGGGGTCCAGGCGTACCGGTTCTCGGTGGCCTGGCCCCGCATTCTGCCCGAGGGCACCGGGGCGGTGAACGCCAAGGGCCTCGACTTCTACAAGCGGCTGGTGGACGGGCTCCTGGCCAAGGGCATCAAGCCGGCCATCACCCTCTACCACTGGGACCTGCCCCAGGCGCTCCAGGATCGAGGCGGCTGGGCGAACCGCGACACGGCCTTCCGGTTTGCGGAGTACGCCGACCACCTGTACCGGGCGCTGGGCGACCAGGTGCCCATCTGGATGACGATTAACGAGCCCTGGGTGGCCGGTTTCCTCGGCCACTGGTGGGGTGTGCACGCCCCGGGCCTGAAGGACCTGCGCACCTCGCTGGCTGCCATTCACCACATGTTCCTGGGCCACGGGCTGGCGGTCCGCCAGTTCAGGCAGCTCGGCCTGCCCGGGCAGGTGGGCATTGCCCCGAACCTCTTCCCCACCTACCCCGAAACCGATTCGCCCGCCGACCAGGCCGCCGCCCGACTCTCCGACGGCTTTACCAACCGGTGGTTCCTCGACCCGGTCCTGCGGGGAAGCTATCCGCAAGATATGGTCGATCTCTACACCGATCGGGTCGGGGCGCTGGACTTTATTCATGATGATGATCTGCCGCTGATCGCATCGCCGATTGATTTTCTGGGCGTCAACTTCTACGAACGTCGGATCATAGGGGCGGAGCCCTTGCACGACCTGGGCTGGAAGGTTGTCCATCCCCCCGTGTCGAACGGGATTCCCCGGACCGACCTGGGCTGGGAGATTGTGCCCTGGTGCCTGACCGACCTGCTGAAGCGGCTGAAGGCTGATTATGGCGACGTACCCATCTACATCACCGAAAATGGCGCCCACTTCACGGACGGCCCCGGCGCTGACGGGCAAGTGCATGACGTCCGGCGGGTGGCCTTCCTGCAGGGTCACTTTGCGGCGGCGCACCGGGCCATCGCAGCGGGTGTCAATCTGAAGGGCTACTTCTGCTGGTCGTTCATGGACAACTTTGAATGGGCGATGGGCTACAGTAAGCGGTTCGGACTGATCTATGTCGATTACCCGACGCAGCGGCGCATCCCCAAAGACAGCGCCTTCTTCCTGCGAGACGTGATTCGTTACGGCCTAAATTTGTAAGAGGATGTGCAGCCCATGGCATTTGCCGTTCGAGGCGTGATTGAAGGATTCTACGGCCGGCCCTGGTCGTGGGCGGAACGATATAGCATGGTCGATTTTCTGGGGACGCATGGTTATAACATGTTTGTTTACGCCCCCAAGAATGACCCGATCCATCGGAAGCGCTGGCATGAGCCCTATTTGCCCGTAGAGCTGCGGCGGTTCTCGGAGTTGATGGGGCGCTGCTTGCAGCACGACATGGAGTTTGTCTTTGCCATCAGCCCCATGAAGTTTCACTACACCGACCCGGCGCACTTTGAGCAGCTGTGGCAGAAGCTGACGCCCATGTATGAGATGGGTGTGCGCAGTTTTGCCCTGTTGCTGGACGATATGCCCGACAAGTTCCATTACCCGGATGATGGAGAGCGGTTCGCCACCATCGCCCATGCGCAGGCGTGGCTGAACAATGCGCTGCTGGCCCGGCTGGAGGAGGCGGGCGGGGTGCGGCGCTTGATCTTCTGCCCGACCGAGTACTGCGGCGAAGGCGTGTCGCCGTATTTGTCGACATTGGGTGAGGAGCTTCGCCCGGAAATCGACGTGTTCTGGACGGGGACCGAGGTTTGCGCCCAGTTTCTGAAGACGGCGGATGCGGCCGTGGTGAACGCGACGTTGAAGCGTCGGGTCCTTTACTGGGACAACTATCCCGTCAACGACGGTCCCATGCAGGACCGTCCGCATATGCGGCCGATTCGGGGGCGTGACGTTGACCTGGAGACGGTCTGCCGGGGCATCGTGGCCAACGGTTCGCTCCAGCCCGAAGTGGCCAAGATTCCGCTGTACACGTACGGCCAGTTCATGTGCAACCCGGCGGAGTACGAGCCCGAGGCCTCCTGGCAGGAGGCGCTGCTGGAGGTGGCCGGGAACGCGGCCGATGCCGCAGCGGTGGCCGTGATTGGCGATATGACCCGCTGGTCGGCGCCGGAGCGGGGCAAGAACCTGCATAACCGGGTGACGCCGGAACTCCAGCGGTTCTGGCAGGCCTGGGGCGGGGCGCCCGCCGTCGCCGGGCCTGATCTGCCTGAGCTTCCCGCCCCGCCCTCGGTTGATGGGCAGCCGTCGGACCGGCTTGAGGCCATTGCCCGCCTGGAGGCGGTCTTTGCGGAGCTGGCGCGGGTCGTTGCGCAATTACGCGACTCGATGGCCAACCCCCTGCTCCAGGCCGAGCTGGCGCCCTGGACCGAGAAGCTGGACCTCTGGCTGAAGGCGCTCCGGGCGGCGCTGACAACGCTGCGGGTCAGCCTGACGGCGCCTGAGACCGATCTGCGTCCGTATGAAGATGAAACCCTGGACGCCTTCATGGCGGCCCGAGAGAGCATGTACTGGGTGGCCGGCGACCTGTTCGACCACTTCATCCGCCGGTGCCTCTGGGCGGCCGCGCAGGGGAGGGATTCGCGTGGATAATGCGAATCGCCGCCTCGCTGCGGATGTGCTGGTCTGCGGCGGAGGCTTTGCCGGAGTAGCGGCGGCCGTTGCGGCGGCTAGGGCTGGCCGGCGGGTTGTGCTGCTGGAGCGGCGGACCTACCTGGGGGCGGAGCTGACTGCGTGCCTGCGCCCGTGGGTGTCGGCTGAGACGTTTGGCGCGCTCGGGGAGATGTTCGGCTGGTCCGGCGACCTGGCTGTGGCCGTGGGCGCCCCGCCCGGGGCATCCGAGTTCGCCTTCGTTCCCGACAAGCTGAAGACCGCCCTGGAAGACGTGCTGCTCGACGCGGGCGTCACGCTGCTTTATGCCATGCGCCCCATCGCCCTTCAGCAGACGGGGAATGCTCTGCTGCTCGAGGCCGCGGGCAAGGCCGGGCGGGTAGAGATTGCCGCCGCCGTGGTCGTAGATGCGACCGAGCAGGCGGTGGTGGCGCGCATGAAGTGCCCGGCCAGCCCCCGGGCGGGCGCCCAGCCCGGGCCCCGGGCCTGGCGCACAATCGAGCTGACCGGCGTAGCCACCGAGAGCCTCGGTGAACTCGCCATTCCGGCGGACCTCACCCCGGCCTGGCGCACACACCTTGGCTACTCCACCGAGCACGGCCACCTTCTCATCGAACATGCCATCGACCTGACTCCCGGCGCCGACCCGACCTGGCGGCTCCAGGCCGAACTGGAGGCCCGCCAGGCCAGCGCCGCCGTCTGCCGGTGGCTGAAAGAAAATCACCCCGCCTTTGCGGGGCTGAAACTGGCCACCACCAGCCATGAGCTGGCCGTACCGGCCCTCTGGCGGGTCGCCCCGGACCCGGACGGCCAGTTGCTGGTGGCCTCCGCCTGCGCCGACCTGGGCGACGCCCAGGCCGAAGCCTGCCAGTTTGACCCGGCCGCCCTGGCCCGCCTCGGGCTCGAGGCCGGCGCCCGGGCCGCGGCGGGGGCCGTAGCCGAGCGAGCCAACGCCCCCGGCCCCCGCCTCACCCTCCCCGTGCTCCGCCGCACTGTCGACGTGCTCGTGGTCGGCGGCGGCACCAGCGGCGCAGCCGCCGCCATCGGCGCCGCCCGCCGGGGCGCCGTCACCCTACTGGCCGACATGAACCCCGGCCCGGGCGGCACCGGCACCGTCGGCGGCGTCGACAGCTACTGGTTCGGCCGCCGGGGCGGCTTCAACACCGAGGTTTCCGCCTGGGTCGGCGCCCAGCACGCCTGGCTCGGCGTCACGGGCAACAGGTGGAACATCGAAGCAAAAATGCTCGCCTGGCTCCACGGCCTGGCCGAAGCCGGCGTCGCCACCCTGCTCCACACCGTGCTGGCCGAAGTCCACACCGACGCCAGCGGCAAGGTCACCGGCGCTCTGCTCGCCACGCCCGACTGCCTCGTCGAAGTGACCGCAGCGGCCACGGTCGATGCCACCGGCGACGGCGACGTGGCCGTGGCCGCCGGCGCCCCGCACGTTTACGGCTCCGACCGGGAAGCCGCCACCATGTGGTACTCCCTCTCCCCGCAGGTCCGACCGGGCCTTTCCCGCAACAACTTCACCAGCACCGTCTGCGTCGGCGATCCCTTCGACTACACCCGGGCCATCCTCTCCGGGCGCCGCCGCTACGCCGGCCACGACCACGGCCCCTACATCGCCCCCCGTGAGACCCGGCACGTCCTGGGCGACGTCCGCATCAGCCTGACCGACATCCTCACCATGCGACGCTGGCCGGACGTCATCAACGTCCACTTCAGCAACCACGACGTCAAGGGCCAGAACACCTCTGACTGGCTCCGCATGGGCCTGATTCCGCCCAACTTCGAAATCGAGATCCCCTACCGGGCCGTCGTCCCGCAGCGGGTGGATGGGCTGCTGGTCACGGGCAAAGCGATCTCCGCCACCCACGATTCGCTGCCGCCCGTCCGCATGCAGGCCGACCTCGAGAATCTGGGCTACGTCTGCGGCACTGCGGCCGCCCTGAGCGCCCGCCGGGGCATCACGCCCCGCGACCTGCCCGTGGCCGACCTGCAGGCGGCGCTCATCCCCGAAGGGTTCCTGCCTGCTGACGTGCTCACCCGCACCCTGCCGCCCGAGCAGCCACCCGCGGCCGCCGAAATGCAGCAGTGGATCGACTCCCTCGACGACGCCGACCAGCTCTACAACTACGGCGAAGTCGAAATGGACGATATCCGGCAGACGCCAATTCCCATGGTCCAGATCTGCACAGCCGGACCGGCCATCCTCCCCCTCCTGCGGGCAGCCGCAGAGGACCCCACCCACAAGGGCCGCCTCCACGCCGCCCGGGCCCTCGCCTGGCATGGCGACAAGGCCGCCACGCCGGTCCTCCTCGCTGCCATCGAGCCCCACCTGACCGGCGACGAACTGCCGCCCCGCACGGCCCACATTCGCTACACGCAGGCCTCGCCGGACCATGGCGCCATGCCCGAGCTGGCCTACCTGCTCCACTCTCTCGCCATGGTGCGGGACCCCGCCGCCATTCCCGTGCTCCTGCGGGCTGCCGAGCGGCTCAAGCCCACCCGGGCCAAGCTTGAGGACCAAATGAGCGGCATCTTCCACTACGTCGACGCCATCTGCGACATCGCCGAGCGGCTGGGCCACCGGGATTCCATTCCGGCGCTGCTTCGGCTCCACCAGGAGCCGCTCTTCCGCGGCAAGGTGAGCACCGCGATCGTGCAGCCCGACTTCTTCGAGGAGCGCGAGGCCTACCTGGAGCTGACCATTGGCCGGGCGCTGGCCCGCTGCGGCGAGGCCACCGGGCTCGCCATTCTGGCCGACTACCTGGGCGACTCCCGGCGTATGCTGGCGGAGCACGCCCACCGGGAGCTGAAGGCCGTTACCGGGCAGCAACTCCCCGCCGAGACCGCCGCGTGGCGCAACTGGCTGGCCGAAGCGCCGGCCCCGGCGCCCACCCCGTGGCAGGGTTCCCGTTAAGCAACGCAAAAGTGGCGCAGCCCGTCCTGGGCTGCGCCACTGCTCGTATTCGCATTACTCCGGCTGACGGCCGGCCGCCACTTCGGTCAGCCAATGGTTCATCCCATGCAGGAAGAAGTCAACCAGCCCCCGGGCCAGCGACGGCAGCAGTTTTTGCGCTCCGCCCAGTTCAACGTCAGCCTCATACTCGACCCGCGTCCCGCCGTCGGCCAGCGGTATGAACCGAAAAACCGCATCCGCTTTCCCATAGCCGTTGTGGGTGGTGGCATCCACCAGAAACCGATACCGCTCATGCGGGACCTGCTCGGCCAACGTCAGCGTACCGGCATAGTGCAGGTAAAACCCGCCGACGCCCACCCGGAGCGTCGCTTCATACCGGCCCGGGGCGGTTTCGTCCAGGGTGCGGAGGCCGGGTACCGAGTAGAGCAGCGCATCACGGTCGATGAACGTGCGATAGACGGTCCCAGGCAGGTGCGGGTAGGTGAAATGACCAGCAACTCGCATCGGTCTTACCTCCATGTAGTCTCTTTCCCCTGAGCATATAGGAATAGCGAGACTAGAAGCAACGAGCCACTGCAAACTGCAGTAGCTCGTGGTCAGCCGCCTTTTCGAAGCCCGTACACCTTCCTGATGATTTCACTGCGATCGTACCGGCGCTGGCCACCTGGCTCACTGCTAATCCGGTATACCCGGAAGCGTGTCCCGTATATGTCACACCATTTTCCGTCAGGAGTCTCGTTGCGCCTGAGCGTACTCGGGTGGACTTGCAGTAGCCGGGCCGCATCCGTAATAGAAACAAGATCCAAACCTCCCTGCCCCCTCCGGCGCTGATCGGTCCCAATCCCACGAGACAGTACTACCTCGCTGGTGATGCGCATTCCTAACTGTAGGAACGCTACGCAAACCTGCGCGCTTGGTTTGTGATAGAACCGTTTCTTGATAGGAATCTTCGTCTGAAATCCCGCGACGTAAACAGACCTCAGGAGGTTTTCTTATGGAACGTCCGATTATCGAGAATCAGGAACTCATGACGACACTCGTGACCGTGATAGGCGGTATCATCACCTCTGCAATAGGCGCGTATGTCGCCATCCGGCTCGGACAGAACGCGTCTTCCGGCAGGTCGGAGAAGACGAAAGGAAGACGCCACCCGGAGTGAGTGGCGTCATTGGAGACCGATATTACTGAGCCCCTTGGGTACCGGCAGCACCGGTGCCAGGTGTGTTGGCCGCCTGCCCCTCGCGCTGAGCCATCTGCTCCAGGGCCGCCGCATTCTGCGCTTCCTGGTTCGCCAGGGTTTGATTGTTAGCGCCGCCCATCGGTGTTGTCAGCAAAGTCAGCCTCCCTTGACCTACTTGCGAGCAACGAACATAGCTTCCGCCCGCCTGCGCCGGTAGTATGCAGCGCCCCCCGCCAGCGTTCATGCCGGCGGGGGCGCCTGAACCTTACTCCAGGTTGACGTAGGCCGTGGCCCGCAACTTGCCGCCAAAGTAGACCTGAATCCGCAGCTGTGCGCCGGGACCCAGCCCGTACAAGGCCGGGTCAAATGCCTGCAAATACTGCCCCAAGGCCTGGTCGTACGCAATGCCGGCGCCGTACGTATACCCGGCAACCAGGCGCCCGGAGCCATCACGCACCCGAACCGACACTGACGTGTCCAGCGTGGGCACGCCGTCGACCAGCCACTGGAACTGAATCGGCAGCACCTTATCAGCCGGATGAGTGACCGGACCGGCCGCATCCAACGGCGCCACAAAGGCAACTCCGGACCCGGTGGGCGTACGCGTCGTTGCGGTGACCTGCGGGCCGATGGTGAGGTTGCCAACCACATCTTCCGCCAACACGATGAATTGATAGCTCGTGTTGTTCGTAAGGCCCGTGACGGTGTACGAGTGGACGGTTCCATCCACCACGTACACATCGTTGTAATCTTGCATGATGTAGTAGTGAGTGATGCCCAGATTGTCTGTGGCGGCGGGCCAGCTCAGGGTCAGGCTGGTGCTGGTCACGTTGGAGACGGTCAGGGCGGCGCCCGGCGGCCAGACCGGCGGCTCGAAGTCCACGGGCGGGGGCTCGACAAACTGCGAAGCGTCGTAGGGTGCCGTGGTGTGCAGGTCGTAGATATTGATCCCCTTGCCGGTGGCCTGCGGATACAGGGAGAAGTCCCGCACATGGTAGGGGCCGTTGCGGCCGTTCCCCCGAATGGCCCCGCCGTCGAAATGCAGCACGATGGTGTTGACGCCCGCCGACAGTTCCGGCATCTCCCAGGCCCACACGATTTCTGCCTCGGTGCTGTCCACGAGGCGGGCATTGACGTCGTACCAGCCGGGCAAGTCGACCTCGACCTGGAGGGTGACATCAAGCCGGTCGTAGAGCCCGTCGCCGTCGGTGTCGAGGGCCTGGTCCGCAATGCCGGGCAGCACGTGAATCGCCTGCTGCAGGAACTGGCCGGCGCTGTATCCCGACAGCGTCCACGGGCCGGAGCGGAAGTCGGCAAGGCCGCCATCGCTGCGAATTAGTGCCGCGTCTACCACGGAAAGGTCGCCGGTAAAGCCGCTTTCGCCCAGCAGGGTGCCGTCAAAGCGGAGCTGCACCGTGCCCGGGCCGGCGCCCAGGTTGGCGGACGTGCCGGCAAGCGCCAGGGTATGGCCCCCGGCATCGGTCAGCCGGGCAGCCACCTGGTAGGCACCCGGCGTGGTAACCGCGGTGGAGATGTCTGCCTCCAGGTAGTTGAAGAGGCCGTCACCGTCGGTGTCAACGCCGCGGTGACCCGTGACTGTTCCTAACTTGTCCGCCTGGCTTGTCACAGCAAACCCGCTGGAGGCGAAGCGCCGCAGCGCACTGCCCGGCGCCGTGCCGGTGGCCACCACGGCCACGTAGTGGAACCCGTCCGCCGACGGCGTGTAGATGCCGGTGTAGGTGCCGTCCCCAGCGACAGCGTCTTCGCCGGTGCCGTCATCCGCCAGGGTGATGGTATCGACCGTGCCATCGGGCCGCAGAATCCGGGCTTCCGCCTGCACAGGCGCGGGCGTCTGGCCCTGCCAATCCAGGGTGGCCTCCACGACGGCGCCCGTTCCCGCCCCGACCACGCTGCTGCGCATGGCGGCGGTCAGCGACGGGGGCGCCTCTTCGGCTGCCAGCACCAGGTAATCCACCGACCCCGGCTCGGCCGAGGCCACGGTCAGGCGGTAGGCGCCGGCTTCCGGGGCCTCCACCCGGACCACGCTGTAGGTCAGGCCCGTCAGGTCATCTTCCGCCGTGCTGATGGTGACGCCCCCGACGCCATGGGCCAGCGGCGCCCCGGTGGGAGATGCCGCCGCCAGCGTCAGCGCACCGCTGCCCCACAGTATGCCAAAGGTGACCGGCACGCCGGCCTGTGCGACGATTTCGTGGGTAGCCGTGTCGCCCATGTTAATGGCGTGGGTGGAGAGATAGCTCAGGTAGGGGTTCCCGACCCCGGCCGCGGCCTTCGCGACAGGCTTGCTGCCCACGCCAAAGGTCGTGACAACCTGGCCCTGCGCCAGCGCCCACTCCCCGGCGCCCGAGGTCATACTGGTGTGGAAACTGGTGGTGCGGCCCAGGTTCGTGGTGTAGCTTAGCGTTTCCACGCTGCTGACGGCCACCACCCCATCATCCTGCCCCCAAATCAGCGGGTTCCCGTCAACCAACAGGGTATCGTTCCAATTGCCGGCCACAGTAAAGTACTGGGTGGCCGGGTTCCGGCCGACCAGCAGGTTGCCGATGGCCATGTACCCGGGTGTCAGTTCAGTCAGCGCCGGGTTGCCAATCCCATCGATCAGGGTCGTAATGACGGGTCCGCCCATCATGCCGCCCACCAGCGCAATGTCGGCCAGCGGACTCCCGCCGTTGGGGGTGCCCAGCATCACCAGGCGCAGGATGTCGGTGCGGCCGGACAGAGCCAGCATGGCCCGGCTGTCCAGCCCGCCCTTGCTGTGGCCTACAATGTTCAGCTTGTCAACGCCAAACATCTGCTTCGCCGCGTCGATGTGCTGGCCCAGCTCGTCGGCGTGGTCCAGCCAGGACCCATTGTTGTTGGCAAAGGAGAGGGTGTAGACGGGAAGGCCTGCATTCGGGGCGTAGTTGGTCTCCCAGGCGTTCCAGGTGCTGGCGTCGCTCTTGAAGCCGTGCACCAGCACAGTGGGGCGAATGCCCTTCACGACCAGGCGGGCCCAGTCCACCTCGACCGCCCAGCACTCACAGTTGCCCACGTTGGCCGTGTCGATGAAAATCTCGACCCAGTTGTCCGCGCTGCCGGCCGTGCCCCCCACCAGGTCGGGAAACTTCAGCTGGCTGACGGGCACCGACACGGTGAAAGTCGACCACTGGTAGTCGGCACCCGAGAGCGTGCCGACCAGCTGGTCGTTGAAGTAGACCTCGTCGACCTCCGGGGCGTACTCCGCTGTGCCGGAGTTCTGGTCCACATCCCACACCCGCAGCGTCAGGAGCGCCGCCTCGCCCTCAATATTCTCGGGGTGCAGCAGGTGCCCGTTGGCATCAACCGGACCGAAGTACCGGTCGATGGTAATGGGGAAGACCAGCGGGCCGCCGCTCCGGAAGGTGTACGTATCCAGCGCGGGGTCGCTGTCCAGCACGAACTCCTCGTCTGATTCGGCACCGCTGTCGCCGGGGGTGTAACCCGCGATCCCGACTTCACCTGCGATGCCCTGGAAGGGGGTCCCCTTGACCTGGTCGGCATCGGTCAGGGCGCCCTTGGCAGGGGCCGGCAAGTTGGGGCTGATGGCTTTGGCGGGGCCCAACCCGGGGCCCAGGGCCGCCCCGGCGGCGGTCTGGCTCAACACGGTCACAAGCAGGGCCATAATCGCAACCCATTTTCGGCTCACGATGGTTTCGGCCTCCCTTGCCATTTCTTGCGGGAGGCGCTCCACCGGGCGGAGACCCGGGTTTGCTACTGCAGCGGCGGAACGGTCACGGTGCCCTCGAACACCTTGCGTTCTGCGCCGAAATACCCGTACTCGCCGCGATACTGCAGCTGGTCCGGCCCGACCCAGTCAAAGCGGGTCGCGTACATATTGCCGAAGTCGCCCCTGCGAACCGGCGCCAGATCGATCCGTTCCACCTCTCGCTCAAGGGTGCCGCCGGTCTGGTAGATCAGCACGTACCGGGCGACCCCAAGGCTCTTCCCGCCGTCCGGAAAGCGCGACAACCCCCTGGGCCTGCGGTACTCGTCCACCAGGACCAGCCGAACCCCTCCGTATTGATCAGGCGCAGGAGATTGCAGGGTGCCCCAGGGCTTCTCCACCCGTGTGATTCGGGTCTCATGGCCGCAGCCTGTCAGCAGCAAGGTCACGCATATCAGCAGCACACCCATCAGCCGCCACCGCATGTGGCACCCTCCCATCTGCGTGGATCTGCGGAAGCTGTTGCCAACGCCCTCCCTCCATGTTCCTGTCCTGTTACCATTTTACATCAATCTGTTCTGCCCTTTGTTCTGAAGGCGAAATAGCGCAACCCCTCGCACATGAGGGGTTGCGCCTGTGTGACAGCTTACTTGATCGTGGCCGGCGGGGTGAGGTAGAGATGCTGCGTGTAGACCTGACCCTGGCCCGGGAGCTCCATCGGCTGGCCCTCAGGCTGATCAAACCAGGGCGCCCAGCCGGCGACGGCCGGCACCACCAGCTCAAACCCGGCGACCATACCGGCGTTGTCAGTCAGAACCGTCAGATGCGGGCCGGCAACCCCCATGTGAATCCCCATGTTCGGCACGAAGTCGGAGATCGGACCATACTTGGTGAGCGATGGGTTGAGCTGCTTCAGCCAATCGTAACTGATGCCTTTGTAGTCAACGTTGGCAGTGGCGGTGAAAGTCACCTCATCCCAGGCGATGGTCCCACCCAACAGTTCCACACTTGCGCGCAGGGGGATGTAGAGCCTCTCGCCGACTCTGTGGGTTTTCAGGCCGTAGCCGGTACTCAAGTACCGCCCGCCGATGATCACCGGCACGCCGGCGTTCTCCTCCACCAAGCCGGCGGAGTCGGTCAGGTAGAGGTGCTGGTAATAGACCAAGCCAGCACCTTCCATCTCCATCGGCTGGCCCTTCTGCTGGTCAAACAAGGGTTGCCAGCCCTGGTCGGCGGGGAAGAGCACCTCGACGGCGTTCAGCGTGCCTTCCTTGGAGGCGGACAGGACCAGTGCCGGACCCGGTATGCCCATGTGAATCCCCATGCCAGGGATGTACGGGCTGAGGGGCTGATACTTGGTTACGGCGGGGTTCAGCTCCTGCAGCTGGGCCAGCGTCGGTACCCCCTGGCCGGCGAACTCGATCCGGTCTACGCCGTTAGCATCCTTGGTCAGGCTGGCGCCGATGGCGGCGGCAAAGGCGTCGGCAGGGACGTAGAGATGGTCGGCAAAGAGCGTGACGCCGGCCAGTTGCTTGCCGTTAACCACAGCACGGTGAACGTCGGTTGGCACAGCGGTGCCGGCCGCAGCCGGGGCGGCGGCAACATGCTGATGCACGGCAGACTCAGCGAGGACGGATACGGGGGCACAAGCAACGATCAAGGCGGCGCCGATGGCGGCCGCGGTACGGACGTTGAACATTTGCATCGCTCCTTACTGTAGGGTTTCGAGGTAGGTCACCACAGCGGTGAGATCCGTGTCGGTGAAACGGAAATTCGGCATGCGGGAACCAGTACGAACGGCCTGCGGGTTCTCAAGCCAGGTGTGGAGCCACTCCTCGCTGTAGCGGGCACCCACCCCGGTCAGGTCGGGCCCAATTTGACCACCGGCTCCGTTGATGGTGTGGCAGACCATGCAACCCTTGTCGTGCACGATCTGGATGCCTCGGGCCAGGTTACGGTCGGCAGGGCTGGTCTCCAGCTCTACGGTCCGCTCTTCCCCGTTCCAGGTGACGTGAAGGCCCATCGCCTGAGCCACCAGCCGCAGCGGCACAAGCGTGCGGCCATCTACGATGACAGGCGGGGCGTCCACCTTGATCATGGAGCCCCGCCACTCGACCACCCGGCTGCCGATGGTCAGGGCCAGGGTGTCGTCGCCCCGCTCGGCGTAAACGGTCTGGGCCATCGGGTCCCAGGAGACGTCGGCACCCAGCGCCTCAAAGATCGCCCGGAAGGGGACCAGCGTGCGGCCCTCTCGGATCTGGCCGGGAACATCGAGCAAGAGTGACCGGCCGTCCAGCGTGACGTAGACGGCCTCCTCCTCAGCCCGGGCCACGGCGGCGTTGACGAGGAGTCCCAGGGTCAGGATCAGCACGAGTGCGGCGCCGGTCAGGACGCGTCTGTGGTTGATGCGCGTAGCTCTCATCAGTCCGCCGCCGTCCCTTCGCCTACGGAGAGCGGACCAAGAATCTCAAGGCCGAACCGCTCAGACTGCTCCATCACCCGCGCCATGTCGTGGGACTTGAAGGGCGGCAGGGTCAGGCTCTGGGCTGGCTCGCTCAGGGCAATGAAGAACTGCTCGAAGCCGGCGGGGAAAACCCAAACCAGCATCCGGGCCGGGCGGTCGCCGACAATCCGGAAACCATGGGCAATCCTCCGGGGCAGGAAGACAAAGGCGCCTGAAGTCGCCTTGATCGTCTGGCCCTGCGTGACGAACTCGGCGTCACCATCCATCAGAAAGAAGCACTCGTCCTCGTTGTTGTGAATGTGATAGGGCGTCTCGAAACCAACCGGGAGCAGGTCCTCCACCAGGCCGAAGGCGCCGCCCGTATCCTCGCCGGTTGCCCGGATGGCGGACAGTGCGCCGGTGTACCAAATGTGCTCGGCATCTTCACGGGCCATGACCAGGGGCTGCAACATCATCTTGGGTTCCTCCTTTGATCTGTTGGCTACGAGTCAGATCATACATAACAAAAGGGAGGTCCCTCATCGGGAGACCTCCCACTCTTGTGCACGCATCTTTTGCGGGCCGTGTCGTAAATTCCCCATTACCCCAGCAGGCCTGCGCGTACGGCATATGCGCCAAGCGCGCTCCGGCTGCTGATGTTCAGCTTGACATAAATGTTGCGCAGGTGCCTGTCGACCGTGCGAGGTGAAATGAAGAGCTTCGCAGCGACCTCCTTGTCCGTCAGGCCCTGCGCCACCAGGCGGGCAATCTCCCGTTCCCGTTCGGTCAGGCCATCTTCGGTGCCGGATGGGCCCTGCGCGTCACCCCCGTCGGACGCAGCGGCGGCCAGCGCCGCCTCGGCACGGCGCAGCGCAGGCCTGGCGCCCAAGCGGACGAAGGCGTCTCTGGCAGCGAGCAAGTGCTCGCGGGCGTCGGGTACTTCCGGCAGCAAGCTTCCAAGCGTCAGCTGGCTCAGTGCGGCCTCGTAGGGCACCTGGCACTGCTCTGCCAGCGCGATGGACTGGCGCAGGTGCTGCTCGGCCGTCTGCCGTTCGCCCAGCGCCGCGGCAAGCTCTCCGGCGAGGCGGTGGCCGCTCAACTGCCAGAACGTCGATTCGCAGGCAGCGGGGGTGTCGAAGGCCGCTTTGATGGCGGCGTAAGCCCGGGCAGGGTCGCCGTCCAACATGGACAGCCGCGCCCGGGCGGTCTGAATGGGGCCCCGCCAGGTGGCCGTATTCAGGTGCACCGCCCACTTTTCCGCCAACTCGATCCACTGGGCGGCGTGGATCAGTTCACCCGTATCCATGTACAACTCCGCCCAGGCGGTCAGCAGTTCGATGTTGATGATGACCGGTCCCGCAGGGTCGGTGGGGTGGTAAGTCTGAAAGAGCGCCAGTAGCTGGCGGGCCGCTTCGATGTCACCCAGGGCCCGGGCCAGTTGGGCTGCCGGCACACGGCGCAGAATGCGGTCCTCCTGCGGGTACTGGCGGTAGTACTCCAGCAAGTTGCGCCGGGCGCCGTCCCAGTCACCGCGGAAGAACTGCAGAACGCCCAGGGGCGAATAGCCGCCCGGCGTGGTCCCGTCACCAGCCCGTTCGATCGCCTGCCGCTCGTAGGCCTCCAAGGTCTGGGCGTTCTCGTCGATATCGGCCACGCGCTCGGGCCGGAAGTAGAGCAGCGAGTAGAGCCGGCTGAACTCCATCGACGCCGCCAGGCGGTACTGGTGCAACTGCACCCGGTAATCGCGCACCTGCCGGAGGAGGGCAAAGACCCGATCCCATTCGCCGGCCCAGATCAGAATTGGGACCTGGGAGTAGATCAAGTCGGCCAGGTGGGGTCCGGGGGCCACGCGTTCCTCGATGGCAGCCACTACGACCCGAGACTCCTCCGGGCGCCCAACCCAGGCCAGGGTGCGGGCGCGCTCCCCGGCGATGCGGGGAAAGCCGCACGGTTTGCCGAACAGGTCGCCCTCCAGCTTCAGGTACCGGGCATCCGCCTGGAGCCGCTCCTGCCACTCCTGCAGGGCGGCCAGGTCAGCCAGGCAGCGCTCATCTGTCTGCTGGTAATTCGACCGCAAGACCAGCTGCAGGTGGCGGGTCCACGCGGCGACTGCCTCATCGCTGTTCTCGGCCGCGGCCAGGGCCGCTTCCTCCCAGTACTGGCGGGCCTGCTCGGGATTCTGGTAAGCTGTGGCCTGCCCCAGCTTCAGGAGCAGCTCGCCTCGCCGCAGATCAGGCCCCTGGAGCATTTGCAGGGCCCGCTCATACAGCTGGCGGGCCTGCGCCAGGGCGCCCAGGCGCAGGGCCCGGTCCCCTGCGATCAGCAGCCACTCCACCGCCCGGGCGTCATCGGCGCGGCTCAGGTGGAGTGCTACCCGGTCCGGGTCAGGCTGTGCCGCCTGCATCAGCACCTCGGCGATGGCCCGGTGCCAACGGCGGCGTCGGGGCGCGATCATCCGGGCGAGCAGCGCCTCCCGGACCAAGGCGTGGTCGAACGCAAAGTGTTCCCCTTGTTCGCCGTCAACCCGGAGAATGCGCAGCGCCAGCCCCTGCTCAAGCATGTCGGCAACCATCTCGTCAGGTTTGCCGGCCACGGCCGCTAAAAGGGTGTACTCGAAGCGCTCACCGATCAGTGCGCCGACGCTGATGATCGCCAGGGTGTCAAGCGAGACCTGCGCCAACTTCAGGTCGATCGCCTGTAGAACCGTGTCGGGCAGATTACCTGGCTCCGCGCCATCGTGGGCCATGGCTGCGAGCATCTCCGTGAGGAAGAGCGGGTTTCCCCCGGTGCGGTTGTGCAGGCGCCGGGCCAACTGCCCATGGGGATCCGGGAGAACGGCCTGAACGACTCGGACGACGCTGTCGAAATCCAAGCGCGAGAGGAGTATCCGCTGGGCGCCCGTCCGCTGCAGACCGGGCAGCAGCGTCCATAAGGGGTGATCGCGGTTAAGCTCATCATTCCGGAAGGTCGCCACGATCAGCACGCGAGACTGGGCGAGCAACGGAGTGACGTGCCGCAAGACTTCCAGTGTGGAGGGGTCAGACCAGTGCAGGTCTTCCAACACCAAAATCAGCGGCATGCCGGCGCGGCTGAAGTACGCCAGCAGGGCTGCGGCCAGTTCCCGGGCGTTCCGGTTTTGGACGGCGCCGGCCCCGAGCGGGTGGTCAGCCTCGCCCGCCAAGGCGTGCAGGCTCTCCCGGAAAGGGCCGAAGGGCGGTGTTTCGCCTGGCCCAGGGCAGCGGCCAACCGCTGCGCGTGCATTCGTCGACTCGGCGAGAAAGCAGGACACGAGGGTCGACTTACCCACGCCGGCTTCGCCGCCTATCAGCACCAGGCTGCCGTTCCCCTCCCGGGCCGCCGCAAGCCTGGCCCGCAGGATCTGCAGTTCACCATCTCTTCCTATCAAGGGAGCGGTTATCTCCATCATCGGGCTCACCCTGCCTGCTCTTCGTGCTTGTTCATATAAAATATACACCTCATCCATATATTCATATCAGTTTAGGAGAAGGAAATTCACTGCCGTACACCGTGTCGCCCGCGAGATAGGACCAATGACCTATTCATATTGAAGTTCTATTCTAATAATATCTAGTTATGTTTCTGTTACAAATACGTAGCGAATGTCGGGAGGTATTATCGTGAGAAAGTGGGCAGCGATTCTTGGGGTTCTGGCTTTGCTCATGGCCATGTCGACCAATGTGTGGGCCGGACAGAGTGGGGACGACTCCGGCGTGCGGATTCTGCTGAACGCCAGCGACGCCAAGGCAAAGGGCCTGGCCATTCGCAACAGCTTCGGCGACAAGGTCACGGCGCACGTGCCGGCGGCAGCGCTGGACGGCCTGCGCAAGGCCGGTATCAGCTTCGAAGAGGTTCCCATGGCCTTTGTTGATGCCAAGGGTGATGCCGCTCCCTCAGCCAAGCCCGCCCCCGGCGGCGGCGGACGGGCCGTCCCCTCCACGCAGGTGCCCTACGGCATCAAGATGGTCTACGGCAACCCGACCCTGACCAAGGCCGGCATCAGCGGTGGCGCGGGCGTTACCGTGGCCGTGCTGGACACCGGCGCCCTTACCACCCACCCCGACTTCACCCGTGCCAATGGCAGCAAGGTGTTCACGGACTGCGTCAACTTCTCGGATCGGCGGAGCAACCAGATTGAGGGCCAGTGCGCCGACGGCGACGGCCACGGCACCCACGTCAGTGGCACCATCGCCGCTGCCGGCGGTGTTGACGGCCTGGGCATCTTCGGCGTGGCTCCGAACGCAAACCTCTTCGCCTACAAGGTCCTGAACGACCAGGGCTCCGGCTACGCCGACGACATCGCCCTGGCGATTCGGGTTGCGGCTGACCGTGGCGCCAACATCATCTCAATGTCGCTGGGCGGCTCCAGTGGCTCCTCGCTCTACCTGGACGCCATTCGCTATGCCAACAGCAAGGGCGTTCTGGTGATCGCCGCCGCCGGCAACAGCGGCCCGAATGCGAACACCATCGGCTACCCCGGCGGTTACAAGGAAGCGGTTGCGGTCGCCTCCCTGAACCCCAACGAGGTCGTCTCCTACTACTCCAGCCGCGGCCTGACCGACGGCAACGACAATAGCATCGTCGACCGTGAGGTCGAGGTGGCCGGCCCCGGCCGGAGCACCATCTCCACCTACAAGGATGGCGCCTACTACACCATGAGCGGCACCTCCATGGCCACCCCGCACATCGCCGGCCTGGCCGCCAAGATGTGGACCAACGCCAGCGGCACCCGCTCCTGGCTGGTCAACTCGGCCAAGAACCACGACATCACCACGGCCGAGCAGATCAACAACGCCGGCACCGGCTATGACATCGCCGCCGGTTACGGCCTGCCGCAGGTCAACACGCTGAGCCAGTCGCTCTGGAACAACTAAGTGCTACAAGACAAAGCCCGCCGGGGGATCCTCCCGGCGGGCTTTCTCTGTGTCACGATCTCCCCTCTGCATCTGCGACTTCGTCAAGCCCGTGCATGCGCTCCAGGATGAAGCCGATCAGAATCACACCGGGCACCGTAAGCCCCAGGCGCAGCAGGGCAAAGTCGAGCCCCACAAAGTGGGCCTCCATAGCTACCATAGGGATTTTCACAGAGGCCCAGGTGCCCAGGAAAATCGTGATGTTGGCGATCCCCGCCCCCTTGGCCTGCATTGACTTGGCAAGGGGAAAGGCAGCGTACAACGGCCCCGCGGCAGCGGTACCCAACAGAATCGACAGGACCACCCCGCGGATGCCGGAACCAGGCCCGACGTTCCGCTCCACTGTGCTTCTGGGCACCCACGCATCGAACAGGCCCATGAGAATCAGAATCATGGGGAGAATCATCAGGATGTTCCACAGAAACTCGCCCGTGTTGACCGCTGCGCTCCTGGCCACGTGCGGGCTGACGAAGGCCAGAACCAACTCGGCCAGCAGCAACAGCGCCAGCAGCCGGAACTTCATGAGCACCGCCTTCACAGGATCACCCCCATCAACCCGCCCACGATCAGGGCCAGCACAAGGCTCAGGCCATTGCGAAGCAGTGCGAAACGCCGCCCGAAGAACTCCGCCTCCATGGGGGCTGAGACCAACCCTACCATGGTCAAGGTCGTGATAAATGCGGCCACGGCGGCCACACTCGCGCCCAGCGTCAGCAGAGACCCCGCCAGGGGGAACGCGATGGGCCCCGGGATGGTGGCCACCGAGCCGACGAGCGAGACCAGGAAGAACCCCGTAAGGCCATGCTGTTGGAATAACTGCACCAGTACGTGCTCGGGCGTCAGGGCAAGAAAGATCCCGATCAGCCCCGTCATCGTCAACAGGCTGGGCGCAAGGCCTAGAAACGATCTGAGGCTGGTTTTGAGCGCCTTGCGGGTTCGCTCGGGGTCGCGCCAGTAGGAAATGGCCAGCGCGACCGTTGTCACAAGGAGCAAGATCAAGCTGGACATGTCGGTTCCCTCCGAACGGTCAATACCACATTGCCTTTTTTGTGGCCTTGCTCTACATAGCGGTGAGCCTCCGCCGCTTGCTCCAGTGGATAACGGCGGTCAATGACTGAACGCAGCTTCCCGCCTTCGATCAGATCTTTAAGATAGGCCAAGTCTTCGGCGCTTTCCTTCATGGTCTCTCCGATCACCCTGATGCCGCTCGTTAAGTTGATCCATAACCCGCGCAGGAGCGCCAGCGGACTCACATGAACGGCTCGCAGGTAGAAGCCGTTCGGCGTAAGACGCCTGATACAAGCCGTGAACGGACTCTTCCCAACCGTGTCGAAAATGATATCGAATGCCGGGCCGTCCTCCGCGAACGACTCTTTCGTATAATCGATGACCTGGTCGGCACCCAGCGATCTGACCAGGTCCACATTCGCTGTACTGCAGACGCCGGTCACTTCGGCACCGAAATGCCTGGCGAGCTGCACGGCATACGTCCCCACGCTGCCGGAGGCGCCATAAACGAGCACCCGGCTGCCGGGCCGAATCTTGCCCTTCCGGAGAAATTGCAGGGCCGTGTAGCCGCCGACCGGAACTGCGGCCGCCTCCTCAAACGTCATGTTCGCCGGCATGAGCGCAACGGCGCCGTTCTCGGGCATGGCCTTGTATTCGGCGTACGCACCGAAACCGTTGCCGCAGGCGGCGTAGACGGCATCCCCCGGTTTGAACCGGGTAACGCCGCTGCCAATCGCTTCAACCACGCCCGCCAGCTCAAATCCGAGAATGTTGACCCGTCTTGGTCTCCACAGACCGTTGAACAGCCTTGCCAGAAACGGGTCTGCCTTGCGCAAGCGCCAATCACCCGCTGCGGCGGTAGCCGCATGGACCCTGATCAGGATTTCGTCGTCCTTCGGCACCGGCTTGGGGACTTCGCCCATCTGCAGCACGTCCGGCGGCCCGTACCGCTCGTACACGATCGCTTTCATCGCTTCCCTCCTACTCAACGGCGGATGACCTGCGGGCCGTAGGGGCCGGCCGCCTGCGGATGGCCCACTCGGCCACAGCGAGGTTGATCGCCCAGCCAGCGCCCATCAGCAGCGCCCGGCTGAGCCCTTCCGGCGGGCCGGCGATCGCTTCCCCGGCCCACTGTGTCAGCACCTGCGTGCCCGCACCAAGCCCGATCGCGTAGCCGCGCGCCATCCATGCACCGTGCCCACGTACGTCCCCTCGCCGGATGGCAGCAACACTGAGGATGATGGAGACGACCATGGCCGACCCGAACAGGAGCCGGAACGCATACAGCAGCAACTCACCGGTGCCGTCCGGACGGGGATAGAACAGGGTCATCCAGAGTCCGGAAAGGCCAACGATCAGTCCGCAAACAACCAGGAACTGCCCGGCTGCACGGTGCCATTTTGGCCAGCGCCGCCGCAGACCGGGTGCGAACTGGAACGCACCCAGGATGGCGTACACGCTGGAACACAGGATATGGAGCACCACCGGCATCGGAAAGGCAAAGAACCGTGCGTTGGCAGGTGTGATTTCGGCGCCGCCGGCCAGTTCTGTCAGGCGGAAGGCGCCGGCGGCGAGCGGAATGGCGCTTAGCAGGAGGAGCCCGGCCACGAGCCACTTTCCCGAACGTGCGCCAGCCGGCGCTTTGGTCGGTTTTCCGGAGGCGTTCGTGTTCATTCTGCTAGGACCTTCGCTCTCCGTTCAGACCAGAGCGAGTACCCCAACCAGGCCAGACCCAACCCTACCGGCACCGCCGCCAGTCGATCGAGCGGGTGTGGGAGCAGGGAGGCCGCCAGGGGAAACAGGGCTCCGGCGGCAAGCACGCCGGCCGCCCAGCGCGAGAGGATGCGGGCGCGCAGCGTGGCGATACCGAACAGAAGGCCGCCGAGCAAATACAGGACAAATGAGATCGGACCTGCCGCCGGGAGAACGCCGAGGTTCGCCTCGCTGGCGGCGCCGCTGAAGATCCCGATGAAACCCTCCACAAACTGCGGGGCGTCGGTCGCCAACACCGGCATGATGAAGGCCTCCGCGAAAGTAAAGGCGGTCGTGAGCAGCAGCCAGAGGCTCATAATCAGGTAGCCGGCCAGTCCAAGCCACCCGGTCTCCTTCACCTGCCTGGCGTAGATCCCCGTGACGCCGAACAGACCGAAGAGGGACATAGCGATGGTCAAATAGTGGACGGTTGCCCAGGCCCCGGTGGTGACTGACGAAAGAATCTCGGACGGATGGAACGGCTGAATGACCACGAACAGGATCCCTGCCACCATAGCCGATAGGCCTGCCATACGAATCAGGCTCGCGGGTGTTGTCATCATGTTGCCCTCCTGGTTGTTAACGCTCATCTCTGCAGTCTGACGATTGGCGTTCATCTGTTTGCCTCCCCCTTTTACTGATCAACCTGAATCACCGAGATCAGAGATAGCCCGAGATCACGCACTTTCCTCAACAAGCCATGCAGTGCGGCCTGATCGACCACGGGGCCGGAGAGGATGGTTGTTCCGTCGCTTTGGTAGGTGAAGCTCATGCCCGCAAAGCTGTCGGCCCACCGGGCATCAAGATGTCCCCTGAGGCGAATTTCGTATAGCCCCGGCTCGTGACTCATGTGGCACCCCCTTCATCTTCCTCCTGAGAAAGAAGATACAGGTCCATCTGGTGAGACGGGATCACCACATGTGGTGATTGATGTGGTGAAAAAACCCCCGGTACGTGGCGAAAATGCCACGACCGGGGGCGGTGGTTGCGGGGGCGCTAGAACAGACCAAGTTCCTCAGCCCGGCGGACTGCTGCCCGACGGCTGTTCACCTCAAGCTTATCGTAAATCTTCTTCGTGTGGGTCCGTAGGGTGTTCAGGGAGACCATGAGCATGCCGGCAATCTCCGGACCACTCAAGTCGGTTCTGAGCAGCCTGAGCACCTCACGTTCACGTTCGCTCAGTGGCTCGCCCATAACCATGTTGGCAGGCGGTTTGGCCTCAGCCGTGCCAAAGGCTTTCAGAACGCGGGAGGCATAGGTCACGGCGATCCCCTGTTTCACGGCCGCTTCCAGCAGGGTCGCCATGGGTCGGCCTTCATCGACAAAGATGCGGACGTAGCCCTCTGGCTCAGCCAGAGTCAGGGCGCGTTTGAGCGGCGCCAGCGCAGCCGGGATATCCCCTCGCATGTGGTGAGCGATTGCCTGCACGACCAGGATTTCGATCGCGCTGCCGGTCCTCTCGCCGTCTTCCGCTGCCAGGAGGAGGCGCGCCAGGAGTCGCATTGCCTCGTCGAGCAGGGAGCGGCTGGCACGGTCGCTTTTATACTGGGCCAGGAGCACTCTGGCCAGGGTGATGTGCTCAAATTCGCGCAGGTAGCAAAGGTCGTCCCCGGCGGACAGACCCTGCTCCCGTGCCCAGTCGAGGGCTTCACCCAACCTGCCCTGCGCGACCCACACCCGTGCCTTTAACGCCGCTACAGGACGCACCTCGGGAAAAAAGTCACTGACATAGCGCTGCTCTGCCTCCTGGAGCAGGCCGAGCGCAGCGTCCAGATCGCCCTGTGCCTCGTGGATGCGGGCCATAGCTACCCGCCAGCGATAGGGGTGCTGCGGGAAGCCGGTGTGCTCACCTTGCGCCTTGCTTCGCAGCAGGTGCTGCGCAGCGGCATGCAGATCGTTCTGCTGGCGGCAGATCTCACTCATACCCACATACATATCTGCTGTTCCCCGCATAGCAGGCTCGCCATGTTCCGCCGCAAGCTGCAACCCACGCTCATAGGTGCGCATCGCCTGGCG
Source organism: Symbiobacteriaceae bacterium (assembly GCA_029239785.1). GTDB lineage: Bacteria > Bacillota > Sulfobacillia > Symbiobacteriales > Symbiobacteriaceae > JARBUG01. Next base: position 19,103 of record JARBUG010000001.1, on the reverse strand, counting down.
GAGCCCACCTTGCGCGATCCGCATATCAGCCAGCGCAATGGAGCCCCCAATTGCGTCAGAAATGTTCCCTGCAAGCCGCAGACTGGCCAGGCCATCGGCAAACATCCGGTGCCCTGCCTCAAGATCTCCGTCTGTCCAGGATGCGAGTCCCAGCACCCCCGCTGCCGCGCCGCGTCGGAGGTGGTCGTCCGTAGGGACAAGGTCGAGCACCCGCCGGGCGTGCGTCACGGCAGACGGTATATCACCCAGCGCCAGGGCATGCCCGGCACGGTACATGGCGATCGACCCCGCAAGGCCGCGAAATGCCGCTTCGTCCACGACCACCATCTCAGACGAAGGGACGCCTGACCGCTCTCGCGTCATCACCAGCCATCGTTCGGCGTCTCGTAGCCGCTCTAGAACGCCGGCAACTTTGCCGCAAGACAGGATCGTCCCGGCATACCAAACGCTGAGTACTGGCCTGCATTGGACCAGGTCGTCTGGCAGCGCCTCCAGCCAACCCAACAACGTAGCTTCCTGTCTGCTCCTGGTCATGGCCGGCACCGCCAGCTCGATCAGGTCCGCCGCCCGTGCAAAATCGTGCGCGGCCAGCGCATGGCGGATTGCATCGGCCGCCGAGCCCTGCTGCTCATACCACGCGCTCGCGCGTCGATGCAGCGTAGGCACGAAATCGGCCTGATTCGCCCGCAGATGTGCAGCGAGCACCTCGGCAAAGAGGTGATGATAGCGATACCAGTGGCGCCTGTCATCCAGTGGAACGACAAAGAAGTTGCCGCGCTCCAGGGCCTCCAGCCGCGCGTTGCCTTCCACCTGGCCGGTGACGGCGTCACACAGCGGGCCGCACAACCGGTCGAGAATGGAGGTCTGAAGTAAGAAGCTGCGGACATGGTCGGGCTGACGCTGCAGCACCTCTTCGACCAGATAGTCCACAATGTACCGATGGTCGCCGGCGAATGCCCGAATGAACGCAGGAATGTCCTTGCGTCCCTGCATGGAAAGGGCCGCAAGCTGGAGCCCGGCAATCCAGCCTTCGGTACGGGCCTCCAGGGCAGTCATGTCGTCGTCCGAGAGACCCAGACCCATCACTTGCGATAGAAACGCTCCCGCTTCGCCGGCGGTAAAGCGCAAGTCGGTCGCACGCAACTCGGTCAAGTGGCCTCGGGCGCGCAAGCGGCCCAGGGGAAGCTGCGGGTTTTCACGGGTGGCGATGACCAGGTGCATCTGTTGTGGGAGGTGCTCTAACAGGAAGGTGAGGGCATTGTCGATCTGTTGGGCATCCACCACATGGTAGTCGTCAAGGACCAGGACGAACTTGTGCGGCAGGGCTGAGATTCCGTTGAGCAGGACCGTCAGAATGGATTCGATGGATGGTGGCTGTGGGGATTGGAGCGTGCCAACCACACCTCCGCCAATACTCTCCGAAATAGACTGCAGAGCAGCCACAAGGTGAATCAGGAAGCGGGTCGCGTTGTTATCCCCTTCGTCTAGCGACAACCATGCGACCGGTCGGTCGCAGCCGGCGACCCATTCACTGACCAGCGTCGTCTTGCCAAAGCCGACGGGTGCGGAGATGAGGGTCAGTTTACCGTTCAGCCCCTCGTTCAGCCGCGCAATCAGGTGAGGTCGGCTGACAGCTTTCGCCCGTGGCAGGGGGATATGCAGTTTCGTGGCCAATATTGGCAGATTCACAGACATATGCAGTTGCCCCCTACGACTTCATATCACTGATGATATCCTCAATTGAGTCTTTTTGTCACTACAATCAGGTTGCTTCAACAAAAGCAGTTCTGCCCCTGGTAACCACCCATCTATAAAATCAAGGCCGAATACGGACAGCTCTTCGCCCGTGTTCGGCCTCGTACGTACCATAGGTTGGGTTTGGCTAAGCACACAACGGGATCACGGATCCCTCACCAGCCGCGCCACACATTCAACGTGGGACGTGTGCGGGAACATGTCCACCGGCTGGACCTCCGTCACCCGGTAGCCCAGGCCGGTCAGAATGCCCAGGTCGCGCGCCAGGCTGGCCGGGTTACACGACACATACACAATCCGCTCCGGTCCCACGGCCGCCATGGCCTGCAACACCGGTGCGTCGCACCCGGCCCGGGGCGGGTCCACCACAATGACGTCGGCTCGCACGCCATGTTCGGCGAGCTTCGGCATCTCCACCGCTGCATCGCCGCAGATGAACCTGGCGTTGCCCACCCGGTTTCGCTCGGCATTCTCCCGGGCATCCTCAATCGCGGGCGGCACCACCTCGATGCCAATCACTTCCCGGGCATTGCGGGCCAGGAACAGCGAAATCGTCCCGATGCCGCAGTACACGTCCAGCACGGTCTCGCTTCCCGTCAGGCCGGCGTACTCCAGCGCCTTGCCGTAGAGCACCTCGGTCTGGGCCGGGTTGACCTGAAAAAAGCTGACGGGCGAAATGGCGAACTCCAGGTCGCCTATGTAGTCGATGATGTGGTCCTTGCCGGCCAGCACCTTGCTTTTGCGGCCCAGCACCACGTTGGTCTGCTCGGGGTTGATGTTCTGCACCACGCTGACCAGGGCCGGCACCCGTTCCAGCAGCCCCTTCGCGAACTTGGATGCCGACGGGAACTCGGGGCCGTTGGTTACCAGCACGGCCATGGCCTCGCCGGTGCCCCGGCCGACCCGCGCCAGCACGTGGCGAAGCACGCCCTTGTGCGTCCGTTCGTCGTAAATGGGCACGCCAAACTGGCGGGCCAGCTCCTTGGCGGCCGCCATGATTTCGTTGCCCAACGGGTGCTGAATGTTGCAGTGCTCAATATCGACAATGCGATGGGTGCCCGGCGCAAAGAAACCGGCTACAATCTGCCCGCTTCGCAGGCCCACCGGGAACTGCGCCTTGTTGCGGTAGTGCCAGGGGTCGTTCATGCCGAGCGTGGGATGAATGGTGACCCCCTCGAGCTTGCCCAGCCGCTCGATGGCATCAGCCACCTGCTGGTGCTTGAGGCGCAGCTGCGCCTCGTAGCTGATGTGCTGCAGCTGACAGCCACCGCACTCGCCGACCACAGGGCACGGCGGAGCCACCCGGTCTGGTGAAGGCGCCACCACCTCGACCAGCGAAGCACGGGCATAGTTCTTCTTCACTTCGATGATCTTGGCGCGAAGCGTATCGCCCGGCGCCCCGCCTGGTACGAAAATCGTCAGCCCTTCGTAGCGGCCTACGCCTTCACCGCTGTGACCCAACCCATGAACGGGAACCTGAATAACCTGCCCCGGGCGTACGGGGGCGGAAGCGTTTGTCGTACTCATGCGCTTAGTGTACCACAGTACACCTGCCTTTCACATGCCGGCGCCCCCTGCTTCGGCTTCAATGCCCGCATCCAGGTCGATCAACTCGCCGAGCGACCTGAGCAGCCGCACAAGGTCATGCAGTGTGCGCGGGCTGGCCCGCCCTTCGCCCGCTGTCCGCAGGGAGACGGCTCGGAACCCGGCCTCCAGCAGCCGTGAACACTGGGTGTGGTGGCCCGGGAGGTCGGCGCCGGTCAGGCGCAGGTCCGGGGAGTGGGCGCCCAACTCTGCCAGGTATGCGACCAAATCGGGATCGCAATATCGCACCGGAAAGGCCCCTTCGGAGAACGTGTACACAGGCTCCCCACCGCCAATACGGTCGAGCACCACGAAATCGGCATCGGCCAGCAGGGGGCCATACTGCTCCAGCAGCACCTGGAGTCCGACCATGCCGGGCTCTTTGCTGCCCGTATACACAGTCCAAACTTCGGTATGACGGAGCGGGGCCCTGGCCAGCGCCTCCCCGGCTGCCAGGGCCAGAGCGGGGCCAGCGGCGCTCCCATCCCCCGACGCAGCGGCCCCCCGCAGTTCGCCCAGGCCCCGAGCCACCAAGCTCCAGGCCACGAACGCGCCCGGCAGCATTGCTGCCCACGCCCACACCATGTCTCCCGTGGCCGCCGCCAGGGCCGACAAGAGGGCCAGGCCAAAGACCCCGCCCCAAGACAGGCGCGCCAGCCAAGCCGGCAGCGGCGTACCACAGGGCGAATCGCAGTGGGCGACCAGCACCAGACGGCGGCGTATCGCCCCGACCGCCGGCACAACGGCCACCACGTTCCGGCTCTCCTGGCGGCGGAACAGCCACCCCAGCTCAATCCAGCCGAAGAACTGGCCGCATATGCCCACTGCGGCCAGGGTCCCGACCATAGCGGCCACACGAAAATCGGCCAACAGCAACAGACCCCCGGCCAGCGAAACCGCGAGAATCAGCAAGTGCGACTCGCCGGCAGAAGCAAACGTCCGAAAGGGCTCCATCCAGACCTGGTGGGTATAAGCTCTGGCTGCTTCTGCGATGTAGCGGGCGGCGCTGGCCTCCTCAGGGCTGGCGGCCGCCCGGGCGCCGATCTCCTCGGTCAGCGCCTTCACATGGCGAAGCGGGTCGGGCAAGCGCCCACCTCCTGCACCTGTTACCCTTCGACAAGCGCGGGTTCAAGGACCGTCAGTCTTCCGGCCGTGGCGTCCAGCCGGACCCTGGCGCCCAGCGGCAGGGTTGCCCGGTAGGGCGTATGCCCGCACGGGAAGCCGTACAGCACAGGAATGCCCAGGGGCACCAGCAGCTCCTGGAAGACCTCCAGCATGTTCAGCGCTGAAGCATCCTTCGGATGGTACATGCACGACGGCGAGTCGCCGAACAGAATGCCCGCCGCCTTCTGCAACTTGCCGGCCAGCAGGAACTGCGTAAGCATCCGGTCGATGCGGTACGGCGCCTCGTCTATATCTTCAAAGAGCAGGATTTTGCCGGTGAAGTCCATTTCCCAGGGGGTGCCCATCAGCCCCTGGATCAGGCAGAGGTTGCCGCCCATCAGCCTGCCTTCCGCCACCCCGCCCCGCACGGTCAGAGGGCTGGGCGCCCCCTCGCTCGCAGCCGACGGCCAGGGCACCTCGCCCAGCGCCCCGGGCGATCTCATGGCCGCCAGCAGCCCGGCTTCATTGTATGCATGGGCATAGGCCTTGCCAAAGGCTCCCACCATGGGGCCGTGGAAGGTAACCAGCCCCGTGCGTTGGTGCAGCGCAATATGCAGCGCCGTAATGTCGGAGAATCCGCAGAAAAACTTGGGATTCTCGGCGACCATTTCAAGGTCGATGCGCTCCAAGATGCGCATGGCGCCCTCGCCGCCCCGGGCGCAGAGAACGCCGTCAACCGCCGGGTTGGCCCAAATGCGGTTGAAGTCAGCGGCACGCTCCGCATCGGTGCCGGCGTAGTTGCCGTGGACCGCCAAAATCGACTCCCCCACCACCGTGCGGAACCCCCAGGCGTGCAGCCGGTCAAGACCGGCCTGCAGCTCCGCCTCGGGCACCGGGCTGGACGGCGCAATGACACCAATGGTGTCACCGGCGCGGAGCACCTTACCCTTCAGGATGTTCGCCATCAGCGAAAACCTCCTCACATGAGTTCGTCATCGATAGCCTAAATCCTTCCAGCCAACCAACGTAACGTCTGATGCCACGCCTCAGCCGGGTCCGACGGCGACAATCCCAGTTCGGCCCGGGCCTTCTCCCCGCTGCAGCACCAGTTGGCCGTCCAGCTCCGCACATCGTTGGGATGAACCGGAGGCCGTCGCGACAACGCCGCCACGGCCCGCGCCGCAGCCAGCAGCACCGGTACGGGCATCACGAAGAACGGCGCCCGCCCCCCGCTCACCCGGGCCAGCAGGTCAAATAGCTCCGCATGGGTCTGGTTCGGTCCGACCAGGTTATACACCTCGCCGCTCCGCCCCCGCTCCATGGCGGCAATGCACCCCGCCACCACATCGCCGACAGGCACTACATTCACCATAGTCTGCCGCCCGCCCAGGTAGAAAGGCAAAAACCCACGCCGCACCAACTTCAGCAGCGTGTTGATGCCGGACGGGTCGCCCGGCCCGTAGACCGCGCTGGGCCGCACGACAACCACCTCTAGAACACCACGCGAAACATAACCCAAAGCCAGCCGCTCCTGCTCCAGCTTCGACTTCCCGTAGGGGTCATCGAGCGGCATTGGCGCATCGCACTCCGCCACGGGGCGCCCGTCCCGGGAGGGCCCGCCGGCCGCCACCGAGGACATATGCACAACTCGGCGCACACCGGCCGCCACGCAGGCGTCCAGGAGGTTGGCCGTTCCCTGCACGTTGACCTGCCAGACCTGTTCCCAGGGCGCCTTGTAAGCAATCCACGAGGCGCAGTGATAGACCCGCGCCACGCCTGCCACCGCCGCCGCCAGCGACGCCGGGTCGCCCAGGTCGCCCTGCACCACCTCGACCCCCGGCACCGTCACCCGCCGGGGATCCCGCGCCAACACCCGCACCCGCTCACCCTGAGCCACCAGCCGCGCGGCCAGCTGCCCGCCAATGAACCCCGTCGCCCCGGTCACCAGAATCACCAGCAACCACCTCTCCCGTGGATTACTCCGTTCGCACGACCACTCCTTCCGGCGGCCGCGAAAAGAGCCACCCATAAATCACTCGCTCCGAAAGGTTTATATTCATCCAATATGGAATTGACATGCGACTGGTCCGATCCCTGCCAGAGAAGGAGAAGCCCGCACCATGCAACACAAACGCTGGTTGGTTATTGCGCTGGTTTTCCTCTGCCTCATGAGTGGTGCGCCTGCCCGGGCCGACCAAGGGGCCACCACATCTGCCTTTACGGATCTCGCCGGGCACTGGGCCGAAGAGATCGTCGCCGGCGCTACGGCGGCAGGCTACGTGCAAGGATATCCGGACGGCACCTTCCGACCCGGCACCCCGGTGACCCGAGCCGAACTCCTCAAGCTAATCGGAGCAGCCACAGGGACAGAACCGCACGGCGCCACGGGCGGCGCCGGCATCTTCCCGGACCTGGGCCCCGAGCACTGGCTCGTGCAGCAGGGCTATGCCGACCCGCAAACCCTGCGGGCCGCCGGCGAACTCTGGGCCGTCCCGACTGGCAATCCGCTCGACGCAACCCGCCCCGTCAAGCGCTGGGAGATGGCCGCCCTGGTCGCCTGGGTCGAAGTCGCCGGCGACCTGAACCCGGTGGAAGGGAATGACGCCCTCCAGCGCTTCCCGGATCTCCGGCAGTGGGGCCAGCCGTCCAAGGCCTGGGTCGGGCTTGCTGCAGCCCACGGCCTGATGGGTGGCTATCCCGACGGCACCTTCCGGCCCGAGGAGCCCGTCACCCGGGTCGAGGCCGTGGTGATTCTGGAGCGCCTGCGGACCTCGCACTGGCGTCAACATCCCGCTGGCCTGCTGGCCGCAGGCGAGTCACACGTGCTGGCCATCCAGCCGGACGGCTCGGTCTGGGGCTGGGGGGCCAACCACCACGGCGCCCTGGGCGAGGGCTCAGCAACCATGCCCGCACCGGTCCGCATCGACGGCGTGGTCAAGCCCCGGTCGGTGGCGGTTGGCGCCTGGCACTCGCTCGCGCTCCAGGGCGATGGCACCGTCCTGGCCTGGGGCCACAACGAGTACGGCCAACTCGGGGACGACACCAAGGTCAGCCGCCCCACCACAGCCCCGGTCCACGACCTGGGTGATATCATCGCTGTGGCCGCCGGGCAGGATCACTCGCTCGCCCTGCGCGCAGATGGCACCGTGTGGGGATGGGGATACAACGCCGGCGGCCAGTTGGGCGACACCACCAATCTCCTGCGCATGCGGCCGGTTCAGGCCACCGGACTGTCGAACGTGACAGCGATTGCTGCAGGAACCCGCCACTCCCTGGCCCTGAAGTCGGACGGCACGGTCTGGGCCTGGGGAGAGTCACCCTTTGACAATATCTACACAGCCGTCCGGTCGCCCGCAGAGATCGGCGGCCTCCCGCGCATCCGGGCCATCGCGTCCGGGGGAACGCAGTCCCTGGCCATCGACGAACAGGGTGGGGTCTGGCAGTGGGGCTTCGAGGGCTGCACACGGGTATGGACCCCAATCCGCTGGGTGCCGCGCCAGGTGCCCGAACTGGACGACGTGGTTGCTGTCGCAGCCGGTGGCTGCCACGCCGCAGCCCTGAAGGCAGACGGCACGCTCTGGACCTGGGGGTTCAACGAAGCCGGACAACTTGCTGACGGCACCGTCACCGACCGGCTCGCACCGATTCAGGTTCCTGGGCTTGCAGATGTGCGCGCCATTTATGCCGCCAACGACTACACGCTGGCGGTCACCAGGGGCGGCGAAGTGTGGGCCCTGGGCGACTACGAACAGAATCTGGGGATTCGGAGTAACCGAAACGTAAACCATCCTGAGCCGGTGCCGGTGCCCGGCGTGCCCAAATCCACAGCCCTGTCGGCGGGTGACGAATTCTCGCTGGCGCTCACCGAGACAGGCCAGGTCTATGCCTGGGGCAGCCTGAACGTCTTCCAAACCGGCACACGGTGGCGGAGAACAGCGTCGGTGGTTCAGGGGCTCTCACCCGCCAAAGCAATTGCTGCCGGCTATGATCACGCACTGGTGCTTCTGCAGGACGGAACCGTGTCGGCCTGGGGCTTCAACCGACAGGGCGCAGTCGGTTCCGGGACGGCGGAGTGGGTGGGCGAACCGCGAAGCGTGACAGGCCTCAGCGAGATTTCGGCCATAGCCGGGGGCAAGCAGTTCTCCCTCGCACTCCAGCAGAACGGCCAGGTCTGGGCCTTTGGCCAGAACGACCTCGGCCAACTGGGCGATGGCACGAATGAAACGCGCCGGCAGCCCGTCGCGGTCGGCGGGCTCACCGATATCGTGGCCATTGCGGCCGGTGAGGCGCATGCCATGGCGCTCCAGGGCAATGGCACGCTCTGGAGTTGGGGCAGCAACCAGGTTGGGCAGCTTGGCAGCGGCAGCATCCCATTCAGCACCACCCCGGTTCGGGTGGACGGACTCGGCAAAGTGATCGCGATTGCCGCCACCGCTACGGGGTCGCTGGCGCTCACCGCTGACGGCTCGGCATGGACCTGGGGCGCGGCGATTCGCCGTGCCGACGGCAGTTACGGTGCGGGTCCCACCAGAGTGGCGGGCGTGCCCCCGTTCACAGGCATCTCCGCGGGCGGCGAGCAAAGCCAGTACTTCTCGGGGATCACCATAGACGGCCGCCATTACGAGTGGTCCTGGTTTCCTATGGACGACCGGGCCTACATGCGTGACCCCGTGGAAAACGCCACCCTCCGGCAGTTCACCGCCCTGGCGCGAGGCAACTTCCACACGCTCGCGATCAAGCCGGATGGATCAGTCTGGGGTTGGGGCAACAACCAGCGGGACAAGCTGGGACTCGTCCAGACCGCCCCCATGCTGGTCACGAACCTTAACCTTGGCCCCGGGCGCCGCGGGCAGTAAAGTGGTGCCGCCCTGCACTGATAGGCCCACAACCAGCAAGGCGCCGCCCCCGTGCGAACGGGAGCGGCGCCGTTTCATGCCTTTACCCCTGACCTGCGTGCTGCTCCAACGCCTCCGTCACCAGCTTGGTCGCCAGCTGCGGATTCGCCCGGCCCCGGGTCGCCTTCATCATCTGCCCGACAAACCACTGCGCAGCCCCGGCCTTACCAGACTTCCAATCCTCGACCACCTTCGGATTCGCCGCCACAATCTCCAGGGCAATCTTCAGCAACTCACCCTCATCGGCGACCTGCGTCAGCCCTTCTTCCTTCACGATCGTCGCAGCATCTTTACCGGTCTCGATCATCTTCTCAAAAACGGTCTTGGCGATCTTCCCACTAATGGTGCCCGCTTCGATCAGCTTCAGCATGCCCGCCACCTGCTCAGGGCTGAGCGGAATCTGATCAGGCCCCAGGCCCCGGGCGTTCATGACCCGGTTCAGCTCGTTGGTCTGCCAGTTCGCGACCGCCTTGGCGTTCGCCTTGCCGGCCAGCAGCACCGCCCGGTCGAACCACTCGGCAAACTCCTTCTCCGCCACAATCACCGAAGCGTCGTAGGCGGAAAGGCCGTACTCATTCATCATCCGATGCATGATCGAGTCCGGCAGTTCCGGCAGGCTCGCCCGCACCCGATCGATCTCCTCGGCGGTCAGCACCACCGGGGGCAGGTCCGGCTCCGGGAAGTAGCGATAATCCATCGCCTCTTCCTTGGACCGCAGCGTCACCGAAATGCCCTTGGCATCCCGCCAGGAGCGGGTTTCCTGCTCCACCTCGCCGCCGTCCTCCAGAATCGCCGTCTGCCGCTTGATTTCGTACTCAATGCCCCGGGCAGCGGCCGAGAACGAGTTTACGTTCTTCAGCTCCGCCCGGGTGCCATATCGCTCGGTCCCCACGGGCCGCAGTGAAATGTTCACGTCGCAGCGCATCGAGCCCTCTTCCATCTTCACATCGCTGACGCCGCAATACTTGATGATCGACCGCACCTTGTTCAGGTAGGCCAGCGCCTCTTCCGCCGACCGGAGATCCGGCTCGGAGACGATCTCGATCAGCGGCACGCCCGCCCGGTTGAAGTCGACCAGCGACGAATCGGCTTCGGCCACGTCATCACCAGCGTGCAGAAGCTTGCCGGCGTCCGTCTCCAGCTGAATCCGCTGGATGCGGATCTGCTTGGTCGTGCCATCCGCCAGGGTGATCTCTACATGCCCGCCCACACAGAGCGGCAGATCGAGCTGGCTGATCTGATAGTTGGAAGGGTTGTCCGGATAGAAATAGTTCTTCCGGTCGAACTTCGCGTAATGCGGGATCTCGCAGTTGAGGGCGAGGCCCGTCTTCACGGTGTACTCCAGCGCACGGGCGTTCAGCACCGGCAGGGCGCCCGGCAGCGCCATGCAGACCGGGCAGCAGTTCGTGTTGGGCGCCGCCCCGAACTCGTTCTTGCAGTTGCACCAGACCTTCGTCGCAGTGGAAAGCTCCACGTGGACCTCCAGGCCGATGACCGGTTCATACTTGACCGTCATGCCTTACAGCCCCCCTTCCAGCGCCGGACGGGCCGCTGCGTGGTTCGTGACCTTCTCGTAAGCCCAGGCGTACTGCAGCAGCTTGTGGTCGTCGAAATGCTTGCCGATGAGCTGCATGCCGACCGGCAGGCCGCCCGCAAAACCGCAAGGTACCGAGAGCGCCGGCACGCCGGCCAGGTTGATGGGAATCGTGCAGACGTCGGCCAGATACATGGTGAGCGGATCTTCAGTCTTCTCGCCCAGGCCCCAGGCCGGAATCGGCGACGTGGGCGTGACCAGGGCGTCGAACTGAGCGAAAGCGGCCTCAAAGTCACGCATCACCAGGGTGCGGACCTGCTGGGCCTTCTTGTAGTAAGCATCATAATAACCGCTGGACAGGGCGTAGGTGCCGATCATGATGCGGCGCTTCACCTCGGGCCCGAAGCCTTCGGCCCGGGACTTGCCGTACATCTCCAGCAGGCCGCTGGCGCCCGACGTCCGGTGACCATACTTGACGCCGTCAAAGCGGGCCAAGTTGGCGCTGGCCTCCGCCGGAGCGATGATGTAGTAAGCCGCCAGCGCGTGCTCGGTGTGCGGCAGCGAGCACTCGGCGACCGAGGCGCCCAGCGCCTGCAACTGCCGAATCGCCTCGTCCAGCCGGGCCTTCACCTCGGAGTCGATGCCCGCGGCAAAGTACTCCCGGGGCACGCCCAGCTTCACGCCCTTCAGCGACGGCTCACCGCCAAACTTGATGGCGGGCGGCGTCCGGCCGGCGTTGGTGGAATCTCGCCGGTCGGGGCCGGCGATGACCGAAAAGAGGCGGGCACAGTCTTCGACATCCCGGGCGAACGGGCCAATCTGGTCCAGTGACGATGCGAAGGCGACCAGACCATACCGGCTGACGTAGCCATAGGTGGGCTTCAGGCCCACCACACCGCACAGCGCGGCGGGCTGGCGCACCGAACCGCCCGTGTCGGAGCCCAGCGAAATGGGCACCTCTTCCGCGGCCACTGCCGCAGCAGAACCGGACGAAGAACCGCCCGGTACCCGGTTCGGGTCCCAGGGGTTGCGGGTCACGCCAAACGACGAGTTCTCGCCCGAGGAGCCCATGGCGAATTCGTCCATGTTGGTCTTGCCCACGATTAAAGCACCTGAGCCATGAAGGCGTTCGACCACGGTGGCATCGTACGGCGGCACGTAGCCCTTCAGAATCTGCGATGCGCAGGTGGTCGGCACGCCATCGGTGCACAGGTTATCTTTGATCGCCACCGGCACACCGGCCAGGGCGCCCAACTCGGTGTCGCCCGCCCGGCGGCGGCTGTCCAGCTTTTTGGCGCGCTCCAACGCACGCTCGGCAGTGATCGTCAAAAAGGCGGTCACCTTGGGCTCCACCGTCTTGATCCGCTGTAGAACCGACTCGGTAATCTCAACCGCCGACAGTTCGCCGGCCAGAAAGAGCCGGTTGAGGCGGGTTGCACTCAGCTTATAGGTTGACGCTGCTGCCATTCGTTAGCCCTCCGTAATCTTGGGGACCTTGACGCAGCCCGCCTCGTGGTCGGGCGCCTGTGCCAGAAGCTTGTCACGGTCCAGCGACTGATGGGGCTGGTCGGCGCGCAGCACATTTTGCAGTGCCACCGCCTGGTAGGTCGGAGGCACGTTGCTGGTGTCGAGTCGGTTCATGCTCTCCACATGCTCCAGAATTCGGCTGAGCTGCTCGGTGTACGTTTCCTTCTCCGCCTCAGAAAGCGAAAGGCGGGCCAGCCGTGCCACATGCTCCACCTGATTGCGCGTGAGCGCCATCGAAAATCACCGCCTATGTATGTTGACCCCTGTAACCCTTTGATTCCATTGATTCTACCACAACGTAGAAATTAGGGGCAACGTGACATGACAGGTATAAGTCCGAACCTTTCCAGGGTTTTGTCTGGTCCAATATGCGGAGGTGTTATTCCATGTCCGCCGTGAAGGTGTTTTTCTCCAGAAGCCATCTGGACCTGCAGGATGAACTCCAGGCCTGGCTCCAGCAGTCGGAATCGGAAATTCTCGATATCAGCATGGATTCCAACGAACACGGCCACTGTCTGGTCCTGCTACACGAGCCCGGCGGGTCACACCGATACACGGGGCAGGTCTTCTTCTCGACCGGCCACACCAGCCTGGAGGAAGTCGCTAACCAGGCAGCCGTCGCTGCCCGCCCGGACGGCCAGCAGCACGTCGCAGTAGGGTCCAACCAGTACGGCCATTGCCTCTGCATCATCCGGGAAATCTAGAGAGACACATTTTTTGCCGCAGATGACGCAGATGCCGCAGATACCTCGCACAACACTCCCGGTCACATCCATAAATAATGACCCGGAACGACCTACCGGGTATCTGCGCAATCTGCGTCATCTGCGGCCAAAATATGGAAGACCCGCAGGGTCATACCCGGTGGAAACGCAAAACCCCCGCACAAACCCAATGGGTGTGCGGGGGTTCCTACTATGCAACTTACTTGACCCGCAGGTGGCAGGCGACCCAGTGGTCGGGCGCGATCTCGAGCAGCGGGGGCTCCTCGGTCTTGCAACGCTCGCCGAGCTGGGAGGCATAGCGGCACCGGGTGTGGAAGCGGCAGCCGCTCGGCGGATTGACCGGCGAGGGCACGTCGCCTTCCAGCACGATCCGCTCGCGGCGAATGGTGGGATCGGGAATGGGAATGGCGGACATGAGCGCCTCGGTGTACGGATGCAGCGGGTTCGCGTACAGCTCTGCAGACGGAGAGATCTCCATCATCTTGCCGAGGTACATAACGCCGACGCGATCCGACACGTGCTTCACGACCGACAGGCCGTGGGCAATGAAGATATAGGTCAGGTTGAACTCCTTCTGGAGGTCCTCCAGCAGGTTGATGACCTGAGACTGAATCGACACGTCAAGCGCCGAGACGGGCTCGTCGCAAACGATCAGCTTCGGGTTGAGGGCCAGCGCACGGGCGATGCCGATACGCTGCCGCTGGCCGCCGGAGAACTCGTGCGGATACCGGCGGGCGTGGAAGGAAGCCAGACCGACGACGTCGAGCAACTGACCGACGCGCTTCTGCTTCTCCTGGCCACGGGCAACGCCGTGGATTTCCAGCGGCTCACCGATGATCTCGCCAACGGTCATACGGGGGTTCAGCGAGGAGTACGGATCCTGGAAGATGATCTGCATCTCGCGGCGCATCTTCCGGAGGTCCTCACGACCCATGGAATAAATGTTCTTGCCTTCGAAAATCGCTTCGCCGCCGGTCGGTTCGATCAGGCGGAGAATGGTCTTGCCGGCCGTGGTCTTGCCGCAGCCAGATTCGCCCACGAGGCCGAGCGTTTCGCCCTTGCGAACGTCAAAGCTCACGCCGTCAACGGCCTTCACGTGGCCGATGGTCTTGGAAATCAGGCCGCCACCGGAGATCGGGAACCACTTCTTGAGGTTCTTGACCTCGAGAAGGACCTCTTTCTTGGTTTCAGGCTTCATAGCGGTCGCCATTGACTACCTAACCCCCTTGGCGAGTCGATCTGCGGAGAGGAAGCAGGCCACATAACGGCCGGGCGCCACCTGCTCCAGCGGCGGCTGGGTGTTCTTGCACTTTTCGATGGCATACGGGCACCGCGGGTGGAACCGGCAGCCTTCGGGCAGATGCAGCGGGTTGGGAACAACGCCTTCGATCACGTGCAGGCGGTCCACATCCTCGTCCATACGGGGGATGGAATTGAGCAGGCCCTCCGTGTAAGGGTGAAGCGGGCTCTTGAAGATGGAGACGGCGTCGCCCTCTTCAACAACCTTGCCGCCGTACATAACGACGACGCGCTCGCACATTTCGGCCACGACACCCAGGTCATGGGTGATCAGCATGATGGCCATGCCCAGCTCCTTCTTGAGCTTCTTCATGAGCTCAAGAATCTGGGCCTGAATAGTAACGTCGAGAGCCGTGGTGGGCTCGTCGGCGATTAGCAGCTTGGGGTTGCAGGAGAGCGCCATAGCAATCATGACGCGCTGCCGCATGCCGCCGGACAGCTGGTGCGGATACTCGTGCACACGCCGCTCCGGCAGAGGAATGCCAACCAGGCGGAGCATTTCAATCGCCTTTTCAAGGGCTTCCTTCTTGCTCAGGCCCTGGTGCAGCACAATCGCTTCGCCAATCTGGTCACCGATGGTGTAAACCGGGTTGAGCGAAGTCATGGGCTCCTGGAAAATCATCGAAATATCATTGCCGCGGATCTTCCGCATTTCGGCCTCGCTCTTTTTCACGAGGTCTTCGCCTTCAAAGAGAATCTCGCCGTCAACGATCTTGCCAGGCGGAGAGGCAATCAACCGCATGACGGACAGAGAGGTAACGCTCTTGCCGCAACCTGATTCGCCAACGACGCCCAGCGTCTCGCCGCGCTTCACGTACAGGTCCACCCCGTCGACGGCCGGGACGACGCCATCTTCCGTATAGAAGTACGTTTTAAGGTTGCGAATATCGACCAGTTTCTCGCTCATCGGCTCACTCCTCGTCTCCTTCGTAATCGACGTCCTGCCGGGGCGGGCTATAGCATACTGGGCGGGATTACTTTGCACCCGTGCATTCATGTGACGCGCATTTGGGCCTAACCGTTCGGTCTTGTCAAATAGTCAGGCCGGTCTTTTTCGGAGGACTGACCTAACAATCGACGCAATATGTTGCCCTAGACGACTAGGATTCTTCGGATACCGCGTCTTCTCCTTCTGTAACATAGCACAGATTCATCAATTATCGCGATCTGATATGCCAGAAGGATACATATGCTAGGTGGCGTACCACCATGCGTACAAACGTGGATGGGCTCTCCGCAACGCATTGAAACCCGTGGTTGAAAAGTTTATCACACGTGTGGTCAAACGTCCAAGAGTCCAAAAGTTTACGTGGTAACCAGCAGCCAGAACGCGCCCACAACGGCCGCACCAATCAGTGCGACCGCCGCCACCTTGAGTCCGACAGGAACAGGCCGTTGCACCGCTGCAAATTCGGTGCCGGCTGGCTGCCCGGGCGCTTCAACAGCTGCCGCCACCGGCGGCGCGGCTCCCTGCATACGGGCACGCTCCGTGGCCACGGACGCGGCACACACCTGACAGCCTGCGAGGTGCTGCACCACCCAGGCGGCCTTGTATCCCGGCAACGTTCCCTCGGCATACGGCTTCAGGTACTGCCGAATCTGGTCGCACTGCACGCGGCCATTCCTCCCACATCAGACGTATGAAAAAGGACGCAGTGCCCCTGGTGGGTGCGCTGCGTCCGTTGCGTGTACAGGCTTAGAAAGGGCCGAACTGGTTGGCGAAATCATCTTCGCTGAGAACGGGAACGCCCAGGTCGCGGGCTTTGTCCAACTTGGAGCCGGCAGCTTCACCCGCCAGCACGAAGCTGGTCTTCTTGCTGACACTGCCCGATGACTTGCCGCCCAGCCGCTCGATCAGTTCTTCGATCTCCTTGCGGCCCCAGCGTGTGAGGGTTCCGGTTACCACCACCGTTTTGCCGGTGAGCGGCCCTTCGGTCGGGGCGGCTTTCTTTTCGCCCACCATGTTGACGCCGGCGGCCCGCAGCTTGCGGAGCAGGTCGTGCGAACGGGGGCTGGCAAAGTATTCGACCACGCTCTCGGCGATTTTCGGGCCGATACCGGCGATTGCCTGGATTTCGTCAGGCTTGGCCGTTTCCAGGGCCTCCACGGAGCCAAAGTGATCCGCCAGCAGTTTCGCCGCCCGCTCACCGACGTGTCGGATACCGAGAGCATACACCAGCCGGTGAATCAGGTTTTGACGAGTGGCGTCAATCGCGGCCAACAAATTGTCGACAGACTTCTCGCCCATGCGATCGATTTCGACAAGAGCGCCCCGCCGTTCCCGCAAGGTATAAAGGTCGGCGGCATCGGTGATGAGCTCCTCTTCAAGGAAGAGCTGCACCAGCGCTTCGCCCAGGCCTTCAATATTCATGGCATCGCGGGATGCGAAGTGAAGAATGGCCCGGTACTGCTGGGCCGGGCAGAGCGGGTTGACGCAGCGAATGGCCGCCTCTCCTTCTTCGCGGACCAGTTCTTCGCCACAGACGGGGCAGACCCGCGGGTACTCCCAGGGCACCGCATCGGCCGGCCGCTTTTCGGGCACAACCCGCACAACCTCGGGGATGATCTCGCCGGCCTTCCGCACGATGACCGTGTCGCCAATGCGAACATCTTTCGTGCGGATGTTGTCTTCGTTATGCAGCGTGGCACGCTTGACGGTGGTGCCGGCGATGCGCACCGGCCTCAGTTCGGCCGCGGGGGTGACAGCGCCGGTGCGGCCAACCTCCAGGGTAATGCCTTCGACCACGGTTTCCTTCTCTTCGGCCGGGAACTTGTAGGCCACCGCCCAACGCGGGAACTTGGCCGTAAAACCCATGCGGGCCCGCTGCGCCAGGTCGTTCACCTTAATGACCAGACCGTCGATTTCGTAGGGCAGGTCGTAACGCTTCTCGCGCCATTCCTCGGTCCAGGCGATGACTTCGTCAATGGACCGGGCCAGGAAGCGGTGCTCGTTTACCTTAAAGCGGAAGCGCTGCATGAGGTCGAGGCTTTCCGTATGCTTTGCCACGGGGAACCCTTCGGCCTCAACGAGGTTATAGATGAAGCTGTCGAGCCGGCGCTCCCGGGTCTTGCGGGGGTCCTTCTGCCGGAGGCCGCCGGCGGCGGCGTTGCGGGGGTTTTGGAGCAGGGGCTTGCCCTGGGCTTCCAACTCGCGGTTCAGGTCCTCAAGGACCTTCTTTTCCATATAGATTTCGCCCCGCACAATCATGCGAGCGGGGAGGCGCCCGTCGGCCGGTTCGAGCCGGAGCGGCAGCGAGCCGATGGTCCGGAGGTTTTCGGTGACATCTTCACCGGTCTCACCATCGCCCCGGGTGGCGCCCTGCACAAAGATGCCGTCCTCGTAGCGCAAGGAGATGGAGAGGCCATCGATTTTCAGCTCGCACACATACTCCACAGGCTCATCGTCTACGAGGCTGCGGGCACGGCGGTCGAAGTCGCGCAGGTCGTCGGCCCCGAATGCGTTGTCGAGCGAAAGCATGGGCGGGTTGTGCGGCACCTTGGCAAAGTCCGACGAGACTCTGCCGCCCACGCGCTGGGTCGGCGAATCGGGCCGGCGCAGGTCCGGGAACTCTGCCTCGAGTCTCTTTAGTTCCCCCATGAGCTGGTCAAACTCGTAGTCGGAGATGGTCGGATTGTCCAGCACGTAATATGCATATTCGTGGCGGTGAATTTCTGCCGACAGTGCGGCTATACGTTGTTCGGCTTCTTGCCGGGTCACCCTCGGGGCCTCCCCTCGTTCTGCATGGAAGTAGTCTTCCCTGTGGCGTTCGTATTGCCAAACATTCGCCAGCGAAGGGGCTACTCCTACCATAAAAGTCGCCAGCGGGGCAGCAGGTTCCTCAGTGTTTGATTAGATGCGTCCGGCCAAACCGCATGACATAGCCTAGCTTGCGGTTGAGCGCAATGATGGCCTCGCTGGCGGCGTTGTTGTTGGTGGCGAGTTCTTTGAGCCCCTTGCGTTTGGCCCAGGCCGCAGTGAGCACCTTCAGAATCAGGGCGATCTGCTTGCCCCGGTATTCCCGCAGCACCCCGAGCATGGCCGTGTGACCGTCGGGCTCGGTGACCATATACCCAATCAGGTTGTCGCCGCACCAGGCGATAATGATCGCTTCGGAATCGCAAGCCCGCAAGGAAGCAGCGTACTCCTCAAAGGAGGGCATGACGCCGGACCATTCGGGTATGTCTTCGCTGCATGTTCGATCCAGTTCATACAGATTCTGCAAAAGACCAGGGTCATCCTGCCCCTGTAACAGAGTTGTAAAACGATAGCCCACGGCTTCTGCGTCGACAATGGTCGGCCTCCAGACTGACGGGTCGAAGCGGGTCAAGTCAAGTTTGCCGTCCAGCATCTCGTGGTGGACCGTGTAGCCCCGCCGCAGCATGTACGCCAGGGCATCTTGCTCTTCGGGTGCGGTTGAGCAGACGAGGCTGCTGGCGCCGTCTTTCCTGGCGGCCTGCTCGATGGCCGTCAGCAGGGCGCTGCCGATGCCGGCGCCGCGGGCCTCAGGCTCGACAAACACCTCAATCGTCTGCTGACCGGGCTTCAGGGGCTGCCCGTACAATTCCCGGGCACGGGTCGCAAAACCAACTCGGCGTCCAGCCTGGTCGAGGGCTACGAACCGAAACGGGCTCTCCTGATCAATGATACGGGAAGACATTGCGACATCCGCCCCTTGTGCA
>JARBUG010000229.1 GCA_029239785.1 Symbiobacteriaceae bacterium | reverse complement strand
GGAAGCGGCCCTCCTGGACCGCCTGCCCGCCCCCGGCGCCCCCCTGTGGGGCCGCCCCACCACCCGCCGCCTGACCCGGGCCGCCGCCGTGCTCGACCGCAAAATCGAGCGCTGGGCTCAACGCCTGCGGGCCAACGCCGCCCACCGGGCGAGCCTGGAGCGCCAGGTTCTCGAAACCCACGCCGACCAGGCGGTCACGGCCGGCCCGGATGGCCTCGCCCGCCTGCGTTCCCTGCTGGCCGCTGCCGCCCGGGAGGCGGCCCGGCGCCAGGATGCCAGCGACCTGGGCGGCGGCGCCGCCGGCTCTGCCCCGGCCAGTGCCCAGGGCCCGGGCGCCCCCCTGCGCACGCTCCGGCAGCGCCTCACCGCCGCCGAAGGACTCCCCAGCACCCAGACCGCTGCCATCGCCCTGGGCGCCGGCCTCACCATCTTCACACTCATCTGGTGGTTGGCCGGGGGCAAAGCGCTCTCCTGGCTCGGCGGCACTGCATTCCAGCTCCTCGCCTTCGCTGGCTATGTGGGCGTCCGCACCTGGCGCATCAACCGGGCCAGGCACGACCTCGAACAAGGCCTCACCCGCCGCGCCACCGCAGCCATTACCGGTGCCCTCCACCAGGCCTGCGCCGACCTGGACCAACAGCTAGAAGCTCACTGCACCACCCTGGCCAGCCGCCTGACCAACCTGCCGCACGCGCTAAACCTGCAACCAGTGCACAACGCACAACCTGGTGCACAGGCCGAAAAGGGCGCCCTGGGCCACCCACTGGTCGATCCCGAAGCGGCGGCGCCCATCTACCGGGAACTGCAGCAACTCCTGCCCGACCTCGCCGCCCGCCTGGCCGAGGCCGGCGCCCTGCGCCACTGGCAGGACCCGCCGGCGCTCGCCGCCGCCGCCGAGGCCGAAGTCCGGGCCGCCCTGGCCCGCCGGGCCCCCCTCGACCCGGCCCAGGCCGCGACCCGGGCCTACGGCGACCATCTCGCTGCACGCCTCAGATCCGCTGTCGACCATCTCCTCGAATGGTCCCAGCCGCTGCTGGCCCGGCCCATCCGCCTGCCCGAAGGGCACCGGTGGCTCTTATGGCCCGAGGGGCTCCCCTGCCCGCCGGTCCCGGCGGACATCACCGTGCTTCCATACGCCCGCAGTTGCATCGCCATGGTGCACGTGGTGACCGGGCTGCCATCCATCCAAGCAACCAAAACAGGGACGGCCTGACGGCTGTCCCTGTTAACATTTCCCAGTATCGATATCCACATACCCAGTTTTAGCAATGTTTCAACCGTGGATAAGATGACGACCCTCTTTTGCCCGAGCCGCCTGTGCCGGTTCCGGTCCGCTAAGCGCGGCATTATTCTGTAACCACCATCATATCTGTGAACACTTCTGACGGCTAGGGGTGGGCAGCATCGATCATGAGAACATAGAGGCACTGCACGCCGCAGCAGCCCGCAGGTACTGCATGGACCGAGCTGAACCCCGCCAGACCGCACGGCGGACTGGGTCATCTTTGCCTCCCATGAGCAGTCTGTTGGTCTCGGCGGCCGCTGGCTGCTGACTGAACCAAGCCCTGCATCCTTCCAGTTGGAAAAAAGAAATGTGTATATGATGCAACCATTCCTCTGGATGCCTCGTCCATTGAATGTGGCAAGGTAATCCAAGGAGGAGGAATCCATCCAAATGAACCTCAAACGCAAGCGTTTCATGGCGTCCCTGCTGGTAGCGGCGCTTCTCACCGCCCCTGGGGCCGCCCTGGCCGCCGAAGGCCCTACCGCCCCGGCCCAGGAGCCGGTCAAGACCGAAGCCCCTGTAACCAAGCCCGCGCTCCCCGTTCCCGACCAGAAGCCCACCGTTCCCCTCGCTGAAGTCAAGGTCACCCGGGAAGAAGCCGTTGCCCTTGCCGCCAAGGCCTTCCCCGTGCCCGCCGAAATGGGGACCCCCAACGTCAGCCTCAGCCAGTCCAACACTTATGCATCCTGGGAAGTGACCTGGCAGACTCCCTCCAAGCTCCCCAACCAGCGCAGCATGACCGTCATGGTCAACGCCATCACCGGCCAGATCATGAACTACTACACCAACAGCGCCGCCACCGAAGAGGCTCCGCTCACCTACACCCGGACCGAGGCCTATAAGCTGGCCGCCGAGTGGCTCGGCAAGCTGGCGCCCGAACTCAAGGACGGCCTGCGCTTTGTGGACAACCCCCTGGCGTACAGCTACTGGGGCGCTAACGCCTCCTACAGCTACCACTGGACCCGGATGGAACAGGGCTACCCTGTCCAGAACCAGGGTGTTGATATCACCATCGACGCCCGTACCGGCAAGCTCCAGAACTATAGCTTCAACTGGGACCCCGAGTTCAAGGCTGAACTGCCCAAGTCCATCCTCGACAAGGCCCAGGCCGAAGCTGCCTACCGTGCCCAGCTCCCCATGCGGCTCACGTATCGCCGCTACACCAAGCCCGGCACCGATCTCGGTGAATGGAGGCTCGTCTACAAGCCCGTCACCGGTTATCCCGCCCTCAGCCAGGACGGCAAGCTGATCGGCTACAACGGCGAGCCCATCGACTTCACGGCCATGGCCGACCTGAAACTGGTGCCGGCCACGGCCAAGCCTTACGTCAAGCCCGCCCAGCCGCTTACCCCGGATGAGGCGCTGGCCATGGCCTACGCCATCACCGGCCGCACCGAAGCCCCGACCAATATGAACTGCCGTGAGTATGGCGAAGAGGCGAAGGAGCACACCTGCAACTTCGACTGGTACTCCCCCGACAGCCCTGGCGGCTACCTGCAGATCGACCTGACCACGGGCCTGCTCGTTCACATGAGCAACTGGGCCCAGTACGACCCGATTCCCGACCCCAAGAAGTATGAGCCCAAGTTCTCCGTCACCCAGGCCCAGAAGATCGCCGTCGAGTTCCTTCAGAAGTACCGGCCTGACCTCGCGGGCAAGGCACTGATCCAGCCCCCGTCGGAAGAGATGATGATCCGGTACAAGGAGATGGGTGAGCCCATCCGCTCCTACAACTTCCAGTTCCTCATGACCCACGAGTACATTCCGGTCGAAGGCTGGCAGGTTGGCATCGAGATCGACGCCAACACAGGCGACATCCGGTACTTCTACGGCTATAACGAAATGAGTGCCAACGAGAAGGAGCCCTTCCCGGCACTCACCGACCTGAAGAAGGCCGAGGCGGCCATCGACTCCTTCCTGACCAACCAGGGCCTCGAACTTGTCTGGCAGACCCAGATGCCCGAAAGCTACTACATGGGCAAGATGCCGACGGTTGATGCCGAGAAGAAGTCCGTGACGACTCTGGTTTGGGCGCCCCGTGCCGTGATGGGCATCGAGGCGATCGACGCCAAGACCGGCGTGCCTTACGACTACGAAGGCCGCGACCTGATCGAAGCCGCCAAGCGGCCCACCGACATCGACGGTCACTATGCCCAGCGTGAAATCGAACTGCTCTGGGCCCGCCGCATCTTCGACCTGAAGGATGGCAAGTTCAACCCCGAGCA
The DNA here is from genome assembly GCA_029239785.1 of Symbiobacteriaceae bacterium. Classification (GTDB taxonomy): domain Bacteria; phylum Bacillota; class Sulfobacillia; order Symbiobacteriales; family Symbiobacteriaceae; genus JARBUG01. The sequence continues at coordinate 2,667 of JARBUG010000229.1, read as the reverse complement.
GACCATCTCCGCCGCCGAAGCCGCCCGCTGGCTCGTGATGGCCAAGGGCATGCAACCCTACCCGATGTATGACTTCGCCATGAGCTTCGCCGGTGCCGGCAAGGGCGCCGCTGCTGAGAACCTCTCCAAGTCGGAAGCCGCCGCCTACTTCGGCGCTGCGCTCCAGTCCGGGATCCTGCTGCCGGAGGACTTCGCCGTTGACGCCGACCCCAACGCGCCGGTCACCCGTGAGCAGTACGCCCTGTGGACCGTCCGGGCGCTGGGCTACGGCGACATCGCGAAGATGGAAGCCAAGATCGAAATGCCCTTCAAGGACCAGGCCGCCATCGGCGCCAAGTTCGCCAACGCCGTCGCTCTGCTGAACGGTCTGAAGATCAGCAGCGGCGATGCGGCTGGCAACTTTAACCCGCAGGCCATGGTCACCCGGGGCGAGGCGGCGAAGATTCTGTTCGCCGTGGCGTCCAAGAGCCGCATGTACTGGTACTAGTCTCACTTTCCTGTGGAGGGCCTCGGGTGTCGGGTGATGCCCCCTCGCGGCCCCGGAGTCGCCACAACAGGCAGTAAGCCCTTGGATCGGGCGCCGCCGCCTATACCGGGCCAACTGCCGGCGGCGGCTTATACAGTCGGGTAGCGGGGCTAACTGCCTGTATGCATCGTCTCCGAACGGCGACTTCGGGGGCACCACCCGCCCCCCGAGGCCAGACATGGCAAGCACCAAGCGACGAAACAGCAGAGCCCGGGGCCTTGGACGCCCCGGGCTCTTTCCTGCGCGTTGAACTGGGCACCACTCACCGGGTGGTGGGCGGGCGCCCCACGGGGCCGTGCTCTTCATCCATCATCAAGGCCCCGCCGGCCTCCAAATGATACGGCACACCAGTCACCACCCAGCGCTTTTTCAGCATCAAAAACGTCCGCAACATCACCCCGGTCTGCTGATGCAGCAGGTAATGCCACCAGCGGGTCGTCACAAACTCCGGCACCAACACGGTAATCACGTCGTTGGGATCTTCCGCATCCAACCGTTCGATATAAGCAATCAGCGGGCGAATCAACTCCCGGTATGGCGAATCCACTACGTGCAGGTCAAGGCCGCAGTGCCACCGGTCCCAACGCTCTCTCACCTTTTTGCCCTGTTCCGAGTCGAGCGCTACATGAACGCAGATAATCTGATCGGTCAGCGTGCGCGCATACCGCAACGTGTTGGCCACGGCGTTGCTCACCCCGGCCACCGGCACCACCACCAGATGCCTGGTCATGTGCGCCGGTGGGGCCGGGCAGTCATCGGCCACCCGCAGCTGCTTGCCGAGCGACACGTAATGCCGATGAATCGCCTGAAACATCATGACCAACAGAGGCAGCAGCAGAATCACCATCCAGGCGCCCAGCAGGAACTTGGTCATGGTGATCACAACCAGCACCACCGCTGTCGTGGCTGCACCGACCGCATTCACCACCATGTTCCGAACCCAACCCGACTCCCGCAGGCGCCACCAATGCACCACCATGCCGGATTGCGACAGGGTGAACGACAGGAAGACGCCTACCGCATAGAGCGGAATCAGCGCATGGGTCGAGCCATGAAAGAGAATCACCAGAATGCCCGCCAGTACACTCAGCACGACGATGCCGTTGGAAAAGACCAGGCGGTCGCCCTTGTTGCCCAGGTACCGGGGCAGGTAGCCATCCTGGGCAATCAGTCCCGACAGGCGGGGGAAGTCGGCGAAACTGGTGTTGGCCGCCAGCACCAGAATCAGCGCCGTTGAAGCCTGCACCACGTAGTACATCGGCCCGTTGCCGAAAATGTGCCGGGCGACCTGCGACACCACCGTCTCATGGTGCGTCGGCACGGCGCCGTACGCATTCGCCAGCACGGTAATCCCGCTAAAGAGCGAAATCAGAATCACTGCCATCCAGGTGAGGGTGGTGGCCGCATTCTTTGACTCGGGCTTGTGAAACGCCGGTACGCCATTGCTGATGGCCTCCACGCCCGTCAGGGCCGTACAGCCCGATGCAAAGGCGCGCAGCAGCAGGAACAGGGTGAGCGGATGGGCAGCAACGGGAACCTCGTGAGGGGCCGGATGGGCCGACTCCAGCCCAAGTGCAAGCCTGACCAGACCCCACCCTACCATCATCGCCATGATCGAGACAAACAGGTAGGTTGGTGCTGCAAAAATCGCCCCTGACTCCTTAATGCCCCGCAAGTTGGCCAGCATTATTAGCGCGATCAGGACCAGGCACATGGCTACCCGGAAGGGTGACAGCGCGGGCAGGGCAGAGGTAATGGCAGCCACACCGGCCGAAATAGAGACCGCCACGGTCAGGACATAATCGACCAGCAGGGCCGACCCGGCCACCAGGCCTGGGTAGATGCCCAGGTTCTCCTTGGAGACGATGTACGAGCCACCGCCGCTTGGATACGCAAAAATCGTCTGGCGGTAGGAGAGGGAGACGATAATCAGCAGCGCCACGATGGCAGCGGCAATGGGCAGGGCGGCGCCCAGGGCAGCGCTGCCCGCAAGCACCAGCATCAGCAGAATCTCTTCGGTCGCATATGCCACCGACGAAAGTGCATCAGAGGAGAAAACGGCCAGCGCCTTGGTTTTGGTCAGCCGCTCGTGGGCCGCCTGTTCGTTGTGCAGCGGTTCGCCGATCAAGAAGCGCTTCAGA
>JARBUG010000059.1 GCA_029239785.1 Symbiobacteriaceae bacterium | reverse complement strand
CTCGCCGTCGCCCAGCTGTGGCAGCAATATGCACAGCGGCTCTTCTATTACCTCTACCGATTGACGGGCAATAAGGAGACGGCGGAGGACCTGACGCAGGAGACGTACGTGCGGGCGCTTCAGTATGAGCGGCGGCGCGCGGGCAGGGTCGATCCGGCCACCGCTAAGGCGTGGCTCTTTGAGATTGCGACCAACCTGGCGGCGGACCACTTTCGCCGCAGCCGGCTGGTTCGCTGGCTGCCATTCTTTGGGGAGCAGCACGGGGGCGTGGCGAGTGACGTGTCCGAGTTACTGGCAGAACAGGAGCTGGTGACGCTCGCTCTGCGGCGCCTGCCGCCGGAGACGGCCAGCCTTCTGCTGCTCCGGGATGCGGAGGCGTTTTCCGTGCCCGAACTGGCGGCCATGTTTGGCATGAACTACGAGGCAGTTCGCAAACGCCTGGCCCGGGGGCGGGATACTTTCCGGGAGGAATATTTGCGGCTCAAAGGAGGGGCGTCATGAGCTGTGGCGAGCATCGCGAAGCGATCGCCCTCCTGGCGGGCGGTGATTTGGCCTTGTCCGAGCGGTTGTCGGTGGAAGCGCATTTGCGGCAGTGTGCGGCTTGCCGGCGGTTGCTGGGGGAGTTCCAGGCTGGTCGCCGGCTTTTGGCAGCGGACCCGGCTGTGATCCTCCTTGAGCGAGTTCCGCAGCGGGTGCGCCCCGGGCGCCGCCCCTGGGCAGCAGCCGCCGCGGCAGTCATACTGGCGGGTGCTCTGGCCTTTCCGCAAGTCCGTCTGGCTGTGGCGGAGGTGCTCCACCTGCCCTTGGCCACGGTGAGGGAGAAGGTGACGACCTGGCGGCTGCCGGGGGGAGGCGGGCGCGTGACCGAGTACGTCGATGCCGATTACCTGGGTACCGAGTTCCTTGTCGATCCCGGACCGGGCGTGAAACGTGCCTATGTACAGACCCCGGAGGCAGCCAGGGCGCTGGTCGGGCGGAGCCTTTTCCTGCCTCCGGCTGCCGGCCCAATGCCGCCCGGGACGCTGGGCTGCATGGATGCGATTCGGGTTGAGTACGTCACCGACCCGCAGGGATTGCTGACGTATGCTACGCTGGAGGCTTGCGCCTTCACGGTGCCACCCGGGGAAGCGAACTGGGCGCCCGGGGCGGCGTGGTATGAGGCGCAGTACTGGCCTGGCCGCCCGGCCGACAAGCTGAACTTGCTCTTTGGGGCCAACTGGCAGGTCAGCTCGAAGGACGAAACGATCGGTGGCCGGCCCGCCCGGGTGATCGAGGCGACGAATCGGGTGACCGGCGATTACCACAGCGAGGTCTGGCTGACGGATGGGGAATGGCTCTACAAGATCCGCAACCACAACCCCGCGATTGGCATTGAGAAACTGGTTGCAGTGGCAAACGCCCTGCGCTAAGAGGAGGGCTCCCTGATGAAACGGTTCCTTGCCGTCTGCTCGCTCCTGCTTCTCGCCGGTTGTGCTGCGCAGCCGGCTCCCGACTCCGAGGCCCAGCCCGCGTCTGGCACGACCGGGCAGGTGCAGGCGCCGCAGACCACGCCCGCAGCCACGGCGCCCGCACCTGCGCCGCAGGTCGTCGCCGTGCCCACCCCGGAGGAGATGTGCCAGAAGCCGGAGGACGGCTCGGACATCATCTTTGGCGTCATGCCGGGCGACGGCGACAGCGAGCTGGGAATGAAGCCGGGCTGGACCCGGCCCCTGCCGGCCCGCTGGTTCGGGGTGAGCCTGCGGTTTGACAAGAGCGTCAAGGTCGATCCCGCAAGCTTCGTGGTCAAGGTGGAGCCGGCGCGCTGGCAGCCCGTGGCCGCACAGGCAACGGGCAAACCGGACTGGATGCACATTGTCAACGTACTGCCAGATGGGGAGATGAAGGAAGGCCCTGCGGGCTGGGTGACGGTCACCGTGGAGAAGGGCAGCGACATGGCTGGCAAGTCGCTGATACCCAAGCCTGTCTCCATTCGGCTCTTCATGCAGGAGCCGCTCAAGCCCGGGGAGACCGGGGTTCCGTGCCCGGCCGGGGATCTGATTCCGCCGCCTGCGGGGGGCCACTAAGCCGCAGGCCGAGGGCGGCCAGGGGCAGGCCCAGGCCGATGCTGACCATCACGTTGGCTGTGGCGGCCCAGATGTGGCCGGTTTCGGCCAGCAGAACCGTGTCGACCGCCCAGGTGGAGAAGGTGGTGTAGGCGCCTATGAACCCCGTGGTCAGGGGGATGCGCCAGGCGGGCGGAATCAGGCCTCTGTGCAGGCCGAGACCGGTCAGGAGGCCGAGCAGAAAGCTACCCGTCAGGTTGATGACCAGCGTTCCCCAGGGCATGGGGGAGGGCCAAAACCCCTGAATCAGCAGCCCCAGCAGGTACCGGGAGAGGGCGCCCGCCGCCCCGGCAAGACCAACAAAGAGGGAACTCTTCATAAAAGCCACCGTCCCAGAGCCAGGCCTCCGGCAGCCGCCAGGAGGCCTGTTGCCGTGCTCAGCACCAGGTTTAGCACCGCGGTGCGGGGGCTCAGGCGCACCGTCTCGAGCATCCAGGTGGAGAAGGTGGTGTAGGCCCCGCAGAAGCCGGCGGCGAGGGGCGTGCGCAGCGCGGCGGGCAGGCCCGAGCCCACGAGGAGGCCCAGGGCGAAGGCGCCGCTGATATTGATCAGAAACGTGGCGCGGGGAAAGGCGGAGGAGAATCGGCTGGCGATGGTGGTGCTGAGCCAATAGCGGGCCACGGCGCCAGCGAACCCGGCAGCGGCAATGGCGAGCAAGATCATGTACGGTCTCCTTGTTACAAAGCGGACTTGACCAGGAGCATAGTCTCCGGGCTCGGACGCGTCAAGAGGGGACAGAAGAATACCGAACATGAACCTCCTTCGCTTCGTATGATAGACCAGACTCTCTTGCGGCAAAGGAGGCTGGTTATGAACGCCTGGGAGTATCTGGTGAAGCTGTCCCGGCACCCGCACCGGGGCACGGCGACCGATGGCGAAGCGGCGGCGGCCGCCTCCCTGCGCACCTGGCTACAGCAACTGGGCTACCGGGTGGATACGCAGGAATTTCGCACGCCCCGCGACACGCTCTACCTGGGTCCCTCGGCCGTGCTACTGGGCTTCGCCGCGGCGGCCCTGGCGGGGCTCATCTGGCCGCTATGGGCGCTGGCAGGCTGCCTGGTGCTCCTCGTCCCCATGATTGGCGAGATGCTTGGCAGTCCGCGGATCGACTTTGACCTCCTGCTGCCTACATACCCGTCCCAAAACCTTGTGGTAAGGCGGCCGGCGGCCTCGGCCCTGCCTGGCCGGCGCCTGGTGATTACGGCTCACTATGACACACAGCGGGCTACCTTGCTCTTCCACCCGAAGGTTGCCCCGCACCTGCAGGCGTACTTTACGGCGGTCTATGCGCTGATTGCTGCTGTACCTGTGTTGCTTGGCCTGCGTTGGCAGCTGCCAGATGCGCGGGCGGCCGGCCCCGTGTTGGTTGGCCTGACCGCGCTGCTGTTGCTGAACGTGGCATTCCTCCTGTACTGCAAGGTGACCGGACGCTACATTAACGGTGCCAACGACAACGGCACCGGCGCCGCCCTGCTCCTGAGCCTGGCGGACCACTTTGCCGCCGCACCGCTGTCCGACACGGAACTCTGGTTCGTGCTCACCGGGGCCGAAGAGGTGGGCACCAGGGGCATGAAGCACTTCATGCGGGGCGCCGCGCTGGATCGGGCGTCAACGATGTTCATCAACCTTGATAATCTGGGTGGCGGCAAGCTCCACTACCTGCTGGGCGAAGGCATGCTGGCATTCCGGCCCTACGGTGCCGACATGACTGCCCTGGCCGAGAAGCTGGCGCTTGCGTACCCCGGGCGGGTAAAGGCCAAGAAGAACCTGCTGCTTCCGACCGACGCAGCGGTGCCGGCCCAGGCGGGGTATCAGGCCATCAGCTTCCTCGCCTTTGGCGACGATGGGAGCCTGCCAAACTACCACTGGCATACCGACACCATCGATAAAATCGACCGCGACCTGCTCCGTTTCGCAGAAGGGTTCATATTCGAGTACGTGCACCGGCTGAGCGGCGAAACGGCCGCAATCAGGGCGACCAAATGAGTGTGAGCGCCACCATCCGTTACGGGCTGGTGGCGCTCTCTCATTCGGCGCGGTCGCGATTGCCAGGAAGTCCAGAAAGTACAGCCGGGACAGCAGGCAGGGACGTGTTATAATGCGTTGTACACGTTAAAGAAACGCAAAACATATATGCATGTGCAAGGGGGTACTTCCTTTCATGAATCTGCAGAACATGCGCTGGCCGGTCATGGTGGCTGTGATGGCCACGACGCTGGCGGTGCTATTTGGTGCCGGTTATGTGGTCAAGAGCCAGACCGTGGAGGAACCCCTGAAGGCGGTTTATGCCAAGTCGGCGGTCGTGGAGACGTCGGCAGTGCAGCGGCAGGGCGATAAGTACGTGATTACGGTGAAGTTCAAGGAAGTGCCCGATTTCGCGTCGGCCTACGACGAGCTTCGGCTTGAAACGGAAAAGGTGCTGAAGGAGACGCCGTTCACCATCAAGGTGGAGGATCAGCGCAACGCAAAGCTGGAGCAGTCTTTCCGCCGCATGAACCTGTACGTCCAGGAGGCTCTGGCTACTGGCCAGTTTGCCGCCATGGCGGACCGGGTGGAGGCGGAGGCGGCCGCGGCCGGCCTGACGGCCCGGCTGGCGGTGGACAACGAGCATCTCTTCGTGCAGATGAACGATGGGGGCGCGTACCTGTACAGCGTCGCCGAACGCGGCGTGACGCCGAAGGTTGAGAAGCCCCGCATGGAAGGAGGAATGGGCCTGTGAAGCGCTTCCCTATGATTGAAACCGCCATCGGCCTGGCCGTTGGCGTGATGGTTTATCTGGGCGTGAAGGGCTACAACGTCATGCCGGTCTTCTTTATGGCCGGCCTGATGATCATGCTGACCCAGACGACGCAGCTGCGGAACATGGGCGGCAAGAAGGTGGCCGCGGTCTCCAGCAGCACGGTGCCGGGCATCAAGTTCGAAGATATCGGTGGGCAGACGGCGGCCAAGAAGGAGCTGCTGGAGGCGATCGATTTCATCACCAACCGTGAGCAGATCAAGAAGATGGGCATTCGCCCCCTGAAGGGGATTCTGCTGACCGGCCCGCCCGGAACGGGCAAGACGCTGCTTGCGAAGGCCGCAGCGCACCATACCGGTTCCGTCTTCCTGGCGGCGGCTGGTTCCGACTTCGTCGAGATGTACGCCGGCGTTGGCGCCCAGCGGGTGCGTGACCTCTTCCGCAAGGCGCGGGAGACCGCCCGCCGGGAGAAGAAGAATTCGGCCATGATCTTCATCGATGAGATCGATGTGCTGGGCGTCAAGCGTGGCAGCCACGCCAGCCACATGGAATACGACCAGACCCTGAACGCCCTGCTCGTTGAGCTGGACGGCGTTGTGGTCGATGATGAAGTACAGGTGCTGATCATGGGCGCCACGAACCGGGCGGACATGCTCGACCCCGCCCTGCTGCGGCCCGGCCGTTTTGACCGGGTGGTCAACGTTGACCTGCCGGACAAGGAAGGCCGCCTGGCGATTCTGGCGCTGCACACCAAGGGCAAGCCCCTGGCTGCGGGTGTGAGCCTGGAGGACCTGGCCCGGCAAACCTTCGGCTTCTCCGGCGCCCACCTTGAGGCGCTCTCCAACGAGGCCGCGATTCTCGCCCTGCGCGACGGCGCCGAGCAGATCGCCATGCACCACATGGTGGAGGCGGTTGACAAGGTAATTCTGGGTGAGAAGCTGGACCGGAAGCCGATGCCCGAGGAGAAGCGCCGGGTGGCCATTCACGAGGCCGGCCATGCGCTGGTTGGTGAGTGGACTGAAGCGGGCTCCGTCTCTACCGTGACGATTACGCCGCGTGGCCGTGCCATGGGCTACGTGCGGACCAACCCGAGCGATGACCGGTACCTCTACACCCGGCCCCTGCTGGAGGCCCAGATCGCGGTGGCCCTGGCTGGCTTTGCGGCCGAGGAACTGGTCCTGGGCGACGGCTCCACCGGCGCCAGCAGCGACTTCGCCAAGGCGAACGAGATGGCCCGGCGGATTGTGCAGGCCGGCATGAGCGAACTGGGCATTGTTGACCCGGAGCACGGCAACAAGACCCGGGAGAGCGAAGTGGTCGCGACGATTATCCGGCAGCAGATGGCGAAGGTGCGCTGGTTCCTGGAGCAGCGCCGGGAGGTAGCGGTGCAGGTGGCCGATGTGCTGACTGCCCATGAGGTGATCAGCGGCGACGACCTCCGGGTCATGTTGGCCGCGGCGCCTGCCCTGCCGGCCATGCCGGCGGCGGCGACTGAGACCGAGGCTGCGTAAAGAGAAGGCGGCTGCTTGCCCTGGTCGGGGCAGGCAGCCGCTTTTTGCGCGTCAGTGCTGTGGGTGCAGCGCATCCTCGGGCGGTGACCACTTGGGAACCTGGCTTTGGTCCTGCTCGTCGTCCTCGTTTTCGTCCTCGTCGGACTGGTCCTCTTCGTCTTGCTGCTTTTTGCCCTTGGTCTTCTTCAGCGTCGGCGGGTCCCAGGCGTCTTGCTGGTTTTGCTTCTGATTGCCGCGCTGCTTGTCGCCTGTTGACTTATCCTCCTCGGGCGGCTTGGCCTGGGCTTCGCGCAGGACAGCCTCCATCTCCTTGGCAATCTTCTGCGTCTCTTTGAGGACCGCCTTCAGTTGCTTTAAGTTTGCCTCTAGCTCCTTGGCCAGCTCCTGTTTGGCGGCGTGCAGTTCGGCGATCACTTCGCCTGCTGCGCGTTGGAGCCGGCTTGGAGAGTAGGTGGAGGGGACTTCAGACCGTGATTGGCCCTGGCCCAGCTCGTCAGCGTCACCAGTGGCGCCTGCGAGAAACGCATCCACGATTTGAACGACCGGCGAGCCATCACCCCCGGCAGAGCGGCCGGCTCGTGCGGCGCCGCCCCCGCCCCGGGCGCCCTGCTCCACGTTGTCGCCGCCCGGGTCCCCGTCCTGGTCGTCATCCATCATGGCCGGCGCGGCCCCGGAGACTTGATACGGATCGCCGCACAGCTCCCCCGCATCAGTTCGGGGGGTCAGTTTCCGCATCGGCACGTTGATTCGCCTCCTCGCGTCTATCGCTCTTAGGATTCGTGGCGGAGGAGATGGAGTATGTCTGGAGAAACTTACCTTCGTATGCCGCGAGAGTGGAGGGAGCGCCGTGAAGGCTGAACTGGTTTTTGTGGGGACAGAACTATTGCTGGGCGAGATTCTGAACACGAATGCGCAGTACTTGAGCGAGCAGTTGGCGCTGCTCGGGATTGATGTTTACTATCAGCAGGTGGTGGGCGACAACTACGACCGGGCCCGGGCCGTCTTCAAGCAGGCGCTGGAGCGGTCAGACGTAGTAATCGCGTCGGGCGGGCTGGGGCCGACCATGGACGATATTACCCGGGAAGTGGCGGCGGAGGTGGCCGGGCTGCCCCTGGAGCTGGACCGGACGATCGAAGCGGAACTGCGGGCCTGGTTTGCCAGGCGGGGCCGCGAGATGTCGGAGAACAACGCCCGCCAGGCGCTGGTGCCCCGGGGCGCGACCGTGCTGCCCAACGACCGGGGCACGGCGCCGGGGCTGATTCTGCCCGCCTCCCAGGGCAAGGCGATCATCCTCCTGCCCGGGCCGCCCATCGAACTGCGGCCCATGTTTGAGCGGCAGGTCGTCCCCTTCCTGACGGCCCGCATGGGCGGGGCGCCGCTCTCGCTGGTCACCCGGACGCTCCGCTTCATCGACATTGGCGAATCGCAGCTGGAAGATGCGCTCAAGGACCTGATCGCGTCCCAGGGCGACCCGTCCATCGCACCTTATGCCAAGACCGGCGAAGTACACCTGCGCCTGGCGACCAAGGCCGCAACGTCCGAGGAAGGCCTGGCCCGCATCGCCCCGGTGGAGCAGGCGATTCGTGACCGGGTTGGCCGGCACATCTATGGCACGAACAACACTTCCCTGGAACAGGCGGTAGGGGAGCTGCTGAAGGAGCGGGGCCTCAAGGCCACCACCGCCGAATCCTGCACGGGCGGCCTGATTGCCAAGCGCCTGACCGATGTGCCCGGCAGCAGCGCCTGCTTTGACTTCGGTTTCGTCACCTACAGCAACGACGCGAAAATGAAGCTGCTCGGAGTGCCCGCTGAAACGCTGGCCCAACACGGGGCGGTCAGCGAGGAGGTAGTGGCCGCCATGGCCGCGGGCGCCTTGGCGGCGGCCGGCGCCGACGTGGCCGTGGCAGTCTCCGGCATCGCCGGCCCTGACGGCGGCACCACCGAGAAGCCGGTTGGCACGGTCTGTATTGGCCTGGCCGCGAAGGATCATATTACGACAAGAACGCTCCAGTTATGGGGCAGCCGGCAGGATATCAGAGACCGCACGGCAACGCATGCGCTCGCCATGATCCGGCGCTACGTGCTCGGCCACCACGTATAACTAGGGGGGGTGGATAGGGGCAAGCGGACGTCGGTGCCCAGATTGGGCGATGGCCGAAGGCCGCCCAAGCGCTGAAAGCGGAGAGTGGCCCCCTATCTGCCCCCACAGGCGTCGACAACGGGCAGCCACCCATACGCCCCCACAGGCGCCTGCAACGGCAGAAACCCATCAAGTAATCCAAAGGTCTATACCCAAATGACACGATAGGAAGTTTGTTAAGAGGTTTTACAGTGTAACTTGACATCTGGCAGTTCGAGGGTGAAAATAAGGGTGTAGCCGCCAACGGCGGCTCTCTCTCGACCCACTTCGTTAAACTGCTTTACTTAAGCCTGAGGGGAGTGAAGGGAATGCTTGCTGGCCCTGAGCTGATTCGGGCGATCAACAAGCAGCGGGTCCTGCGCCTGATTCGCTCGGCCGGACCGATCTCCCGGGCCGACGCCGCCGAACAGACCGGCCTGACACGTCCCACCATCTCCGCAGTCGTCTCAGAACTGCTCGAAGAAGGCTGGGTCGAAGAGATGGGCACCGGCGAGTCATCCGGCGGGCGCCCGCCCATTCTGCTCCGCTTTAATCCCCGGGCCCGGTACGTGGTGGGTGCGGAACTCTCGGCCGGCCATGTGCGGGCCGTGCTCTCCGACCTGTCGGGCAACGTGGTCAGGCGGGTCAAATACCGGGTCGAATCCAGCGACCCCGTCCAGGAACTGGGCCGGGTCGAGCAGGCTGTCCGTGACCTGCTGGCCAACCTGCCCAAAACGGCGCAGCCCGTGCCGGTTGCCGGCGTTGGCCTGGGCATTACCGGCATGGTCGACCGCAAAACCGGGACCTGGCACTACTCACCCCACTTCGACGTGGCCGATATGCCCGTCGTACAGATGCTGGAGGAGCGGCTCGTGCTCCCCGTCTGGATTGAGAATGACGCCCGGGCCATGGCCTGGGGCGACCACTCCTTCGGTGCTGCGAAGGGCATCGACAACTTTGCCTACATCAGGGTGGGCGTCGGTATTGGCGCCGGCCTGATTATCGGCGGGGAACTGTACGGCGGCGCCCATGAAGGCGCCGGCGAAATCGGCCACATGATCGTCGATAACGACGGTCCCCGCTGCCGGTGCGGCAGCTATGGCTGCCTCGAGACGGTGGCCAGCGCCACGGCGATTGCACGCCGGGCGGTCAAGCGCCTCGGACAGGGACAACCCTCCCGCATCGTGGAGATGGTGGAAGGCGACCTGGACCGGGTCATCGGCACCACGGTCATCGACGCTGCCGATGAAGGCGATGAGCTTGCGCGGGACACACTAGCAGAAGCCGGGCGCTACTTGGGACTGGCCATTGGCAACCTGATCAACCTGCTCAACCCGTCCATGGTGATTGTGGGCGGCGGCACCGCAAGGGCCGAGAACCTGCTGCTCCAGCCCCTGCGCGAGGCCGCCATGGCCCGGGCCCTCCCGACGCTGCGGGAGAAGGTCCAAATTGTCCTGACACCCTTGGGCGAAGACTCCTGCCCCCTGGGCGGGGCCGCCCTGGTGATAGAAGAGTTGTTCCGGGTACCTAGCGTTGGCTAAGGCTCTGCTACTCATGTAGAGGAGGAACATAGAATGACCATTCGCGTTGGCATCAACGGGTTCGGCTCCATCGGTCGTCGCTTTTTCCGCATCGTGATGAACCGTCCTGACATCGAAGTCGTCGCCATCAACGACCTGACCCCGCCCGCCACCTCCGCCCACCTGCTCAAGTACGACACCAACTTTGGCGTCCTGAACGCCGAAGTGACCGCCACCGAGGACTCCATCGTCGTCGACGGCCGGGCCGTCCGGGTTTACGCCCAGAAGGACCCCGCCCAGATTCCCTGGCGGAACCACGAAGTCGATGTGGTCATCGAGGCCACCGGCCGCTTCACCGACAAGGCTGCTGCCCAGGTCCATATCACCAGCGGCGGCGCCAAGAAGGTGATCATCTCCGCCCCGGCCAAGGACGAGGATATCACCATCGTCATGGGCGTCAACGAAGAGAAGTATGACGCCAAGGCCCACAACGTGATCTCCAACGCCTCCTGCACCACCAACTGCCTGGCCCCCGTGGTCAAGGTGCTGCATGAGAAGTTCGGCATCGTCAAGGGCATGATGAACACCATTCACAGCTACACCAACGACCAGGTGATCCTGGATTTCCCGCACAAGGACCTCCGCCGGGCCCGGGCCGGCGCCCTCTCCATCATCCCGACGACCACCGGCGCCGCCAAGGCCGTGGCCCTGGTCCTGCCCGAACTGAAGGGCAAGCTGACCGGCTTCAGCCTGCGGGTCCCGACCCCGGTCGTCTCCGCCACCGACTTCACCTGCGAAATCGCCACCAAGACCACCAAGGAAGAGATCAACGCTGCCCTGAAGGCCGCCGCCGAAGGCGAGCTGAAGGGTGTGCTCCAGTACGAGGAGCATGAGCTGGTCTCCATGGACTTCAAGGGCAACCCGCACTCCTCCATCGTTGACGCCCCCAGCACCCTGGTGCTCGACGGCAACATGGTCAAGATTCTGGCCTGGTACGACAACGAGTGGGGCTACTCCAACCGCCTCGCCGACCTGATCGCCTACATCGCCTCCAAGGGCCTCTAGTCACCCTCGGGACCGCCCCCCAAGGCCACTTGGGGGGCTCCCTTTCGTCCCGCGCATGGACAGGTGCCCAAAGGAGGAACGATAAGGATGCGAATCGCCCTCATCGCACACGATAACCGCAAACTCGCCATGATCAAGCTGGTTCAGGACAACAAAAACGCCTTCGAGGGGCACGAGCTCTTCGCCACCGGAACCACGGGCAAGCTGATCGCCGAGCACACCGGGCTGCCGGTTCACAGCTTCCTCTCCGGCCCCCTGGGCGGCGACCAGCAGATCGGGTCGCTGGTGGCCACGGGCGGCATGGACATGGTGATTTTCCTGCGCGACCCCCTGACCGCCATGCCCCACGAGCCAGACGTATCAGCCCTGCTCCGCCTCTGCGATGTGCGGGACATCCCTGTCGCCACCAACATGGGCTCCGCCCGGATGTTCGTCGATGACTTGCTCAAAGCCAAGTAGGGAGGCCACCTAGCTATGCCGCTCGTTAACATGAAGGAGATCCTCAAGAACGCAGAAGCCGGCAAGTACGCCGTCGGCGCTTTCGGCATCCAGAACCTCGAGACCGTCCAGGCCGTCATTGAAGCCGCCGTCGAAGAGAAGTCGCCGGCGATCCTGATCATTTCTGAGGGCGCCATCAAATATGCCGGTCTCCAAACCATCACAAACATCGTCAAAACCTTAGCTGAAGCCGCACCCGTGCCCATCGTTGCCCACCTCGACCACGGTCCTTCTTTTAAGATGGCCACGCAGTGCATCGTCGCTGGGTTTAAATCAGTGATGGTCGACGCGTCACATTTCTCGTATGATGAGAACGTGGCTATTACCCGGAAGGTCGTCGAGATGGCCCACGCCGTCGGCGCCACCGTCGAAGGCGAAATTGGCAAAATCGGCGGCGTGGAAGAGAACATCGTCGTTGCCGCAGCGGATGCGACCATGACCGAGCCGGACGAGGCCGCCCAGTTTGTGGTGGACACCGGCATCGATGCGGTCGCCGTCGCCATTGGCAACGCCCATGGCCTCTACCATGGCGAGCCGAAGCTCGATATCGAGCGGATGGGCCGTATTTACAAGGCAGTCAAGGCCGTTGCCCCCGAAGTGGCCCTTGTTCTGCACGGCGGCTCCGGTACCCCCGACCACATGATCCGTGACGCCATCGCCGCAGGCGTCAGCAAGATCAACATTGGCACCGAGCTGAAGCTGGCTTTTGTCAACGGCGTGCGCGACACGCTGACCAAGAAGCCCGGCGTCGATGATCCCCGGCACTTGATCGGGCCTGCCCGTGAGGCGGTCAAGGCCGTGACCAAAGAAAAGATGCGGCTGTTCGGCTCCAGTGGCCGGATCTAGACCGTAGATGCGCTTGACCCGAACGTAGAGAATGGGGGCTCTGCGGGGACACGTGTAGGCGCGGGAGGACGTAACCGAGGAGAGATTACATGACGGAGACCAAGTTGACGTTCCGGGATTTAGGGCTTTCGGACAAGGTGCTCAAGGCACTGGATGACATGGGATTTGAAGAGCCGTCGCCGATCCAAGAGCATGCGATTCCGAAGCTGCTCGAGGGCAAGGACGTGATCGGCCAGGCTCAAACCGGCACCGGCAAGACGGCCGCCTTTGCGGTCCCGATTATCGAGCGGCTGGATCCCAAAGTGCGGTCGGTGCAGGCCATGGTGCTCTGCCCCACCCGCGAGCTGGCTGTTCAGGTTGCTGAAGAGGTCCAGAAGATCGGCAAGTACGCGCGCCTCAAGGCCATCGCCATTTACGGCGGCCAGTCCATCGAGCGCCAGATCCGTTCGCTCCATTTCGGAGTCGACGTGGTTATTGGCACCCCCGGCCGGGTTATGGACCATATGCGGCGCGGCACACTGAACATCTCCGGCGTCAAGGTCGTCGTGCTCGATGAGGCCGACGAAATGCTGGATATGGGCTTTGTGGAAGATATCGAGTTCATTTTGACCGGTACGCCGGCCGAACGGCAGACGCTGCTCTTCTCGGCCACCATGCCCGATGAGATCAAGCGCCTGGCCCGCCGCTACATGCGCGAGCCCGTCCACATTCAGGTTTCGCCGCAGCAGATGACGGTTCCGCAGATCGAACAGTTCTTCTACGAGACCCGGCCGGCATTTAAGACCGAGGCGCTCTGCCGAATCCTTGATATGGAAGATGTCGATCGTGGCATCTGCTTCTGCCGCACCAAGAAGGGCGTTGACGAGCTGGTCGAAGGCCTGCAGGCCCGCGGCTACCTGGCCGAGGGCATTCACGGCGACATGAACCAGGCGCAGCGCACCCGGGTGATGAACCGCTTCAAGGAAGGCGGCGTCGAGCTGCTGGTCGCCACCGATGTGGCCGCCCGCGGCCTGGACATCCAGGACGTGACGCACGTTTTCAACTTCGACATTCCGCAGGATCCCGAGTCGTACGTCCACCGCATCGGCCGCACGGGCCGGGCCGGGCGTACTGGTACGGCGATCACCTTGATTTCGGCCCGTGAGTTCGGTCAGCTCCGGCTGATCGAGCGGGTGATGAAGACCCGGATTCAGCGCCGGCCCCTGCCGTCCGTCATGGATGTGGCGGAGAAGCAGCGGGAGCAGCTGAAGGAGAAGCTGATCAAGGTGATGGACGAAGGCCAGCTCGCCATGTACAAGGAGATGGCCGACGAACTGCTTGATGAGTACGATCCCGAGCTGCTGCTTGCCGCCGCCCTGAAGATGATTTCGGGCGACGACAAGTCGGCCACGCCGAACCAGCCGGCGGCCGTCGATTTCGGCGACACGGGCGCCGAGCCGGGCATGGTGCGGCTCTTCATCAACGTGGGCCGCCAGCAGATGATTCAGCCGGCCGACATCGTCCGGTCCATCGCCAGCCAGGCGGGCATTCCGGGCAACATCATCGGGTTGATCAACATCTACGACCGCTTCACGTTTGTGGAAGTGCCGAAGGATGTGGCCCAACAGGTGATTCAGGCGATGCAGGAGTCGACGATCAAGGGTCGCACGATCAGCATCGAACCCGCCAAGCGGCGGTAAGAATTGGGGCACGGTCAGCAATCGCGACCGTGCCCTTTTTCGCGCCCGTTATGGGAAGACTGTTATGTAGTCATCATCCCGTAAAGGGGGCATTCGCGAGCATGCTGGCCGCACACGGGGTTGAAATGGTGCTCTTCCTGGCCTTCGTCGCCTTCGCGACCTGGCTTGACCTGTTCGTGCTGCACAAGGATGACCATGAGATCGGCCTGAAGGAAGCGGCCTGGACGTCGCTGATCTGGATCATGATTGCGCTCCTCTTCAGCGGCTATGTCTACTGGCGGTACGGCGGCGAGATGTGGATGCAGTACATCGCCGGCTACTTCCTGGAGAAGGCGCTGAGTGTGGATAACATCTTCGTGATCGCGACGATCTTTGGGTTCTTCGGGATTCGGGGCGGGCTGCAGCACCGGGCGCTGGCCTGGGGCGTGATCGGTGCGATTGTGATGCGGGCGGTTTTGATTGTGCTGGGCGTGGAGCTGGTCCATCGGTTCAACTGGCTCTTACCGCTCTTTGGCGTCTTCCTGCTGGTGACCGCCTGGCGCATGGTGGCCGGCGGCGGGCATGAGGGGCCGCTGGAAGAGTCGAAGATGTACAAGTGGACGGCGAAGCTCTTCCCTGTCTATCCGGGGTTTGTGGGGAACCAGATTCTGACCCGGCATGAGGGGAAGAACAAGCTGACCTTTTTGGGCATGTCGATTGTGATGGTGGAGCTGACCGACCTGGTCTTTGCGGTCGACTCGATTCCGGCGGTGATGGGGGTCTCGACCGACTTCTTCATCATCTTGACGTCGAACGTCTTCGCGATTTTGGGCCTGCGGGCGCTCTACTTTTTGCTGGCAGGCATCATGGATCGGTTCCGGTATCTCAAGATCGGCTTGTCGCTGGTGTTGGCGTTTATCGGTGCGAAGATGGTGGCGCTGGGGTTTGGGTTCCATTTGAACATCGGGATTTCGCTGGGCGTGGTGCTGGGGGTGATCGCCGCTTCGGTGGCGCTGTCGCTCCTGATTCCGGTTCGGGAGAAGGTTGGTAACGATTGAGGGGTTGGCCTGGAGCGCTCCCGCCTGGCGGGGGGCTCCGGGCGTTTTTTTATTGCCGCAGATGACGCAGATACCGGGTGGGACTTTCTGGGCCGCGATTCGGGTGGATGACCCGGACAGACTTCGCCTGGTATCTGCGATATCTGCGACATCTGCGGCGAAAAATGTGTCGACGGAGCGACGAACGACCGACAAGGGGTGGATGGTAACCGACGAAATGGCGACGAAGAACCGACGAAGGGTGTACGGCGACCGACGAACGCGCGACGAGGGACCGACGAGGAGTGTGTGGCGACCGACGTATGGCCGACGAGCCGCCGATGAGCGACGAGGACGCGACGAGGAGGCGACGAGATGTGACGAAGGTGTGACGGGGAGCGACGACCGGTTGCATTTATGCAACGTTCAGCCACCTTATTGCCGTTCAACTCATGTTTGCTATAATGTTAGTATATTCTCCTATGTAGGAAGGTGGCGGTACGATGGTCGGCAGCCCTGGTCCCGATGATCATCAGTCGCGGATTATCAAGCTGGGGGATCTGGTGACACCCGGTCCCAGCGCCTTCTGGACCATCCGATTTGACCGGAAGACAGCCCTGGCAGACCGGGCTGCATCAAAGCTGATCGCAGATGTGGGCGAGGCCCAGGGAGAGGGGCGGGCGCCGACCTGGCTGCTCATCGCCCGGTCGGCGAAGAATGCGGAGGAGCTGATCGGCGTTCCGGGCGCCATCCAGACGCCGGACGCCCTGGAGATGGTCTGGGGGGACCAGGGGCGGTACGTTCGCATCAAGGCGGCCAGGCTGCTGGCGTATCGGCAGGCGACCATTCCCACGGGGACGCGCATGTTCATCAGGCTCTATGCAGAGGATGACCCGACGTACGGCAAGGTGGTCGGCATACAGATAAACGCGGCCACTTTCCGCCCGATCGACTACCTTACAGAGGAAGAGAAAGCGGCCAGGGCGGAAAAGCGGCGCCAGAAGTGATCCCGGAGGGGGGCGCAGCCGTGGCACCGGCGGCGGAGCGGGGGATTGAGATACGCGTAGGGCTGGTCATGTTCGGCGGGCTGGCGCTGGCGGTGTACATGAACGGCGTGGTGCAGGAGTTGCTGGAGATTGTGCGGGCGTCGCAGCGCGGCGAGGAGAGCGGCAGCGAGTATTGGCCCCTGCTGGAGGCCGCCGGGGCACGATTTGTGATCGATGTGATCGCCGGCACGTCGGCGGGCGGGCTGAACGGGCTGGTGCTCGCGAAGGCGCTGGCCGTCGGCAGCGATGCGATGACGGGCATGAGCGACCTGTGGCGGACGGAAGCACAGATCGACAAGTTGGTCAGGACGGATGATCCGCAGGCGATCCTCTCCGGGGAGATCATGGAGAAGAACCTGGAGGCGGTGATGCGGCGCATGTCTGCCACCGCCGACCCGGCGCTGGCCACCCAGGTGAAGGTGCTCGATCTGTTCGTGACCGCGACCGATCTGCACGGCAGGCAGGTGCGCCACCGGGAGATCTTCGGCCGGGAGACGGTGCAGCTACGCAACAGCCATCTCTTTCATTTTCGGAAGCGGACGCTGGGCACGCCCGATGGCAAGCCGTTCTTTTTGGATGGCCGCAAGGCGTCGCGCAGCTATTTTCAAAACGATTTTCTCTCGGAGGATACCGGTGAAGGGGAGCAGCGTGACCGGCTGCTGGCGCTGGTAGGCCGGGCGACTTCGGCCTTCCCGGGCGCCTTCCCGCCGCAGCAGATTACCCGGGCAGAGGCCGAGGCGGCTCGGTTGGTCCACCTGCTGCCGGATGAGGAGCGGCGGGCGTTCTGGTTCAGCGACGGCGGCATTTTGATGAACAAACCGTTCGAGCCGGTGGTGCGGACGATCTTCCAGCGCAGCGCCGATAAGCCGGTGGAGCGGGTGCTGCTCTGGGTCGACCCGGATCCGCCCATGGGGCTGAAGGCGCAGCGGGAGGGCGAGCCGCATCTGCTGCAGATTCTGGGCGGGCTGCCCGGGGTGCTGACAAATGAGGATGTGGTCTCGTACTTGGAGCAGGTGGACCGGCAGAATGAGTACCGCCGGCAGGTGACGGCGGGCTTCCGGACGCTGGAGGAGCGGCTGGCTGAGGCGGCGGCGGGGGCGGCCGGGCCGATGGACCGCACCCTGGAGGGCTACCGGAGCGTGCGGGCGCTCAGGGCGCTGGAGGAGCTCAAGGGGGGCTTCCGGGCGGCCCTGCGGGGCGTGGCCGACAGCGAGCGGATGGTGGAGGCGCTGGTCAGTCCGATTGCGCCGCCGGAGCTGCTTGAGCTGTGGGACTGTCCGTATCAGATTCGGCGGATGCACTACCTGCTGCTCCGGCTGAACCAATACGTGGCCGAGGTGCGCGCGACCGATGGTCACGCCGCTCCGCAAGCCCTGACGGCAGCCGGATTGCGGAAGGTGCATGATCGGCAGCAGACCGTGTGCGACGTGCAGCAGTACTTCTGGAATGCGCTGGAGGATTGGCGGAACGCCCGCTGGGTTATCGCACATGCGCGGACGCAGACGGATGATCCAACGGTTGCCCATCAGATGAAGGAGTTGGTGGCGACCTGGGGGCGCCGGCCCCATGCGGCCCGGGAGGCGCTGGATGCGGTACATAGCTACCTGCTCTGGGTGGCAAAGCGGGCGGAGGGCGAGGTTGAAAAGGCCTGGGATCTACTGTGTGGGCGCAACGGGTTTGCGGCGCGCGATAGTGGGCTGGGCGCCCATCTGCAGGAGGTATACAACGGTTTTGAGCACCGGGACGTGCTGCTCCTGCCGCTGACCCGGGAGGGTGAGGTGGCCGAGTGGGACGCCATCGACCCGGTGCTGATGGCGCCGGGGCCCACCCGCCGGGTCAATCGGCCGGCCCATGCGAAGCTGGCTTCGGAGGTGCTGGGGCATCTGGGGGGCTTTTTTGATCCCCGGTGGCGCAGCAACGATATCATGTGGGGGCGGCTGGAGGCGGCGGAACTGCTGTGCAGTCTGGTCGTGAAGGAGGCCGGGAAGCATCTGCCCGCGGCTGCGGCCCGGGATCTGGAGCGGGTCGGCGACGTGGTGGTGGCCAACCGGCACCGGAAAATCCTGACGCAGGAGAAGGAGATTCTGGACGTTGGCAAGCTGAAGGCGCGCTACGCGCAGATGGTGGCGGAGGCCGCGGGCGGTGGGGCCGGGACCGGGGCCGGGGGCTTTGCGCCGGCCCAGGCAGCGGCTGCTGCGGCGGCGTCTGCTGCGGCGTCTGTCGCGGCGCCGGTGCCGGCCCGGCCCGCCGCCGCCCCCGCTCTGGCGGCGGAGCCGTCGCTGGACGAGGTGCTGACCTCCGCCCCCATGGAAGTGCTGTGGGCGTATCTGACGCTCGATCACAACATCGGGGAAGAAGGGATGGGCCACATCCGCAAAGGCGTGCTGGTGAACGGCTTCCTGCACGGGCTGGATAACTTGACGACGGCCCTGGGGCGGGGCGCCGACGTGCTGCCGCCAGCCCTGAAGGCGCTGCGGCTGGCCCTGTTGCTTGTGCTGAAGCCGACCCGGCTACTGCTTGGCATCATCCTGCCCTGGGCCGGGCCGCCTGGGGCTGCGGCCCGAGCCGGCTGGCTGGGAGGTGCTGTCGCTGTGACCTTCGCGCTGGGGTGGGCGTGGGTAGCGGGGAGGCTGGACGGCGCCCCGCACACGCTGGTGGACCCCGTGTGGGGCTGGGGGTTCGCCGGTCTGGCTGCGGCCGCCTGGGTGCTGATGGCCCTGTTCGGGCGGCTGCCGCGCACCTCGCCGCCGAGCGGGGGGATTGTCGCCTTTGAAGTGGCGGGGAGCCTGAGCCGGGCGCAGGCGCTGCTGGCGGCCTGGGAGAAGGCAAAGCCCGGGGCGGCCCGGACGGCTGCGTTCCAGGTTGGGGCCGACTTCCTCTTCCTGGTGGGGTATGCGCCGCTGCTGGCGCTGCTGGCCGGGCTGGGGGCATCGCACCTGCCCTGGCCGTGGCTCAGAACGGTGGGGCTGCTGGTCGCCTGGGCGCAGCTGCTGGCGGGGCTGCTGGATGCCGTGGAGAATGTGGGGCTGATGCAGGTGATCGCGGGAACCAGGCGTGAGTTCTGGCCTCGGCTGGCACGGTATTGCGCGATCGGCAAGTTTGCGCTGGTCGGGCTGGCTGTGCCCTTCGTTCTGCTCTGGCTGGGGCCGGCGGTGTGGGATCTGACGGGGCCAACGGTCACGGCCTGGGCAGAGATGCTGCAGAAGTAATCAACAGCCGCTTGACCAGCTCCCGCCGCGACCTGACCCCGACCTTGTCGAAGATGTGCTTGAGATGGTCCTGTACCGTATACCGGGAGATCAGAAGCGCCGTCGCGATCTGCGCCGTAGAGGCCCCCTGCAGCACCAGCTTCACTACGGCCTCCTCGGCCGGCGTAAGGCTGAACGCACCGGTGTGGAGCTTGAGCAGTTCCCGGGGCACCGCCGGCTCCAGCATCACCATCCGCTTGCGGCCTTCCCCAATGCCCGGCGCCAGGTGCGAGGCAGAGATGGAGAGCCACCGGCCGCTCCGGCCGTAGACGGAGACCAGCGGCAGGGGCGCCCCGTCCCCGTCGGCAGCCGAGAGCATACGCCCGAGCGCACTAAGGGTTTGCACCACAGGCACTGGCAGCTGCTCTCCCTGCATCCAGTCCGGGCCCAACTGGCCGATCTCGCCCAGCCAGTGCATGCCCGCCTCGGAGAAATGCTCCACCCGCCCCTGCTGATCGAGCACCAGCACGCCGGGGGCAGGGGCGGCCCCCGGCGCTTCCGGCTCCCGGGCGATCGTCTGCAGGACGGCAGCCTGCAGCGCGGCACCGATGTGCGGCCCCAGCAGGGCCAGCGCCTGCCGCTCCTCGGGAGAGAACCGGGGCGCCCCCGTCTCCCGGTACAGGACGATGAAGGCCCAGAACCGGCCGCCGGCTGTGCAGACCAGGCGCAGTTCATCGCCGAAGTGCAGGGGCCGGAGTAGGCGGTTGAAATGCTCGGACTGCTCCATCTGCCCGCGCCAGTGCTCGGAGAGCAGGCCCACCGGGCAGCGGCTGCGGGCCAGGCGCTTCAGTTCAGGCAAATACTCCTCAAAGTAAAGCTCCTCCAGAAAGAGGCGGGCCGCCGCAGGCCCACCGACCCCTTCTGCCAGTGAGCGCATCATCAGCTCTGTTGCCGGGTCCACCTGGTTGAAGCAATGGGCATCGAACGGCACGATACTCCGAAGTGCCGTCATGATTCTGCCCGGCAACTCATCCAGCGTCAGCCCCGCATAGCAGAGCTGTTTCGTCGCGTCCATCAGTCCATCTTTTCCTTTCGTTTCCGGCATACCTGACCTCCTTGAAACAGTGTGAAACGGCACATTCGTCTGAATCCCAGAAAAGTGGGATACACGTAAATGTACAACCCTGATAGAATCTAGCCTATCCGGTATCTACCTGATGAATGGTCCCATGCCGAAGCGAGGAGGGGTGACCTTTGGCCCACCTGATGCTGGGGGCAGGCAGTACCCCGTTTGTGACCGATGGCCCCGCTGCGGCTGCCCTGCGCTCCACGGTGGTGCACTCGCCCGTGCGGTACGGCCGCGACGGGCTGGCCTGGCAGTTGGAAGGGATCGCCGATCAGTCCGAGGCGGGCACCACCTACACGGCCCGCCAGCCGCTGCCGGCCGTGACCGACCTGTCCCCCTACGGGGAGATCAGGCTCTGGGTCAGCGCCAGCCGGGCGGCCGGCGGTGCACCCGACAGCCCGCCGTACCTGGCCTTCCTGGCCGGGCGTGGCGCTGCCGTGCTGGCCTCATGGCCGCTCACGGTGGCCCATGCGGGGCAGTGGGAGCTGCATCGCCTTGACCTGGCGGACCTGCCCGACCGGCAGGTCGATTGGGTGGCGGTGGCCTGGCACAGCACAGGCGTTGGTTTCCGGGCCGTGCTGGACGATCTTGTGGCCGTGAAAGACGAGTTTTTGACCGATGAGGACGGCGCACTGCTGGCCCTGCTGGACGGTCAGGTGGAGGCGACGGCAGGCAGCGGCGTGCTGGTGCCCGCCGTACTCTGGCAGCCAGACCTGACCGGCTGGGTGGAGCCCGCAGTGGCGCCTTACATCCGGGTCGTGCCCTGCGGCATGATCCTCGCCCGGGACCGCATGGCAGCAGATGAAGCCCGGGGCACCACCCCGGCGGGGCAGGTCTGGGTGCGGCCGCCCCAGGTGGCCGTGGACCTGTACTACCAGATCGAAGTCGTGCGGGGCACCCGGAGCCAGAAGAACCGGCTCCAGCAGTTTCTGCTGACCACGCTCTGTCCCCGGCGCATGCTCTGGGTCGGCGGCAGGCCGCTGGCACTGGAGTGGATCGACCCGGCGGCTGAGAAGTGGCCAGGCCTGTTGACGGAGAGTCCCGTGCCCGGTCGGATTCCGCTCTATTTCCGCCTCCGAACCTGGCAAGAAGCCGGTCCGCGCCAGGTCGTGGTGCCGGTAGCCCATGTGACTGTGGCCAGCGGCCACCCGGAAGACCGGGCGCTGCCGGCTGCGCTGGAAGAGTCCCACCTGTAACTGTGCTGCAAGCGGGAGGAGGAGACCCATGCCCAACATCGGCGTGAATGTCGTCGAGACCAACGGTTCCGCATCGCCGGCCATCCAGGGCGCCCCCACTTCGGTGGCCGCATTTCTGATCCGGACCAAACGGGGTCCGGTTGCGGGCGCCACGGGCGTCACCTCGTGGGGACAGTTCGTAGAGCGTTTCGGGGCTCATTACCGCGATAACGGTGGCGCCCACTACTTTGGTGCCTATGCGTTCCAGGGCTTCCTGGCAAACGGCGGCACCCGGGCCGTCATCCGCCGGGTGACGGGCGCCGGTTCAGCCGCCGCCAGCGCCACCCTGCGGGACCGGGCCGAGTCCGCCCCGGCCCTCCAGGTCACCGCAGGCTACCGGGGCAATGTTGACCCGGGCGCCTGGGGCAACGGCCTGGCCGTCGCCGTCAAGGACAACCCCAAGGCCCAGGCCCGCCTCAAGGCCAACGCCGCAGGCGCCACGCCCGGCAGGCTGCAGGGCACCGCCGCCGGCCCCTTTAACCTGGCGGGCGGCCCCCACGCGCTCACCATCACCGTGGCCGGCACTGCCGCCCCGACCATCACCTTTGACGCGGCCACCGGCATCGCACCCCTGAACGCCGCCCCGGCGGTCATGGTGGCCGGGCTGATCAACCGCACCGTGCCTGCCGTCCTGGCGACGGTAGATGAGGGCGGCCGCCTGGTGCTGACCACCCGGGCGAAGGGCGCCGCGGCTACCCTGGCCGTTTCTGGCGCCGCCGCCGCCCAGTTGGGCCTGTCCGGCACCGCCGTCGCAGGTGCAAACGCCCCCGGCGGCACCCCGGCCTTCGTTTCGGCCACGGTCAGCGGCCTGACCGGGTTCGCACCCGGCATGGTAATCCGCATCAGCGACGGGCTCACGTCTGATTTCCGGGTCGTCAAAACGGCGACCGCCACGCCCGTAGCGGGCGGCGGCTTCACCTACGCCATCACCTGGGAGTCGCCGGTGACGAACGGCTACCAGGCGGGCAGCACCACCATCAGCTCCTGCGAGTTTGACCTCCAGGTTCTGCAGACCCAGCCGGACGGCACCCTGGCCCAGGTGGAGAACTGGGAGCGGGTCACCCTTGATCCCGCATCGCCCCAGTACGCCCCCTTGTTGCTGAACGATCCGTACGCCGGCTCCAAATTCGTCACCGTGACAGACGTTCGCACCGATGGCGTCAGCACCGGCGCTGCGCTTCCCTTCCAGGGCACCGATGGCCCGGCGGCCTTCGCAGCGCCTGTCGCCTTAGGCGTCGGCACCACCAGCCACGTCCGCACGGCGGGCAACGACGGCGGCTACCCTGGCGTTCCCGACTACGAAGCCGCCCTGGCCAGCCTGGACCTGCATGAAGTGCAGCTGGTCGCGGCACCCGAAGCGATGGAGCCCGAGATGCTCCGGGCCGTCAACCGGGCCGGCACCGCATACTGCGGCAACCGGGGCGACTGCATGTGGGTCGGCCACGTGCCCGAAACGGCAGACCCCGCCGCCGCCGCTGAGTTCGGCAAGAGCCTGCAGGGCGCCAAGGTCTACGGTGCGCTCTACTGGCCCTTCGTTACCGTCAGCGATCCCCTGGGCCGCTCCGCCGTGCCCACGCTGAACATTCCGCCCACCGGCCACGTGCTGGGCGTCTATGCCCGCACCGATACCACCCGGGGCGTCTGGAAGGCGCCGGCCGGCGACGAGGCGCAGCTGCAGGGCGTCATCAACGTGACGCAGCCGATCACAGATGTCGACCACACGATGTTGGTCAAAGAAGGCTCTGTCAACGGCATCCGCTTCGTACGGGGCGCCGGCATCGTCATCGACGCTTCTCGCACCCTCTCCACCGACACCCGGTGGCTCTACGTCAACGTCCGGCTGCTCTTTAACTTCGTCAAGTCCTCGCTCAAGCAGGGGCTGCGCTGGGTGAAGCAGGAGCCGAACCGGGCGGCGCTCTGGAACTCCGTCAAGTACAACACCGTCGAGCCCTTCCTGCTCGGCCTCTGGCGCCGGGGCGCCTTCGGCACCGGCAAGCCTGAGGAGGTCTTCACGGTCAAGGTGGACGCTGAGAACAATCCGCCGGAACAGGTCGACCAGGGCAATCTGCGGGTGGAGGTCTACTTCTACCCGGTCAAGCCGGCGGAGACCATCGTCATCGAAGTGGGGCAGCAGCCGGGCGGCGCATCCGCCGGCGAAGCCTAGGCCCCCTCAATGGGGGCCGTAGCCCAACAGGCGTGGGCCAATCCGTGGTCGGCCCACGCCGAGAGGGACTAACAAGGAGGTAGACGGCCATGGCCGATCCGTTTCTCGCCAATGAGTTCCGGCTCCAGATTGGCACCGTGGACAGCCCCGGCATTACCAAAGTGAGCGGCCTCAGCGAAGGCGAAGTCGAAGTGATCGAAGTGCCGGACGGCGGTTCCAGCATGGTCCGCAAGATCCCCACCGGTGTCTACAAGTTTCCGCCCCTCACCCTGGAGCGCTACGTTGACGGCACCGCCGCCGACACCGAGTTCCGCACCTGGGTGCAGGATGCGTTTGATGCCGACACGGGCGATTTCCGCGGCGTGGTCCGCCGCGACGGCTCCATCAGCAAGTATCAGAACGGCGTCGAAGTGATGCGCTTCGTCTTCAAGGGCGCCTTTATCAAGTCCAGCACCTTCTCCGACCTGGAGGCCGGCTCCGCCACCCTCTTCAAGCAGACGGTGGTGCTGGAGCACAACGGGCTCAAGCGGGTGCTGTAAGCCGCAGGAGGCATGGAACGCATATGATCGGAACTGCAGTGGGCTATCAGGTGACCCTTCCCGTCGGCTATACCGATGCGAACGGCACCGTACACCGTGAAGCCACCTTACGCAAAATGACCGGCAAGGAAGAGGCCCTGATGGCCGATCCCCGGCTGCGCAAGAATGGCGGCCGTTTGATGACCATGCTGCTGGCGAATTGCGTGACGGCCCTCGGCACCCTGCCGAAGGTCGATCCCGACGTGATGGCCCGGCTCTACTCTGCCGACCGGAACTACCTGCTGATGGAGCTGCGGCGTGCCACCTTCGGCGATGAGCTGGAGGCGAGCTACACCTGCCCGCACTGCGGCCGGTCCACCGAGGTGGCCGAAGACCTGGCCACGGTGCCCGTCAAGCGGCTGGCCGGGAACGACGGCGCCGTGGAGATCGCCGTGCAGTTGGAGGATGGCTTTGCCTACGAGGGCGCCGTCCACCGGACGCTCCTGCTCACCCTGCCCACCGGGCTGGATGAGGAGAAGGTCGCGGCCAGCCAGAGCGACAACCCGTCCCGTGCGAAGAACGCCCTGCTGGCCCGGTGCATCCGGGCCCTGGGCAGCCTCGACCGGAGCGATATCGACGCCCTGGGCACCCACATTCTGATGGAGCTGACCCTGGGCGACCGGCGGCGCATCGACAAGGCGGTGGAAGGGGCGGCGCCCGGCGTCGACCTGATCCGTGACGTCACCTGTGATTCGTGCGGCCGGGGTTTCAAGGCTGCGCTGGACATGAGCCATTTTTTTCCCGTCGCCTGACCTCCCACGAAGGGCTGATGCAGGAGATCTTCCTGCTGGGCTACCACATGC
>JARBUG010000058.1 GCA_029239785.1 Symbiobacteriaceae bacterium | reverse complement strand
GAGAAAAGGGGCTACCAAAGTATACCCCTTAAGGGTATCGCGGTTTGGTTCTTCGACCGATAGCGGGACTCAGTGATTCGTTATAACGTAAGCATTACAAGGACCATCAGGAGGGGTGCAATTTGCCTGGTTGCCCGAACTGCTCGCACCCGGTGCCGGAGGGGTCGCAGTTCTGCCATGCGTGCGGAGCTTCGATGACCGGTGCCAGAGCGAAGAAAAAGCAGGGACCGCCGCGGTCGTCGTGGAAGGCCCTGGTCGCCGGGGCTGTGGCCCTGGTCGTGCTGGCCGGCGCGGCGTTTGCCATGCTGCGGCCGAAGGAGACCCGGGTGGCGGAGACGCCGATCGATCCGAATGCGACGTCGATTGCCGGCGCCCCGCCTATGCCTGACTGGCTGGTGAAGGCTGACCCGTTGATCAAGACGGAGTATATGTGGGCCTCTGCGCACCTGGATGAGTTGCAGTACATTCCCTGCTACTGCGGCTGCGACCACGATGGTCATACCGACAACTTCGCCTGCTACTATGACCGGAACAAGAGCGGCACGATCACCGGTTACGACGGGATGAGCCTCTCTTGAGGGATCTGCTTAGACATCACGCGTGACGTGAGATTAGGCCTTGAGCGGGGTAAATCGCTCCTGCAGATTCGCAACGAGATCGACAAGAAGTATGCGGGGACTGAGCCAACGCCCACCCCGATGCCGCCTGCTAAGCAGTAGCGCAGCACACCGGCCCCGGACGGCAACGTCCGGGGCTGCACTCTCTAGGCACCCTCAATGGGTGCCGTAACCCGTCAGGCGTGGGCCTGATCGTGACCGGCCCATGCCGAGAGGGTCTGAGAAGAAAGGGAGCCCCGCCATGCGGACAGAGCGAAAGTATTACGTACTGACATTCATGACCATCGTCCTGACCGTCTTCCTGCTCGGTACTTGCGTGAGAGAGCCGTTTCGGATGAGGGCCGAGGAAGTGCGCGGCCGTGAGGCGTATGTGCTGAAGGGCGCCCGTATTTACGCGGAGCAGTGCGTGCAGTGCCACGGGCCGCGTGGTGAAGGGTCGGTGGGCATGCCGCTCAACCGTGCTGAGTTGAAGGTCGACTACACGACCGCCGGCGGAAAGGCCATTTACGATAAGATCTACATGGCGGTCGACCAGGGGCGCCCGGGGAGTGTGGACCATCCGCTGTGGGCGAAGGCGCCGGACGGCAAATGGATCTCATACACGGCCATGGCCGGGTGGGGCCGGGCCGCAGGCGGTCCGCTCGACGAGGAAGCGCTGAAGGCGGTCACGCTCTTTGTGATGAAGCCGCAGGGCGACCAGTGGAGTTTGATTGGCGATATCGACCTCGCTCCGATTCCGGGGGCCGATTACACGGTTGATGAGTCCGGGAAGCTGCCGCTGCCTGATGCGCAGGGGGTGGACCCGGCCATCAACGAGCGGGCGAAGGAACTGCTCCGCCATCGTACCCATACGCAGTGCCTGAACTGCCATTTGGTTGGGGCGCGGGGGGCGAAGGTTGGGCCAGATTTGACTTTGTTTGGGCGTTGGGGTGTGGACCAGGCGTTTGTGGAGCGGTTCATCAAGTACGCCAACCAGCCGCTGCCGAATGAGGCCGACCGGTACGTTTTGCCGCATGCGGAGCGAATGCCCGCATACTGGAGCGCGAACCGGGCGGTGATCGGGCCGGCGTTGAACCTGGAGAAGCCCGTGGTGTCGGAGGGGCCGTACTATATGCTGCGGTTCCGGGAGAAGTTCACCCAGGAAGAGGTTTCGGCGCTTGCTACGTACCTGCTGGGGCTGAAGTGACAGGAACCCCGCCGAGGTTTTTCGGCGGGGTTCGCTTTTATATGCGGGCCAGGCGTCGGGCCGCCGCCTGCAGGGCGATGCGGCCCCGGGGCGAGAGGCGGGGTGCCAGTTCCTCCAGGAAGGCGGGGTCGGCGATGGCGCCGGCGGCGGCGGTGATGAGGGCCTCGTCGCCAGCAGACATGGCTTCTTTCAGGAGGCGCTGGCCGTCGGGGTACTGGGCGATCGCATGGGCGGCGGCCTCTTTCATGTGAGCCTGAGGGCTCTTGAGGGCGCTTTGGAGGAGGGGGAGAGCCGCCGGGTCCTGCGTGATGCCCAGGGCCTTGAGCAGCTTGTGCTCGCACTTGGGGTCGGCGTGGGTAGCGATCGCTTCGGTGACGAGGGCGTTGGCTTCGGTTGCGCCGGTGCGGGCCATTTGCAGGACTGCTTCGACCAGGGGGCCCTTGAAGCGGACGTCTTTGCGGAGGAGCAGCCGGGCGATGCGGACCCGGTCGTGCTCAAGTCCCAGGGCGCTGGCCAGGGCCGGGAAGGTGACCCACCAGGGCCCGGGGCGCCCCGTGACGGCGGCTTCGAGCACCTCATGGAACCGCTGCATGACCGCTTCTCGGTGGGCTTCGGGGGTGATCAGGCTGAGCGACCAGGCGGCCTCGGCCTGCACCGCCATGTCCGGGTCGCCCAGGGCGGCGGCCAGGCCATCGACCGCCTTGGCCCGCTGGGCCGGGGTGATGCGCTCCTTGGTGGTGCGCCCGGGCCAGAGGACGGCGCCCAGTGCCTCGGCTGCGGCCCGGCGGACGTAGGGCTGCGGGTCGGCGGTCAGGACTGCGGTTAACTGCGTGACCGCTTTGACCGATTCCACCCGGCCCAGGCCGTCGGCGGCATGGACGCGCACCGGGGCGGTATCGTCGGCGAGCAGGTCGAGGAGGAGCGCCTCCATGCCGGCGGCCTTCAAGTCGTCGATCTCTACCGGGATGTCGCCGCCGGTGGCGTCGGAGGCAGCGGGGGCCAGGGCAGAGAGCGCCTTGACCGCATCATCTGCCGCTTTATGGACGGTCATGTCGGCCGTGTTGCGGGAGAGGGCATGCAGTGCGGGAATGGCCGCTGTGGCGCCGAGCCGGGCGAGGCTGCGGGCCAGTTCTGCCAGCACGGCAGGCTCTCCTTCGGTTTGCAGGGCCTCCATGAGCGGGGCGGCGGCCCGGGGATCGAGGGTATCGCCGAGCAACTGAGCGGTCAGTTTGCGGGTGCCCTCGTCGTGGCCTTTCAGGTCCCGGAACAGGCGGGGCAGATTGGCCCGGGCTGCCAGGAGGGCCAGCTCCTTGGCCGCGGTCACTCGCTCACGGGGGGCATCGTGCAGGCAGGCCTTTACCCGGTCGGCGATTCCTTCGAGGTAGATCTCTACCTGTGCTTTTGCATCCGTCAACGCTTCATCCATCAACAGGGTCAGCTCCCTTCGCAAGGCGTCACGGCCGCGGGAGAGCCGGGTGTCGAACGCTGCCCGGGAGATGCCCAGGCGCTTGGCCGCATCGGCCGGGGTGAGGCCCACCACGTAGTGGAGGACCACGGCAGACCGGGGGCCTTCGGGTACGGACTGCAGCGTGCGCAGCACTTCCTGGCGGGCGAGCCGGCGGTCCACCACCTCTTCCAGCGTTGCTTCGGGCATGGCGGCGTTCCCCTCCTGGGTATCCTCCAGCATGACCTGCGGGTGACGGCTCTGGCTCCGCAGGTGGGTGCGGGCCAGGTTGGCGGCAATTTGCCGCAGCCAACTGCCGAAGCGGTCGGGCCGCTGGAGGGTGGCAAGCGAGGTGTAGGCCTTGAGCAGCGTTTCCTGGGCGATGTCGCGGGCCTGTTCCATGTCGCCCGTAAGGCTGTAGGCCAGGCCCAGGATGGTGGGGCTGTAGCGGTCGGCCAGGCGGCCGAAGCTGTCGGCGTTGCCGCCGATGGCTTGGAGCACGAGTTGCAGTTCGGTATCCGGCACGTTCGATCACCTTTTCTCTCACGACTCGCCAGTATGACGCCGCCGGGGGCCGATTTCTTACACATCTAGCATAACAGGTGGACGAGCTGAATCTACTGGTTATGCAAACTGGTGTTGTTGGCGGGAGGATATTTCGCATGAGACCCTGGCGCTCGATCTGGACGAGGATTACCGTGTATGCCGCTTTTGTCCTGCTGTTCTTCAGTTGGTTGCCATTTTGGCTGGCCCTATTGGTGGTAGTGGCTGCTGTGAAGCTCGACAAATGGCATTACTACCGGCGCTCGCTGGAGGCGGCTGAGCAGCCGGTGGATGACCCAGGGGTGGCACTCGCCGGGCTGGCGGCGTGCGAGCGGGTCGGACTTGCGGGGACCGAAGTAGTCGCAGTGAGGGGCAATAGCGGTCCGTACCTGAACCTGCGGGATGGGCGCCTGTTCATTGCCCGCGGGGCGAAGGAGATGCTGACGGAGGCAGAGCTGGACGCAGCGCTGCTGCACCGTTCTGTGACGCCGAGGGGTCATGCGTGGCGGGTGGAACTGGAACCGCACCTGCCGTGGGGGGCTTTGACCCTGCTCCTCTCCTTGCTGGGAGAGGATGTGAGGGTTCCCTTGATTGGGCTTGCGCACACGGCGTGCCTGATGGCCTGGGCCTGGAGTGTTGGGGTTCGGCGGGCCTACTGCCCGTGGCTGGCCCCGGAGCATTTCCAAGCATTCCTGGACCGGGGCGGCGACGGGCGGGCTTTGGCGGGGGCTCTGGCCAAGGCAGCGTGGCACGTGGCCGGGGATTTGCCGCAGGGGTCGATTCAGGACCGGTCTGCGGCGCGGGCGTGGGCGAACCTGGAGCTGCTGGCCTCCATGTGCGGGATGTCGGAGGCTGAGTTGGTCACCTTGGCCGAGGGGCTTGGTGTGTCCGATTTGTATGCGTCTGCGGGGAAGACCACGTGGCATCGCATGGGCTTTGCCCGCACCATTTTTCTGATCCCTGCGGTCGCGTTTGGTGTCGTGTTGATTATTGGCATGTGGATGGCCGGCAGCCTGTCCCCGACGCTGGGGCAACTGATGTCACCCTAAAGGTACGAATGGTGAGGACGGTGGTGGCATGCGCCGGTTGGGCATTGGAGCGGTGTGTGGAGTCGTGTATACCGGAGCCCTGAGTCTGCTGGCCGCTGCGGGCCTTTCGCCGGGGATGCTGCTGCCGGCGCTGGCCTATGCGGGGCTGGGTTGGTGGGCAGCCGCCGGGTCGCCAGACCTGAAGACGGCCCTCCACCGGGCCGGTACGGCTGCGCTGGGGTGTGCCGTTGCAACGTGGTTGATCAGTGCGGTGGTGGCGGCACCGAAGTTGGCGGGGCTGACGTTCGGGCAGGTGGGGGTTTTCTTGCTGTCTGCGCTTCTTGGTGAGGTGAAGTTTGTGGCGCTGGCCGCCCTGGTCGGGCGGCGGCAGGTGCGGAGCCGGGGGGCGCTTCCCGCAGGGCCGCCAAGCCTAGGGCCATGACAGCGCCGGACGGTGGGGCGACGAGCCTGGCTTACGGGTTCGCTTCCTGGTGGTCGGCGCCGTAGGGCGCCGGGGGTGTCGCTGGTCTCTCGTGCAGGTTGTTTGCGGTCGTCAGGGCTTATCAAGGTAAACAGATTGAGTGGGGCCTCTGGCTATGGCAGTTGGGGCTGGTTTGGAGATCGAAAACCCGGTTTTTGGGACGGGTGGCGGGCTTCCGGCCACCACCCCTGGCTTCTGGCGCAGTTTATTTACGCTTGGTTGCGCCGCTGATGGGAAATCATCTGCATGAGCCGCGCAAGAAAGGCGGGACCCGGTCCGAAGTGGCTCAGCCCGGGTCCAAGGCGCCTGCATCAAGCGGCGCCCAGGTCACGCAACGCCCTGCCACGCAGCCTCCGGTCAAGCCGTCCCCGGTCTCTCCGCCTCCGGTGGCTGCGGGGACCCGTCTGGATCACCGTGGGGTGTTCGTAGCTGCCTGGCTGACGTGGGGCGGCGGATCGCCAGGGGCGATTGGCGCCCTCCTCTGGCTGGCGACCCTGGTTGTCCTTGTGCTTGATACGGCTGCCCCGGCCTGGTGGACCCAGTTGCCCCTGCCGGCCTGGCTCCGGCGCCCGCTGCTCGGGTCAATCGCCTCGGCCGTCTTTGTCCTAGCTTCACCTTCGCGGTGCCCTGGGAGCCCAGGATCAACGTAAGCGGCTATACCTCGTACGAGAGCCGCTGGGACGGCGACTACCGGGTTTGGAACCCCGGGTTCAGCATGGGTGGGCAGGCCAATGCCCACACGCAGGGCGCCGCCACGGTACCGGCCCTGCTCATGTTGAGCGTGCTGGTCTGGGCGGCGTACGGCGGGAATCATTCCGTGGCCCGCTGGGGGCGGTACGTGCCTGCGGCTCTCATACCCGTGCTGATTATCTTGGCGTGGCGCTGGATGAAGGTACCGGACTGGGTCGCTGAGAACAGCATGGCGTTCGGGATGACCGCCGAGGGACCGGGGTATTTCATCATTCTGCTGCTGCCCTACTACGTGGGGGCGGTGGCGTTGGCGCTCGGCTTCGACCACTGGCGCAGGACGAACTGACAAAGAGAAAGGGCGGCCACTGGTTGGCCGCCCCGATTCAGCCCTGAAACGCCGTGCCACTTTTCTTCCGAGCCGAGTGGCGATGAGGATACCCTACCCGATGGGCTTGCCGTTCGGCATGAAGTCCCTGGGGCCGTTGCGGCAGAGACCGAAAGCCCTCTTCACGGCTTCGCCCAGGGTGCGATCATCGGTATCGGCCGGCAGATGGATTGTCTCATCAACGAGAAACTGAAACCTCTTCTTGTACCGCGTGGACGGCATAATTTGAATGCTGTGGCCGAACTGAACATGAACACTGTGCCATTTCGCTATGAACTGTACCTTGCTCTTCTCGCCCGATGCTGAGTAGACCGGGTCTTTCAGGGTCGAATCGAGGGGCGCTTTCCCGCAGCGGGCAAGCGCAGCCCGAATGGTCGCACCCACCTGCTCGTCTGACGCATCTCCATTCAGGAAGTCGAAGGGTGGCTTCGTCTGCCCCCATCCGACTTCGTTGAACGTGAGGGGCGCCACGATATACCGGACGTTTTCCTTGCGATAGCAGTGTACGATCGGCATTTGCGTGCATCCCTCCTTGTTGCGAAGCCTTCGCTGTGACTCTGCTGACTCCTGCTGTAGACAAGAATAGGGCGAGTCCCCTGTCCGGGGGCCCGCCCTCTTTCACAGTTGGACCTAGTTCGCCTTCGCCAGGCGGCGCAGCACCGTCTGCAAAATGCCGCCGTTCTTGTAGTACTCGATCTCCACCGGAGTATCCAGGCGGGCGGTCACGGTAAACTTGACCTCCGACCCGTCGGCCTTGCGGGCCACCACCGTCACATCCTGGCGGGGCTTCAGCTCGCCCCCAATGCCCAGCACATCGAACGACTCGGTGCCGTCCAGGCCCAGGGTCCCCAGCGACTCGCCGGCCTTGAAGACCAGGGGCAGCACGCCCATGCCGATCAGGTTTGACCGGTGAATCCGCTCGTAGCTCTCGGCGATGACCGCCTTGACGCCCTGGAGCATGACGCCCTTGGCCGCCCAGTCACGGGAGGAGCCCATGCCGTAGTCCTTGCCAGCCACCACGATCAGCGGGGTGCCATCGGCCACATACTTGACCGCCGCATCCCAAATCGGCAGAATGTCGCCGGTGGGCAGATACTTGGTGTAGCCGCCTTCCTTGCCGTCCGCCAGCACGTTCTTGAGGCGGATGTTGGCGAAGGTGCCGCGCTGCATCACCTCGTGGTTGCCACGGCGGGACCCGTAGCTGTTGAAGTCGGCCGGCTGCACGCCGTTGGCCATCAAATATTCCGCCGCCGGGCTGTTCTTGGCGATGTTGCCCGCCGGGGAGATGTGGTCGGTGGTGACCGAATCGCCCACGAAGGCCAGCACGCGAGCGCCCTGAATGTCAGCCGAACCTGGCGCCGCTTCGGGCATGCCCTTGAAGTACGGCGGCTCCTGGATATAGGTAGACTTCTCGTTCCACTCGAACAGGTCACCGACAGGCGCCTGGAGCTTCTGCCAGTTCTCGTCGCCATCGAAGACCTTGCTGTACTGGGCCTTGAACATATCGGCGTTCAGCGCCCGGGCGATGGTGGTGCGAATTTCGTCCGCCGTCGGCCAGATCTCCTTCAGGTAGACGGGCTGGCCGTTTGAACCAATCCCAAGCGGCTCGGTGGTCAGGTCGATATCGACGGTACCGGCGATGGCGTAGGCGACGACCAGCATGGGCGAGGCCAGGTAGTTGGCCTTAACCAGCGGGTTGACGCGGCCCTCAAAGTTCCGGTTGCCGGAGATGACGGCGGAGACGACGAGGTCGCCCGCGGTCACATCAGCCGCCACATCATCCGGCAGGTTGCCGGAGTTGCCAATGCAGGTGGTGCAGCCGTAGCCGACCACGTGGAAGCCGAGCGACTCCAGGGCGGGCATGACGCCGCCGGCGTTCAGGTAGTCGGTGACGACCCGGGAGCCGGGGGCGAGGGAGGTCTTGACCCAGGGCTTGCGGGTCAGGCCCAGGGCGGCGGCTTTCTGGGCGACGAGGCCGGCGCCCATCATGACCGAGGGGTTGGAGGTGTTGGTGCAAGACGTAATGGCGGCGATGGCCACGGAGCCATTCTGCACGCCGGTCTTGCTGGCGACGGCGACGCCGCCGGTGGCCTTCGCAGCCGCATCCGGGAAGTTGGAGCGGTAGGAGGCCTGCACGCCGCCCAGGGCGACCCGGTCCTGGGGCCGCTTCGGCCCGGCCAGGGAGGGCTCCACCGTGGACAGATCCAGCTCCAGGGAGTCGGTGAAGAGCGGGTCGGGGGTCGCATCGGTCCGGAAGAGGCCCTGCTCCTTGCTGTAGCTCTCGACCAGCTTGACCTGCTCATCCGAGCGGCCGGTCTGGCGTAGGAAGTCGAGGGTGATCTCGTCGACCGGGAAGAAGCCGCAGGTGGCGCCATACTCGGGCGCCATGTTGGCGATGGTCGCCCGGTCGGCCAGGCTGAGCTGGCTGAGGCCGGGGCCGTAGAACTCAACGAACTTCTCGACAACGCCCTTCTTGCGGAGCATTTGGGTGACAGTGAGGACGAGGTCGGTGGCGGTGGCGCCTTCGGGCAGCTTGCCCGTAAGCTTGAAGCCGATCACCTCGGGCACGAGCATGTAGGAGGGCTGGCCCAGCATGGCCGCTTCGGCCTCAATGCCGCCAACGCCCCAGCCGAGCACGCCCAGGCCGTTGATCATGGTGGTATGGGAGTCGGTGCCCACGACGGTGTCGGGCAGGGCGACCTGTTCGCCGTTCACTTCACGCAGGGCGACGCAGGGGGAGAGGAACTCCAGGTTGACCTGGTGCACGATGCCCATACCCGGCGGCACCGCCCGGAAGTTCTGGAACGCCTTCTGCGCCCACTTGAGGAAGACGTAGCGCTCGTTGTTGCGCTCGTACTCGCGGTCGACGTTGTACTGATAGGCGGTCGGATCGCCGAACGCGTCAACCTGCACGGAGTGGTCGATGACCAAGTCGACGGGGACGAGCGGGTTGATCTGATCGGCCTTGCCGCCGAGCTTGACCACAGCGTTGCGCATGGCCGCCAGATCGGCCACGACCGGCACGCCCGTGAAGTCCTGCAGCACGACCCGTGACGGGATGAAGGGAATCTCCTTGGTGGGGAGGGTGCCCGGCGCCCAGGCGGCCAGGGTCTGCACATCTTCCTCGGTCACCAGGAAGCCGTCGCAGTTGCGCAGCAGGTTCTCCAGCAGTACCCGGATCGAGAAGGGGAGCTTGTCGATTTGGACGAGTCCGGCCTCCTGCAGCTTGGAGAGCCGGTAGATGACGGCCTTGCCTGCGCCGGTATCAAAAGTATCTTTCGCGCCGAACGGAACCCCACTTAGCGTCATGTGACTATCCCTCGATTCCCTAATAGTATTGGGTGCATCTGTTTGTTGGATGTGACGGGGGGATAAAAAGCCTCATAGACAGTCCCTATTGTAGACTATGGGGGCGAACTCGTAAATCAATACTCACACGGTTCACGCCCGATTCGTTATACAAAAAGCGAATGGCCCCATGCGGCTCGGGCATGGGAGGCCCGGGAGTGGTACAATATTCATATGGAAGAGATGAAAACCAGGGCTACGGGCGCGATGGACGCGCTGTTCCGCACCGGCTATCCGCATCCGATTAACTTGTTTGCAGCGCTGATGCTGTTGCTGCTCCCGTTGCTATCGCCCTATGCCGAAGGCGAGATGCCCGGGTTCCGGCACGGGTTGGCCGGCATGATCGCGCTCTTTTACCTGGTGGGCTGGTCGCGGACCCGGGTGTTCCGGCCCGAACGGGCGCCCCGGGCGCTCTGGCTCTACTTACTGGGCCAGACCGCCCTGGCCAGTGCCATTTACGCGCTGGACGGCGGCCTGACCCGCTTTCTGTTTGTGCTGGTGATTGTGCAGGGCGTGTACATTACGCCGGTGCGGCGCTGGGCGTGGTTCGTCTCCATCGTGACGGCGCTCTGGCTTACGCTCTATCTGGCGATTTCGCCGGACCCGGGCGCCGGCATGATCGCCACCATCGGGATGTATCTGGCGTACATGCTCTTTGCGGCCTTTGTCACTTTTGCGGCCGTGCAGCAGGAGAAGCAGAACTTGGTGGCGCAGCAACTGCTGGATGGCGTGGACCGTCGGCATCATACCCTGCGGGCGTATGAGGCCCGCATTAGTCACCGCACTGAGAGCGAAGAGCGCGACCGCTTGGCGCAGACGATTTGCGCCACGTTGCTGACCCGTCTGACCGTGCTGACCGGGGAGTTGGATGCCCTGCTCGGGGCGGCCCGGCCACTGAACCGGGAAACGGCCCGGGCGGTGCGGCTGCAGGCGAAGGATTTGATGGCGGAAGTTCGGCAGGTGGTGCGGGCGCTCCGCCCCGGCGAAGGCGGCGACTTCGACGACGACGACGCGCTGCCGCATCTTGACCCGCCCCCGGCGCCTGCCACCGTGGCCGGCGAATCAGATCTGGCGATACGCTGGACCGACCCGATTCGGGTCTATCACGTGTGGAATATCGTCGTGATTGTGGTGACCACCGGTGTCATGTTGGCAGCGCTGCTGATTTTCGGTTCGAATCGCTGGGTGTACGTGGCGGCAGGCGGTGTCTCGCTGTTGGGTGCCTATGGGCTGACCGCCATGTCGCGACAGCCCTGGAACCGCACGCTCGCGTTGGTCTTCCAGGCCGGGCTGGTGGTCTGGCTTGTGGTTAGCTCCCGGGAGCCGCTGGCCAACCACCTGTTCCTGATTATCGCGGCGCAAATGGTCTTTCTGGTGCCGGCGGTCAACCGGTGGCTGGCGGCGAGCGTCGTCTTTCCGACGCTGCTTTCCGGCGTTGCCATGTGGCTTTCCGGCGGGTTTTCTGGGCGCCCCGGGCTGCTGCTGACCCTCGTAGCCGCTTTCGCCGTAACGAATTTCTTTGGCGGTGTGATGGCGTTTATGACCCGCCGCCAGGTGGAGGACCGCAAGCGGGCGGTGCTGTACGCCGAGCAGCTGGCCGAAGTCAACCGCCTGCTGGAGTTCAGGCTGAGCGAGTTGCGACGCCTGGCCATCGCCCGGGAGCGAGTGCGCATGGCCCGGGAGATTCACGACGGGCTGGGTCACAACCTGACCATTATCATCATGGAGCTTCAGTACACGGAGCAACTGGCCGATGAGGATCCGGCGGCGGCGCTGGAGCACATCGGGCGGGCGCGGCAGATGATTGAGACGGCCATGGCCACGGCCCGGGAGATGGTGGAGTCGCTGGAGCAGTTCGAGCGGCCCCTGATGGATGCGATTCGTGACCTGGTGCGCGACTGGCAGAAGGGGAACAACGCCCAGGTGACGCTCCGCATGCAGGGCGAGTTCGATGGCCTCTCCACGGTGGCCCGGATCACCATCTTCCGGACGGTGCAGGAGAGCCTGACCAACATCCAGAAACATGCACGGGCAAACCGGGTGTGGGTGGACCTGGACCAGCTGTCCGACCGGGTGACGCTGGCGGTGACCAACAACGACCGGGGCGGGCCGCGCCGGACCGATGCGGCGCCCGGTGGCTTCGGACTGATGGGGCTGAAAGAGCGGGCCGAGGCGCTGCAGGGTGAGGTAACAGCCGGGCCCATTCCGCCCGGCGGGTTTCAGGTAAGGCTGGTACTGCCATTGGGGGCATAACGCTATGAGCGATACAAAGACAATCCGCATCATGCTGGTAGATGACCAGACGATTCTGCGGGCCGGTCTGGCCGGACTGCTGAACCGGAATGCGGATATGACCGTGGTCGGTGAGGCGAGCAACGGCCAGGAAGCGCTGGCGATGGCCGAACAGGTCGCACCGGATGTGATTTTGATGGACGTGCGCATGCCCGTTATGGATGGGGTCAGTGCGACCCGCGAGCTGATGAAACGGGGCGTGACGGCGGGCATCATCATCCTGACGACGTTTGATGACGATGAGTACATTTACGAGGGCATCTCGGCGGGGGCCCGGGGCTACCTGCTGAAGGATGCCGAGTACGACGAGCTTTCCCACGCCATTCGGGTGGTGGCCCGGGGCGAGGCGCTGCTGCAGCCCCAGGTGACGGCCCGGGTGCTGAAGGAGTTCAGCCGGCTGGCGGGGCAGTCGGCCCCGGCCCGACCCAAGGCAAAGCCGCTGGCCGAGCCCCTGACCGAGCGGGAGACCGAGGTGCTCCGGGCGATCGTGTCCGGCGCCACGAACCAGGATATCGCCGAGCAACTGCACATTGGGCTGGGTACGGTAAAGCACCATGTGCGGGCCGTTTTCGCCAAGTTGGGCGCCCGGGACCGGGTGCAGGCCGTGCTGATGGCCCAGGAGCTGAATTTGGTTTAGCTATGTTACTATCCGCGCGGACCATATCGCCGGACAGAAGAGCCGCCCACTCGGGGCGGCTCTTTCTGTTCCCACGATTTGGCCCCCAGGCAGATGTAGAGGCGCCGCCGTTTGTCTATCCTAAGAACAAGAACTTAGAAGAAAAGAATGTTGCGGAAAGCGCCGAAAGGAGCCTGAGCGATGAAAGAAATGCATCCGATTGGCTGGTACGCGGCCCAGGTGGCTCCCCATCTGCCGAAGCAGGCGTTCAAGCCGGCCCCCGGGCGACTGTGGGGCGGCCTTGTTTATTTGCTCATGACCGCGGTGGGTATTGCAGCCATTGGCCTGTTGGATCTGCACCCCCTGGCCAATGCGGGACTGTCGTTGGTAGTTGCCACCGGTTTCGCCGGTATGGGTTTTCTGGCACACGAAATCCTGCACGGCACAGTGGTGAAAACAGCCTGGCTGCGCGACTTGCTGGGCGGCATTGCCTTCCTGCAGTTCGGCATCGGGGCGAAGCTGTGGCGGAAGTGGCACAACATGGAGCACCACGCCCACACGCAGGAAGATCACGCCGACCCCGACGCCTGGGCGACCATGGAGGAACTCTACCGGCGCCCGGCCCTGCGCTGGGTCTACCGGCTGCCCAACTGGGTGCGGGCCACGGCCAACTTTACATCGTTCCTGCTTTTCTTTACCATCCACGGAGCGCTCATGTACCGCCGCTTCATTGGGGAGTTCAAGCCGAAGGACCGGCGGATTGTCCGGCTCCAGGCAGTTCTGCCCTGGGTGCTCTGGTTCTCGCTCCTGGCCTGGATGGGTCCGGCAAAGTGGCTCTTCGCCTACGTGCTGCCGCTCATGATGGCGAACTTTGTCGTCATCTGCTATATTGCAACGAACCATCAACTGAACCCGCTGACGGATGTGAACGACCCGCTGGCCAACAGCTTGACGGTAACGGTGCCCCGCTGGGTCAACGTGCTGCACATGAACTTCGCCTATCACACGGAGCACCACCTGTTCCCGGGCATGAACCCGAAGTGGGCGCCCCTGGTGCAGGCAGAAATCATGAAGCGGTGGCCCGATCAGTACCACGCGATGCCGTGGCTGCAGGCGCTGGCCACGCTGGCCCGCACGCCCCGCATTTACGCCAACAAGACCGACCTGGTCGACCCGCATCGGGTGGTCGGGTACGGCACCTTGGGGCACGGGCTGGACCCGGCCAAGGTGCAGGGCCGGCCCGCAGTACTGGCGGATGCGTCGGACCTGCCGTTCGGGTTGCAGCCCCAGGAAGGGGATTAGTGTAGCGTTAAGCCCAGGGCGTGCTGCCCTGGGCTTTTTGGCGCATTTTTTACCACAGAGAACACAGAGGACACTGAAACCGGGAATGACGTTCCTTGTCATCATTCATATTATGACCGGGAATTGTTGACCTGGTTTCAGTGATTTCTGTGTCCTCTGTGGTCGTCCATTGTACCCTTATACTTCGTACGCCTCGCCGGGTTTCAGCACCACGACCCGACTGCTGCCGGTGGCCTCGACACGCTGGGCGAAGGCCTCGGGCGTGCCCGTCAGAATCGGGACGGTGCCGTAATGCATGGGGATGACCACCTTCGGCCCGATCCACTGGGTCGCGATGGCAGCGTCCTCCGGGCCCATGGTGTAGTTGTCGCCGATGGGCAGGAGGGCCACATCAATTCCCGGTTCTTCGATGACGCCGTTGAGTAGCTTCATGTCGCTGAACAGACAGGTGTCGCCAGCGTGGTAGATGCGCTTGCCGTTCATGTGGATGACGAATCCCGCGGCGTGACCGCCCGCAAAGCCTGAGCCGTGAAAGGCCATTGTCGTACGCACCATGCCGAAGGCAAACGGGGCCTTGCCGCCCAAGGCCATGCTGTGGACCTTGACACCCTTCGCAGCCAGGTCCTCACCGCCCTCATAGGTGGTGATGATGGTAGCACCCGTCCGCTGTGCGATGGGCAGCGCGTCGCCCACATGGTCAAAGTGGAAGTGGGTTACCAGAATGTACTGCGGGTTGAGTTCGTCGGCCTTGACCGGGCAGACCGGGTTGCCGGTGATGAACGGGTCGATGAGCAGCGTGCTCTTGCCATCGGTCAGTTCAAACGCGGAATGTCCGAACCAGCGTAGTTGCATGCGATCGGGCATAGGCAACGTGGGTCCCTCCCCTTACAATAGACATGTCTGACTACTGACTACGATACAGGGACGTGTGCGCATGCGCAAGATTCTTGCCATTACGTTGTTACTTGCGATGGTCCTGGGCGCCCAGTACATGGCATGGCGGCAGCGGGCCGCCATCAGTGTCTCCACGGTGACGATAGCAGGCAACCCTGCCGATTATTTTCGCCCCCGGGGTGAGGCCCGGGGCGTGGTGATTGTTGCCCACGGGTTCGCAGCGAACAGGGCGATGATGCGGCCCTGGGGCTATCGCCTGGCACAGGCGGGGTTTGACACCTACGTAATCGATCAGCCCGGGCACGGAGCGAGCCGGAAAGCCCTGCCCGACTGGCAGGTGGACGGCGGCGCTGCGCTGGGCGCCAACCTGAGCGCCATCATCGAGGAACTGGTGGCGGCGGGTAAGGCCGAACCGGGCCGGATGGCCCTGGTGGGGCATTCCATGGGCGGGGCCGCCGTGACCCAGGCTGCGCTCTCCGACCAGCGGGTCGCGGCGACCGTAGCGATCTCCAGCGCGTATGGGAAGCCGATTCCGGCCGACCGGCCTATGAACTTGCTTAGCATAGCTGCGGAGCGGGACCCCGCCTTCATGGTTGCGGCGGTGAAGGCCCAGGTCGCAGAGACCAATGGCGGTACCGCCCGGCAATCGGTGCTGATCGATGGACGGAATCA
The DNA here is from genome assembly GCA_029239785.1 of Symbiobacteriaceae bacterium. Taxonomy (GTDB): domain Bacteria; phylum Bacillota; class Sulfobacillia; order Symbiobacteriales; family Symbiobacteriaceae; genus JARBUG01. Next base: position 9,996 of record JARBUG010000058.1, on the reverse strand, counting down.
CATTACCATTTTGTACGATACCGGGGCGATGGACCGCACGGCGGCCTGGATCGCGGCGAGCCTCGGGGCGGCCACGGCGCCCGGTGCCGGCGCCCCGGCCCCGGGCGCCGCCTACGGCTGGCCCTGGGTCGCCCTGGGCCTCGCCGGCGCCTTCGGGCTTGTCTTCACCCTGGCCTCGCTGCTCTCGCCGCCCGAGGTGCGCCGCCTGGCCCGCCACCTCCCGCGCATGAGCCTGCTCACCGCCCTGGGCATGGTCGCCGTGGCCGCGTTCGTGGCGGGCCTGGGCGCCGCCTGGTTCCGCATTCCCTGGCCCCGGCTCGCCGTGGCCGACTACATCATGGCCTACATGCTGGTCATGTCGCTGGTCTTGCTGGTCCTGCGGCTGGTTTGGCCCCGCGACTACGGCTTCCCGGTCGCCACCGAGCCTGAGACCGACCTGGGCGGCCTGGTCCGGGCGCTGGTGCTGCTGGGCGTCTTCGTGGGCGCCGTGGGCACCATCATCCACATGAACGCCGCCAACTTTGTGCCTACGGGCGCCCGGCTGTTTATGATGATTCCCCTGTCCTTCACGCTGTGGCTCTACGGCAGCCAGGAGGAGGGCCTGAAGCGGGCCGTCACCAACGAATTTGCGCCCTGGGCGGGCGTGGTGGTGGGCGTAACTGCCAAGCTGCTCATAGTCGTGACCTGGATCGGCGCTTCGGCGCTGCCCAATCCGGAAGGCTTCCTGCCCCTGATGATCCCCGTGGTGCTGCCGCTCTTCCTGCTGCTTGAGGTTCTCTCCTACGCACTCAACGTGTGGCGTTACTCGGCCGTGGGCGCCGCCGCGTTCAGCTCCCTGGTGCTGGCCTGGTCCATCGCGGTCACCATGCCGGTGGTCTAGGTACCCTCAATGGGTGCCGTAACCCGTCAGGCATGGGCCTGATCTTGACCGGCCCATGCCGAGAGGGTCTAGGCACCCTCAATGGGTGCCGTAAGAACGGCCCCGGCCCCGGCATCGTCATAGAACCAGGAGGTGCTGCTCGTTGCGCTACCATTACTTCCTGTATGTTCTGCTCGGGATCATCCTCGCAGTCTCCGGCACCCTTTGGTACGTAGGACGGGTCAACAGCACGCATCCCGCCATGTGGGCCAACCCCGGCGGCGATGAAGGCCGGCGCAATTTCGTCAAGGATTCGCTGCCCTCGGACCCCAAGCTGCTCTGGTCGTATGACCTTATGGCCGGCCTGAGTCCCAGCCCCAGCCGGCAGTTGAACGTCACCCCGCCGGTGGTTTGGAAGGACGGCACCGTCTACGTCGGGCTGGGCTCCAAGGTCCACGCCGTAGGCCCCGATGGCAAGCGCAAGTGGGCCTGGGAGAGCAAAACGCCCATCAGCAACCTGGCCCTCGGGCGCCAGGGCAACGTGTATGCCCAGGCCGACGGCATGCTCTACGCCCTCAAGCCCGACGGAACGCTGGAGTGGCAGGTGGAGGTGCCGGTGCTCAACGAGAACACCCGCGGCATGCTAATCGGGCAGGGCGGCGTCATTTATGTGGGCGGCAAGGAGTACCTGACCGCCGTTTCCAGCGCGGGCGAGCGGAAGTGGCGCTTCAAGGGCGAAAACATCAGCGCCGGTCCGGTCGAAATGGACGACGGGAAAATCGCCGTGATGATTGGCAGCCAACTCTACCTCCTGGATCGCGAAGGGAATGTCGTGTGGGACCGGCAGGCCGTGCAGCCGGCAACCATTCTGAATCTGGTGACACACGGCGATAAGATCTACGTGAACGGTACGACGGGACGGATGGTGTTCAACAAATCAGGCGCGATCCTGACGAACTCCCCGGCCAGCGCAACCAGCTACCTGGTCGCTGTCGGGTCAGATTTCGTGCAGGACGGCGACACCCGGTTCAACGCGATCTGGAGCGAATCCCGGTGGGAGGCCGACATGGCCGATGACCGCCAAGCTTTGCTGGGACTTGCCGATCGTGCTGGCAATGCTGTGCTGTTCGCACAGGGTGCTCCGTCCCGGCTGGGGCCGTCGACGACGTACCTGCAAATGGTCAACGCCAAGGGTGAGCAGGTCTGGACGTTCTCGGAGGTGAGCGCCGCCGTTTACCTGCCCGCCGCCGGCCTGGGGCGTATTTGGATGGTCGGATACGTACCCAACAGCCAGAGTGTTCATTTGATCTGCATCGGTGATCGGTGACGTTTCGTAGACCATTACGCAAAATCCGGGTATAATAAGCTCGTTTCGCTCATTGGGAGGTGACGGCTGTGCCCGGAAAGCTGCTGCGGCCCATTCAGCTTGGCTCCGTGCGAATCGAGCGGCCCCTGGCTCTGGCGCCCATGGCCGGCGTCACCAACTGGCCCTTCCGTTTGCTGTGCAAGGAGAAAGGCTGCGGCCTCGTCGTAACGGAGTTTGTCAGCGACAAGGCGATCCTGTTCGACAGCAAGCGCACGCACGAGATGATGGAACTGCTGGATGTGGAGCGTCCGGCCGGCATTCAGATCTTCGGCGCCGATGCCGATACCATGGCCCGCGCTGCGGCGCGGGTGGTGGAACTGGAACGGCCGGACTTTGTCGATATCAATATGGGCTGCCCGGCGCCCAAGGTGACCAAGGGCCGGGGCGGCTCATCGCTGCTCAAGGAGCCCGACACCGCCGAGGAGATTGTCCGTCAGGTCGTGCGGGCCGTGGCGCCGGTGCCGGTCACGGTCAAGTTCCGCATCGGGTGGGACGCCAGTTCCATTAACGCGGTCGACATCGCCCGGCGGGCGGAGGGGGCCGGCGCCCAAATGCTCACGGTCCACGGCCGCACCCGGGAGCAGCAGTACGGCGGCCAGGCCGACTGGGACGTGATCGGGCAGGTGGCCCGTTCGGTCGCCATTCCGGTGCTGGGCAACGGCGATATCGTGACCCCGCAGCAAGCGGCGCAAAGGCTGGAGACTACCGGCTGTGCAGGCCTGGCCATCGGGCGGGGCGCCATGGGCAACCCGTGGGTCTTCCAGCGTACCGTCCACTATCTCGAAACGGGTGAGGTGCTGCCCGAGCCCGATGCCCGGGAGCGGGTCGACACCGCCCTGCGCCATCTCGATTTGATGATCGAGTACCGGGGCGAGTACCTGGCCGTCCGGGAGATGCGCAAGCATGCGGCGTGGTACCTCAAGGGCCTGTGGGGCGCGGCGGAGACCCGCAACCTGATCAACACCGCCGAAAAGCCGGACGAACTGCGGCAGATTCTGCTGGAGTACCTGGAGCGGTCGGCCCGGCACCGGCACATCGGGGCGGAGCCCGGCCCGGGCGATGACCTGCCCGAAGACGCGCCCGACTCCTGCGATGCGTACGTATCAACTGCAGATGAATAACAGGTGAGGACCCCACTGCAACCCGCAGTGAGGTCCTCTTTCGCGCAGTCGGGGCCGCTAGTTCACGTTGACCATGGCGGTGCCCCGCAGCTTCCCGCCAAAATAGACCATCACCTTCAGGCGGCGCCCGGCGCCGATGTTGTGCAGTGCGGTATCGAACGGCTGCGTGTACAGGCCGGTCCCTGCGTTGTAGAGGATGTCGTAGCCGTAGGTGTACCCTGCGATCAGCGCGTTGGTATCCGCATCACGCACCCGGATCGAGGCCGACTTGTCGAAGGTGCTGCCCGTGCAGGTCATCCACCGGAAGGTAATGGGCAGCGTATCACCGGCGTTCACATCGGCCGGCACCGTGGCGCTCAGGGGCGATTCCCAAGTGAGCGAGGGCAGGGTCGTACAGGGCGGCGGGGTGGTACTGAAGCTGCCCTTCTTCAGGAAGACGGTGCTGTCATAGATCCGGTCGCGCCCGTCTGCAATCGCCAGCTTCATGTGGTTGGTCGCGTCTTTATTGACCGGTGCCGAAATGGTGAGGACGGCGGTCAGGCCGTCGTAGGCGATGTCGATGGTGGGGCTGGGCAACGCGTTGTTGCGGTAGTAGGCGGCGTTGCTGCCCAGGTTGATGGAGTTTACCGACACAACGTCGCTTGTTCCCGGCACCAGCGCTACGTTGGTGCCGTTGAGGAAGAAGCCGAAGACATCGTTGAAGTTGAAGCCGACCCACTCGTTGTACTCGTCCGACGCGAACACGTACTGCCAGTGGATGGTATCACCGTTGGGCACAAAGTCGAATTCCAGCACTGTCGCGTCCTGCGTCGCAACGCCTGCCAGCGCGCTCAGGTCGGCATCACCGGCGGTGCCGAGTGCGGTGCTCAGGTTGCTGGCAGTGTTGGGCCCGGTGACATGGTTCACGTTGCCGGAGCCCAGCACCACGCCCTCCTCAAAGCCGAGAATGCCGGTGCCGCCGGCAAAGGTGCCGGAGGAGATGTTCGTGCCGGTCAGGGCAATGTTGCTGACCGATACACCCGAGCCCACCAGGGCGGTGACCAGGTCGGCTGCCGAGTTGGTGTTCATATCGACGACGGTCAGGCCCGCGGCACTGGAAGCGCCGGGCATGCAGACCAGAAGCAGCGAGGCGGCAAGGAGCGAGGCCAGCGTTCTTTTCGGCGAATGCTTCATACTGCTCAACCCTCCTAACGTGTGTTCCGCCGGGGTGAGCAGGACGATGGTATGAGTCCGGAACATCTAGGGGGCGAATGGCCCACGCCTGCCGGGCTACGGCCCCCATTGAGGGGGCCTAGTCCCTCTCGGCATGGGCCGGCCACGAATGGCCCACACCTGCCGGGCTACGGCCCCCATTGAGGGGGCCTAGGGGTTATGCGCGAGCTGCTCCGCGTATACGGTGAAGCTGACCACGGCGGTCAATCCCTGATAGCTGTTGTTGGCATCGAGCGGGAACTCGACCCAGAAATGCAGGTTGGCCATGTCGGTGGGCGCCTGCTCGATGGGGGTCGAGAACGTCTGGTCGGCATCAATGAAGCTGCCAACGGTGCCCGAAGCGATTACGTCGAGACCGTCAGGGTCAGTGGTTACCTTTACGTTCAGCTTGTCGGCCAGGTACTTGCTGCCCGACTGAAGTGTGGCACGCAGCTTTGTCAGCTTAACGTCGAGGGTGCCCACGTTCTCCACCTGGAGGATGCGGTGCAGGCGCTCGCCCTCAGGCGTGTGCGCTGCGCCAATGCCGTCGCCCGGCGCCAGGTAGCCTGTAGGATACTGGTTCGGGTCCGTGCCGCCGGTGCCGGTGGTCACGTAGTACATCGGGCCGGGAATGCCGTCACCCATGTCGCGCTGGGCATCAATCGCGACGGTGCCGGCTGTGAACTGGTTATTCGAGTTCGGACTGGTGGCGCTGAACAGGGCCAGGGTTGCGCCACCCACTCCCACTGCCACCGCCAGGGAAGCTGCAGTGGCCAGCAGCCAAAACCGCCTCAAGCACATCTCCTCCTTGTTGTGAGTCATCGCCGGCTACCGATACGGCGGAACACCACTTCTATCGTAGAGGAGATGGAAATATATGTCAGTGGCATCGTTGCAGAAAATCCTCCAGGGAAACGATCGCGCACTGGCAGAAAAAAAGCGGACCCACTGCCGGTCCGGCAGGGGTCCTCGTAGGTTTAGATCCGCTTCTGTTTCCAGTTCCCGAACCGGAACCGCAGGTAGGCAAACGTGCCCCGGAATGACCAATCGAAGAACATGGAGGTCCAGGCCGCCGCCAGGCCCCAGCCACCCCAGGCAATCAGCCCGCCGGTAATTGTCAGTCGCACCACCCACACCCCAACGGCGGTGACGATCATCATCGGGAGGGTATCGCCGGCGCCGCGCAGGGCGCCGCTCAGCACGAAGGTAATGCCCATAGGAATCTGTGCGATGGCGGCAATGCGGAGCATTTGCACGCTCAGGTCGTGGACCGCCGGGTCACTGGTGTACATGCCAATGTACGGCCCGCCCACAAAGTAGAAGACCAGTGACATGACGGCCGCAACCAACGCAACGATGCGAACTGTTTCAGCGATCACTCGCCCGGCGCCGTGCGGGTCCTTGGCCCCGAGCCGCTGGCCCACCAGGGCGGTGGCCGCCGTTCCCAGGCCGATCGCCGGCATGTAGGAGATGGACTCCGCGTTGTTGGCGATCACATGTGACGCCATCGAGATGGTGCCCAGGCTGCTGATGATGCGGGTGAAGGTGATCATGCCGAGGCTCTGAATGGCCCGCTCGCCGCTGGCCGGCAGGCCAATTTTGAGCACCCGGCCCATCACGCCGGGGTCGAAGCGGAAGAGGGTGGCGAGCCGGAGCCGCACGGGGTGGTTGCTGCGGATGAGGACTACCAGGAGGAGCAGGGCGCCGACGCAGCGGGCGATGGTGGTGCCCAGGGCCGACCCCACCACGCCCATGGCGGGCAGGCCAAACTTGCCCCAGATCAGGCCGTAGCCCAGGATCACGTTGACGATGTTGACGATGACGCCAATGTAGAGCGGAGTGACCGTGTCGCCTCGGCCCCGGACGGCGCCGCTCATGACCTGCGACCACTGCATGGCGATGTAGCCGATGGTCGACCAGCGCAGGAAGGCGGTGCCGAGCGGCGCCACGCCGGGTTCGGCGCCCATGTAGTGAATGATTTGCGGGGCGAAGGCAAAGTAGGCGTAAGCCACCACGATGGCCGAGAACAGGCCCATCCAGAAGGATTGGCGTGTGACCGATTCAACGGTTTCGGGGTCCTTTGCGCCGGTGTATCGGGCGACGAGGGCGGTGGTGCCCGTCCCGATGCCCATGAAGATGGCCATGGAGAAGAAGAGAGGCTGGTTGGAGAGGCCAACGGCAGCGCTGGACTCGGGGCCGAGGTGGCTGACCATCATGGTGTCGACCATTTGGGTCAGGGTGGTAAGGACCTGCTCCATCACCACGGGAACGGCGAGTTTCAGAATTTGCTTGCGGAGGGCCCAGCGGTTTTCGGCGAGGAGGCCGAGATCCGCAGCGGGCGAGGCGCTCATTGTATGCGTACCCCTTTATTCATAGCCGCGTTCTTACGTGTAGCGTAGCATTAGCGCTACCCCCGCCACAAGTGACCAAGAAGAGCCATCGTGGGGGGCTCGCCCCCGGCGCCCCTGCCCCGCGCCCCGGGCGAAAAAGCCCGCGCCCGCCGACCTGCGCCCCCCTTCGGGCCGTTATGGGATACGAAAGGCCCGCTCCCCGAAGGAGGCTGAACAGGTGCAAGGACGATTCGCGTTCACCATTCACCCGACGGACATCTCCTTTGTCCATCGCCGGTGGCCCATTACCCGGTTCATTCCCGAGCGTCTGACCGAGCGGCTGGTCAGCGTCAGACGCCCGTTCAAAGTCTCCGATATTTCCGGGGTCCAGTCGGCCCACAACTCAGCGGCCGGCATGCTGGTGGCCATTCCGCTCACGACCCGCCTTTGGCACGACCTGCCCGAAGAGTTCCTCGTCCGCCGGGTCGTTGAGGCGGCCCAGGAAGCGGAGCGTCACGGCGCCCGCATTCTCGGGCTGGGCGCCCACAGCGCAATTCCTGGCGACGCCGGCCGCGAAATCGCCCGCCGGGTCGGCATACCCGTTACCACCGGCAACAGCTACACCGTGGCGGCCGCCCTGGAGGCCGTCATCGAGGGCGCCCGCCTCATGGGCAAAGACCTGAGCCGCGCCCGGGTCGTGGTGGTCGGGGCGGCGGGCTCCATTGGCGCCTGCTGTGTCCGCCTGCTCGCCCGCGACTGCCACCACCTGGTCCTTGTAGGGCGCAGGATCGACAAACTCATCGAACTGACCGACAAGGTTCTGCTGGAAACGGGCAACCTCTGCCACGTAGCCACCGACATGAAAGCAGCCCTGCCCTTAGCCGACGTGGTCATTACCGTCTCCAGCGCCATGGACGCGATCATCGACCCGGCCGACCTCAAGCCCGGCGCCATCGTTTGCGATGTGGCCATTCCCCGCGACGTTGACCACCGGGTCGCACGCTTCCGCAACGATGTGCTGGTCATTGACGGCGGCCTGATCGCCGTACCTGGGAGCCTGAAGCTCGGCTACGACGTGGGCCTTCCGCCTGGAATCGCCTGGGCCTGCTTGAGCGAAACTATGTTGCTGGCCCTGGAGGAGCGCTACGAGCCCTTCACGCTCGGTCGCGACATCACCATCCAACAGATCGATCAAATTCGGGCGCTGGCCCGCAAGCACGGCTTCCGCCTGGCGCAACTGCGTTCCTTCCATCGCCCTGTTTCGGAACTGGATATCCATCGCATCCGGAAGAACGCCATGAAGAGGCTAGAAGGCTCCTGATCATTCAGACAGTTTTGTTTGACATTGTTGGAATGTATCACTATAATGAGTGCGTACTGGAGTCAATGGGCATACCGCGGCGGCTGAGTCGTATACATCGGGTACGCTCCTCGTCCCCGATGCCGGCGGCGAGGAGTGCGGCTTGAAGAAAAAGGGGAGACCGGGGGATGTCCGAGAAAGAAGTTTTGCTCTCGCTTGAAGGCCTCAAGCAACTGGAACAAGAACTGTTCACGCTGCGCACGGCCAAGCGGCTTGAAGTAGCCGAGCGCATCAAGCAGGCCCGTGAGTATGGCGACATTGCAGAGAACTCCGAGTACGAAGACGCCAAGAACGAGCAGGCATTCATCGAAGGCCGCATACTGGTGCTCGAGAAAATGCTGCGTAACGCGGTGGTCATCGATGAGCCCGCTGCCGGCAGCGAAGTTGTCGTGCTGGGTTCCAGCGTGGTTCTCAAGGACTTGGAATATCAGGACCAACTGGAATACACCATCGTCGGCACGACCGAGGCAGACCCGACGCATAACCGTATCTCCAACGAGTCTCCGGTGGGCCGGGCGATTATGGGCAAAGGTGTCGGCGCCATCGTGGAAGTAGACGCTCCCGACGGGACGATCAAGTACGAAGTCCTGGCGGTGAAATGAGAAACAGAGTGCAGTGGGCCATCAGCCCTCTGCACTCTGTTTCTTTACTTGGTCAGGCCGCCACGGTCGTCGTGAATCTTCCAGTCCTGGCCCATCTGAATCTCCTGTCGGTCGTGGTTGCGATGCTGTCCCGGCGGGCTGTTGCGGGCCTCGGGCCGCTTCCAGCTCGGTACGGTGCCTGCCTGGCCGTGCTCGTGGGTATCGTTAGGCCCGGGCTCGTCGGCCAAGTTCGCCTCGTAGGCCTCGCGTCCAAGGTCGCCGGCGGTCAGGCCCAGTTTCGGCTGCCGATAATGCTCGACTCTGCGCGGCATAACGCATCCCTCCCGTAAACAGTGTGCGCGCTCACCGAACGAGCTATGATGCCCAGGCATTTCCGCATTGACAGCACCCTGCTCCGTTGCGTACAATAGCAAAGCAGACGACGGGGCTGTAGCTCAGCTGGGAGAGCAGGGCCTTTGCAAGGCCAAGGTCGAGGGTTCGAGTCCCTTCAGCTCCACCAAAGCAAAACCGGGTAGCCGCATTTCGGCTGCCCGGTTTTTTTGTCGCGTCGCGACAAGTGCAAAAAGGAAGCGGGCGGCCCCCCACGGGCTGCCCGCTTGGTACATATAGGTTCGAATTACTGGGTGACGGTCAGCTTGCCGACCATGCCGCCGTCCTTATGACCGGGCACGTCGCACAGGAACTCGATGTCGCCGGCGGCGTTAGCGGTGAAGGTAATGGTCTCCTGCTGGCCGGGCTGGACCTGCTTGGTTTTGCCGTTGAACTTTTCGATGATGAAGGTGTGCGGCTGGGCGGAGTCCTTATTGACGAGGGTCAGCTCGATCTTATCGCCCTTCTTGGCGGTGAGGGTCTCGGGATTGTACTTCATTTCGCCGTTCTCACCGGCGATGACCTGAAGCTTCACAGTATTGCCGCCGCCGCCGCCGCAAGCAGTCAAGATACCGAGGGAGAGCACAGCAACGATCGCAAAAATGAGCGCCTTCTTCATAAGAATAACCCCTTCCTTTCTGATGCCATCATGCCATAACTTAGATACCTTTGCATCGGACTAGGACCGGAAATCCACTACCTTCATGCCTAGGGCATCTACCCTAGGAGATAGCCCCCATGGCTCCCTGTATGCGTAGATGCTACAATGCAGCTAATTCCGACAGCGAGCCCCATAAT
>JARBUG010000057.1 GCA_029239785.1 Symbiobacteriaceae bacterium | reverse complement strand
CCCAACGGGGCTACCAGCCCGGGCACGGCCGCCTATGATTGGAAAGGCAAGACGAAGGCGGGCGACGGCGGTTTCTTTACCGTGGGCGGCACGCCGGTCTGCACGAAAGCGGACAAGACGGCCTCCGGGCCATCGCACACGCTGGATGCCAGTTCCGTAACGCCGCAAGGCACGGTGGACTCGGTCAGTCCGACGCCAAGCGATGCGGCCGCACCCAGCCAGGGCGCCGGCAGCAGCTTTCTCAAAGTGGCGGGCCAGCCCGTGCTGCTGGACAAGGACACATTCGACGGCTGCGACAACGCCATCGCCGCCGTTGGCAACCTGACGGTCACGGCCAGCCAGTCGTTCTTTACCGTCAGGGAGGAATAGGGGAGGTGCCGCCGATGGCCGGCGAAAAGGGGTTCAGTTTTCCGTTCAAAATCGGCGCCCTCGGCCGGGTGGAGATGAAAGAAGGGGCGCCTAAGCTGCGCCAGAACGTGGGCCACATCATGGTGGTCGCCCCGGGCGAACGGCCCATGCTGCGGGAGTATGGCGCCGGTGTTTACCGGCTTTACCAGCAGCCCAACCGTGCGGATCTGGCGATTTTGGCCCGGTCGCAGGTGGAGCGGGCCGTGGCCGTCTGGGAGCCCCGCGTCATGGTCGCCGAGACCACGGCGGTGGCCCGGGAGGCGGACCTGGCCATCCGGGTGATCCTGGAGGTGCCCGGCGAGGCTGCGCCCAGCGCCGTCACGGTGCCGCTGAACGGCCCGGGAGGAGGACGGTAATCTATGGCATCGACCCCCGTCATCGACTATACGAACCGGGACTATCAAAGCATTATCAACGCCCTGCTGGATGAAGCCCAGCGGCGGCTGCCCGAATGGACCGATCGGTCGGCCAACGACCCGGGCCGGGTCCTGCTGGACCTGTTCGCCTACGCGGCCGACATCATGCTCTATTACCAGGACCGCATTGCCAACGAAAGTTTTCTGAGCACCGCCCGGGAGCGGGAGAGCGTGGTCGACCTGCTGCGGCTGGTGGGCTATGAGCTGCGCACCGGGGCGCCCGCGGCCGCCGAGCTGACGCTCACGGTCAAGAACGACCGGGCCGCGGCGCTGACCATCGCCCCGGGAGCTCAGTTCGCAACGCTGCCGGCCGGGGGCGGGCAGAAGCTCCGCTTCACCTACGCCGGTGCGAAGCCGGTCACCGTGCCGCTGGACGGCGCGGGCGGCACGGTGACGCAGCGGCTGCCGGTGGTTCACGCTGATATGGTCGCCGGCGAGGTGCTCGGCGCCTCGGACGGACAGGCCAACCAGCGCTTCCGGCTCCTGCAGGGCCCGGTGCTGCTGGCGCCGCCCGCCGCCATCTGGGATCGCATGGAGGTGCGGGTCGACGAGGGGGCGGGGCCCCGGCCCTGGGTCCGCAAGGAGACCCTGCTTTACAGCAAGCCGGGCGATCCGCACTACATGGTGCGGGTGGACGGCCAGGGGCTGGCCACCGTCTACTTCGGCGACAACCGCTTCGGGCGGGTGCCACTGCACGGTGCGCCGATTACGGCCACCTACCTGACGGGTGGCGGCGCAGCGGGCAACGTGGGCGCCGGCACCATTACCAAGGTGGAGAGCGGCCTCTCTGACCCCGGCGCCGTGACGGTGACCAACCTGACCAACGCTTCCGGCGGCGCCGACGCAGAGGCGCCCGACGAAGCCCGGCTCTATGGCCCGCCGCTCTTCCGGTCGCTGGGCCGTGCGGTGACCGAGGCGGACTACGTCGCCCTGGCCGAAGCCTTCCCGGGCATCGCCCGGGCCCGGGCCGTGGTGCGGGGCTGGAACAACATCGACGTATTCGTGCTGCCCCAGGGCGGACTGCCCCTGGCGAGCGACCTGCGGCAGCGCCTGCAAACCTACCTGGACGAGCGCCGCATGGTGACGACCCGGCTCTGGGTCCGGTCGCCGCTGCCGGTGCAGATCAACATTCGGGCCCAGGTCCAGGTGCTGCCCACCTTCTACGCCGGCGACGTGGAGGCAGCGGTGCAGGCGGCTCTTCGTGAACTGCTCAGCACCAACCGGGTCGGGTTCGGCAGCAACGTCTACCTGAGCAAGGTCTACGAGGCGATCGAATCGGTGGAGGGCGTGGAGTATGTCACCGTGACCGACTTCGTCCGGGGGGGCAGCGGGACTGGCATGGCGCGGCGAGGCATCATCGAAGTCGATGCCTCTGAGGTGCCGCAGCCGGGCACCATCCTCTTGACCATGCGGGGCGGGTACACGCCATGACCGGCCTTGAGGTGGCGGCCACCTTCCGCCTTCAGGCCCGCCCTGCCCCCGGCGGCGGGGTGGCGCTCTCATGGAGCCTTCCGGACGGCGCCGCTCCCATGCGGGTGCGCATCGTGCGGCGGCAGCGCCGGTACCCCGCCAGTCCGGCGCCTTTCTCGCCCATGGAGGCCGGTCCCTCGCAGCTGACCGACGGCGATCTGATCTACGACGGCATCTCCGCCGCCGAGGAGCGTCTGCTGGATAGCGACGGGCTGGAGCCGGGCGAGTGGTATTACTACACCGCCTTCCTGGGCGACCCGCCGGCCTACAGCCGGAGCACACAGGCCGCAGCCCTGGCCACGGCGCCCTTCGGCCTGGGGCAGAAGCTCTGGGATCTGCTGCCGAGCGCCTACCACCGCAACGACACCGTACTGCCCGACCCCAATCTGGTCGAACCGGCCGACCGCACCCGCGGCCAGCTGCGCCGGCTGATGGCGGTGCTGGGTGGCGAGCTGGATGTGATCCGGACCCTGGCCGAGGGGCTCCGTGACCTGCACGACCCCGAGCGGATTCCCGCCGACCTGCTGCCAAAGCTGGCCGCCACCATCGGCTGGGACCTGAGCCGCTTCCTCGACGAGGAGCAGCAGCGCCGTGAAGTCGGCTTCGCCCCGGAGATCTTCCGCACCACCGGCACCTTCGCCAACCTCGAAGCGCTGATCAACCTTTACACCGGATGGCGGGCCGAAGTGCGGGAACTGGGCCGGCGGGTGCTGACCACCTTTGACCGGGCGGCGGTAGAGCGGCAGAAGCATGCGCCGGACCTGTACCATGGCCACCTGGGCCGGAGCCTGGTGCTGGGGGCGCAGATGGACCCGAACCTGCCCGTCTACGTACGAAACCGTCCCGCCGATGACCCTGTTTCCTACACCTATGAGATGCGCCGGGACGACTACGAGGCCCGGTACAGCTTCGAAGCGATCGGTATCTGGCTCTACCCGAACCAGGAAAACCAGGCGCTGGTGCTCCGCAAAGGGCAGCAGTTGGAGGAGGCGCTGAAGCGCTACCTGCCCGCGCACGTCCGCATTGTGCTCTTCCTGGAGCCGCCCATTTTGGAGGACAGCTACCCCGCCCTTGAGCGGATGGGCGATGAACTTGTGTCGGAGACCGTCATGGCCGACGACGGCCACGAGGCGTTCGCCGCCGCCGGCGACACGGCGTACAGCAGCGTACCGGGCTGGGTGCAGCTGGTCACCAACCGTTCTGACCGCCGCACGCAGGCGAAGGAGCAGCGTACCTGGCATTCGGCCCTGGGCCGCTGGAACTGAGGAGGATCGCGATGGACGAGAAGTTTGGCCAGATCACCGGCACCTTTCGGGACCTGCTCCTGGACAGCGCCGGACAGGTTCTCTACGACAGCGGCTGGCGGCAGAACGCGATTATGAGCGGCTGCCGGGTGCTGCTGGCCGCCCTGATCAAGGGCGATGCGGAGGCCGGCATCAAATACTGGGCCGTGGGGGAGGGGCAGTCCGCCTGGGACACCGCCCCGCCGGCCGTCATCGACCGGACCCGGCTGCAGAGCGAAGTGGCCCGGCAGGCCATTGCCGCTCCCCAGATTCAGTTCTGGAACACCCAGTGGCAGACCCAGGGCAACGACATGCCCTCTTCAAGCCCCACCTTCGCCCTGGACATCCGGGCGGAGTTCAAGGAGGCCATCTGGGGCAAGACGCTGCGGGAGTTCGGCCTCTTCGGCGGCAACGCTGCGGCCGGGGCCAACACGGGCTACCTGATCAACCACAAGGTGCACACCCCTCTGCAGGTGCCCAGCGGGGCGACGCTGCAGCGCCGTCTGGTGCTGACCTTTTAGGGCGAAAGGAGAGCGAGCATGGGCCGGTTTTCACGGGATACCTACCGGCTGCTGAAGCAGCCTGACGCCTCCGGCTTTGTGCGGGACTACCGCAATGTGCGCCTGCAAATGGGCGTGCCCCTGGTCGATGCCGACTGGAATGAGCTGGAGGATATCCGCAAGCACGAGTTCCGGAGCATGATGGCCGGTGTCGTTGGCAACGGCCGGCCGGCGGGAAGCAACGGGTTTGAGATCTTTGGCGTCACCAACGTCGGCATGAACCTGCGGCCTGCTTTCACCATCCGTGCCGGCAGCATCGTCGTCGACGGGATGATGGTGACCAACCCGGCCGATGTCGCCTTCGACGCGCAGGAGTACTATGGCGAAGGCGCCGGCCTGGTGCGGGCGACGCAGCGCGGCGTGACGCCTGTGACCCCGCTGGCGCCTGTGACGGCCTTCCGGTTCGACCATATCTACCTGGAGGTCTGGGAGCGGGAAGTGACCGCCGCCGAGGATCCCCGGCTGATGGACAACGTCCTGCTGGAAGAGACGTCCACCCGGGTCCGGCTGGAGTGGGCCGTGCGGGTGACCAACGGTACCGTGCCGGCCAGCACGGAGACGCACAGGCGGCTCACGCTGGCGAGGCTGGCCTACTATCAGTCCGGCACGACCTTCCGCGCGGAGCTGATTGACGTGCGGAATCTGGTGGCGGGCAAGGATCACCACCGCATCGTCTCCATTGCGCCGGTTGGCCAGCGGTACACAGACCTGGCAGAGTTCCGCAACTCGCTGAACGTCTCCCGCACCAGTACGACCGCGCAAAACTCGGGGATGATGATCAACGTTACCCTGCCACACGGCGCCCGAGTGCTCAGCCTGCGCACTGTTAGCACTGTGAAGGAGGGGGCCCTGGAGGTCACGTTCTACCGTGTCCGATATGGAGGCGCGTACGGCTACCAGGATGACCTGGCTTTTTCTCCCCTGTGGGAGGCCAATGAAGCGGCGCTGGATGTGACAACCGAGACCGACCTCGACGTCAGCGTAGTGGACAACAACCAGTTCTACTACCGGATCCTCGCCATCTTCTTCCCCAATACAGCGACCTCATCTTGCCAGCTGGCCGGATTCCAAATTCAACTGCAGCTCTAGGAGGGACGGCTGTGCAAAACATTGAGATCAAAGAAGGACAGAACCGTCTCAAGATTGAATGTAGAGAGCACAGCTATCTGCGGGTCACGGATGAGCGGGGCAGGGTGGTGGCCCATATGCGGGGCGCCAACCCCATGGCCACCTTGCTGCTCAAGTCCGGCACCTACCAGGTGGAGACCGACGGACAGGTCGTCTCTGCCGCTGCAGATACGATCGAGGGTCCGATTCGTCGGACACCGCTGGCCCCGGATGATGCTGGCACCGGCGGCAAGTCGCCGGGAGACCCCGCCGGGAGACCGGGCCAGGTCCGGATACTGCTCAGCGCCCCCGCGGCCGAACTCCACCCGGTGGACGGCATCCCCGTTCTGCCGGCAGACGGCAAGTCCGCCCTGGAGATCACGCTGCAGAAGGTGGATGAGGCCGGCAAGGCGCTGAAGCGCAAGGCCGACAGCGACGAAGTCTACCTGCGCTGCACCGGTGGCCTGCTCCAGGATGCCGACGGCAACCCTCTCAAAGGCGCCGTCGCTCTTTCAGCAGGCAGTGCCAGGGTCCGCCTGGTCTCTGAGCCCTACCGCAGGGTCGTCACCTTGCAGGTGCTGAGCAAGGCCGTGGCAGGCGCCAGTCTGACCGTTGAGTTTGCTTAAGTGATCACTCTTGCCCGCTCGGGAGGCGAGCCATGGACGGCCGACAGGCCGCGGAGCGCTCTCAGGCCAACTTCGGGGCCCCGCAAGGGTCCCCCCGGAGGCAACCGAACGGCGCCACCGGGCTCTAAGGTTGGTCGTGAGGTAGCCGAATGACCGGCCGGGCATGATTTTTTTGGAACAAAACCAAACGGCGCAGCCAAAAAGGCTGCGCCGTTTGGTTTGGACCTGCAGAAGTTACGCCTCCAGCCCGTGGGCCTGGAGAACCTCGGCGTAGCGGCGCCGGTCGAAGCCGACTACCACATCATCGCCGACAATTAGCACCGGTACCGTGCGGGCGTTGGAACGGGCGAACATCTCCCGGAGGTTGGGGAAATTGCCCACCACGTTCTTCTCTTCATACGGTATTCCCCGGGACGAAAGGTACCCTTTCGCCGCTGCGCAGGGGCCTCAGGTCGGGGTTGTGTAAAGCGTTACCATCATACCGTCGGGCGGCGCCTCCCTTTGAAGACCACAAATAGCAGAATCAGCGACGGAATCAGAAGGCCGAGGCCGAAGGGCAGGGTGTTCAGCAGGAACCGGATGCTGGGGCCGGGCGCCGCACTGTTGTGCACGGTGTAGTCAGGATAGATGATGTACGGCCACTGCCCGAAGGCCCATCCCCCAAGGATGATGACGACCTCAGCAACGGCGAGGATACGGGCCAGGCCGTAGCGCCGGGCGCCTACTGCCCATGCCGATAGGATGGCAAGGACGGCGCCGGCGACCATGGGCGGGGCGGAGGTGGGCTGGGCCAGGTGCGACCAGAGCAGGGGCGCTGCGTTTTTGATCAGGGGCAGCAGAATGGCGGCGAGAACGGCCACCGTCAGGCCGGCGCCCAGGGCGTGGAAGCGGAAATCTTCCTGGAGGTCGCCTTCGGTCTCGTTGCAGAGGAAGACGGCCGCGAGGTACGCACAGACCGCCAGGGTCAGGGCGCCGATGCCGAGCGAGACCGGGTGGGTTACCCCCCCGCCCGTCGAGACGGCACCAAGGGCGGCGCCCAGCAGGAACGGGGTGATCACGCTGGCCATGCCGAAGACGCGGGCCCAGGCCGTCCACTGGAAAGAGGCGACGTCGGCATTGGCCCGGAAGACGAAGGCGGCGCCCCGCAGGACGATGCCGAAGAGGACCAGGTGGAAAGGCACGAAGAAGGCGATGGAGAGCGCCTCAAAGGCCCGGGGGAAGGCGGTGAAGAGGATCACCACCATGAAGATGAGCCAGACGTGGTTCGCTTCCCAGACAGGGCCCATGGCGTGGCTGATGGCGTCCTGCTGCTGCTTGCGGCGGGGGCCGAAGGAGACCAGGTCGAGAATGCCGCCGCCAAAGTCGGCGCCTGCGAAGATGGCGTACATGGTCAGCACCAGGAGCATGACGAGGCCGACGGCGAGCTCGGGCTGTAGGCCAAACCAGGTGTTCTGCATCTTGTTCAGCCTCCTTTTACGCGTGCTTCAGCCGGTTGAGTAAGAAGACGAGTACGACGGCCAGCGCCGCGTAGAGCGCCACGAACCAGGTGAGCGTGGTGACCAGGCCCGGTGCCGGCGTAACCGCATCGGTCACCTTCATGACGCCGTAGATGATCCAGGGCTGGCGGCCCACTTCGGTAACGACCCAGCCTGCCTCCAGGGCGATGATGCCGAGGAAACCGCCGGGGACGAGCAGAGTGAGCAGCAGGCGGCCGAGGGGCTGATCCGTCTGCTTGCGGATGCGGTTGCGCCAGACCGTGGCGTAGTAGGCGGCGGCGAGGGCCAGCATCGCCATGCCGGCGGCGACCATGATCTGAAACGAGATATGCGTCACTTTCACATTAGGCCAAAGCTCCCGGGGGAACTCCTTCAAACCTTTCACTTCGGCGTTGAAATCGCCGTAAGAGAGGAAGCTGAGGCCGTAGGGAAGCTCCAGGTCGAAGGAGACGGTGCCGGTCTCCTCATCCGGCCAGCCGCCGAGGCGTAAGGGTGCGCCCGATTGGGTATCGAAGTGGGCTTCCATGGCGGCGAGCTTGATCGGCTGCCGCTCAGCCACCGACTTGGCGGCGAAGTCGCCGGTGATCGGCATCGCCAGGGCGGAGACGGTGCCGACGAAGAGGGCGATGGCGATGGCGCTGCGACGCATCTCATCCATTTTGCCCTTGAGGCCGCTCCAGGCATATACGCCGGCGACGGCAAAGCCGGTGGTCGCATAGGCCGAGAAGGTGGAGTGAATCGTCATAATCGGCCAGGCGGCGTTCTTGAAGAGGGCGCCGACGGCATCCATCGCTTCGGGGTTGGTCATGAGCACATCGGCGCCCAGGGGGTTTTGCATCCATGCGTCGGTGGCCAGCACCAGAACGCCGGAGAGGCAGCTTGTCAGGGCGACCACGAGGCCCGTCAGCCAGTGGTGGGCGGGTTTGAGCCGCTCCCAGCCGTAGAGGTAGAGGCCGAGGAAGATCGCCTCCAGGAAGAAGGCGTAGCCCTCCAGGGTGAAGGCGGGGCCGAGGGTGGAGCCGGCGAAGCCCATAAAGCGGGGCCAGAGGAGCCCCAGTTCAAAGGAAAGGGCGGTGCCGCTGACGGCGCCGACAGCGAAGAGGAGGCCGGTGGCCTTGGCCCACGTACGGGCGAGGCGCATGTACTTGGCCTTTTGGGTGCGGAGGTAGAACCCTTCCGCGATCAGCATCATGAGCGGCAGTCCGATACCAAGCGCAGCGAAGATCATGTGGAAGCCGAGGGAGTAGGCCATTTGAAACCGAGCAGCAGTAAGGTTTGACATGGAAGCGAGGTGGTAGGCAGCCGGATATGGCATAGTGGGAATCACTCCTGGGTGAGATTCACGCCCGGTGGCGGTGGGAGCGCTTGCCATGTTCATTATGTAACAAGTGGGACCCGGCGCGCAATGCGGCGGCGACTCCGTTTGGAGCCACCGCCGCTAGGGTGCGGAGACTAAGGCAGCAATACTACATCTGCGTCGAAAAAGTTACAATTCAGGAATGCGCTCGACCACCTTGGCCGTCAGGATCAGTTCGAAGAGGAGGCCCTCCTGTTCGGCATCTTCCAGGTTCTGCGGCCCGATCGTCTCGTTTTCGTGGATGATAATCCGGCCGTCGGCGGCGCGCAACGCGCGGGTCGCCTTCTTGCCCTTGAGGAACTGGTGCCACTGGGCGGTAAGCTTGGCGGCGTCGCGCTTGAGGGTGGTGGGGGGAAGCTGCGTGAGCACCTCCAGGCCCGTGGGCACGCCATGGCGCCCGGCGATGGAGCGGTAGAGCGCTGCCACCAGGTTGCGCAGGGCTTCGTGCTGCTGCTGGGTGTCGGCGCCCAGGCGGGCGCTGCTGATGGTGGCCGCCTCTTTGCGGGCGGCGATATCACGCTGGACTTCCAACTCTGTCTTGACCCGCTGATCCATCAGACGTGTCGAAAGGACGGCGCGGGCGGCCCGCTCGTGGGCGAGCTTTCCCCGGTAGACCTCAATAATGGTGCGCAGCGCCTTGAGCCGCTCCTTCTGACGCTCCACCTGGGCGGCAAGCTCACGGCTGCGGGCCCGCTCGGCCTCGCTTTCGCGCTGCAGATCGGCGGTCTGCGTGGCGAAGGCCTGGCGCTGGGCTTCGAGGGCGGCCGCCGCTTCGTCCGGGGCGATGCCCCAGAGGGAGCGGATAAGTCCCGGGGCCGCTTGCGGCTGAGGGTCGGGCATCAGGGTCCGACGGAGCCGGAGCCGCTTTCGCTGTGGATCGTTGGCCACGTTGGTGCCTCCTTCGGTTGCTGTGCCCCGGCAGTGCCAAGAAAGGGTGCGATCAGCGCCAGGACAGATGTGACAAGGTGGGTCTGGAGGGCACGATACTGGTGCAGCGTGCGACGTTGGGCTTCGAGGGGATCGTTTTCGTCTGCCGGAGATGGCGTCGGGGTGGGGGAGAGTTGGCGGGAAAGTGCGCGTTCTTCCTCCTCCAGGGCGAGGACTTCGGCACCAAGCAGGGCCAGGTACGCTCCGAGTTCGGCGCTGTGGCGCCGCTGGCGGACCAATTCGTGCCGGAGGGGAGCGATGGCGGCGCGGTGGGCCCGGCGGCGGTGGAGCAACATCCGCCGGAGGGACGGCTCGGCGACGCCGAAGAGCCGGTGGCGGTAGGGCACGGCGCCGGTACCTCCCATCAGGGAAAGTTCTCTCATGCGGGAAGATTTATATCTTATTATAAGTGCAGTATCGCGATGTCGCAATGTACGCGGGAACGCTCCGCGTATTGTGTGGCGGGGTTCGAACGGATGTTCTCATTTTGTAGACGGTGGGGCAGGAAAGCGTTTTTCGTTTGTCGAACTTGGTAGGGACGCATCTGGAGGTGACCGGGTCTGTTGCGCTGTTTTGTTGCCGTTGAGGTCAAGGACCACGGGTGTCTGCGGGCGCTGGAGCAGGCTCAGGCAGGGCTGAAGCGGGCGTTTAGCGGGTCGGATCCGGTCAAGTGGGTGCCTGCGCATCAGTTTCACTTTACGCTCAAGTTTCTGGGTGAGATTCCCGAACCCGATGCTGACCGTGCCCTGGCCGCGTTGGAGCGGGCGGCATCGGAGGCCGGGCGATTTGCTGTTGGCCTGCGCGGGCTGGGGGCGTTTCCGGCGCCGGCCCGACCGTCGGTGCTCTGGGCGGGGCTCTCTGAGGGGGCTGCCGAGCTGGGGGCGCTGGCCAACCGGGTCGAACGGGAGATGGCGCAGGCCGGCTTTGCGCCGGAGCGGCGGCCCTTCAAGCCGCACCTCACGCTCGGGCGGGTCCGCGAGGGCGCAGTCGTGCCCGGGGCGGTGCAGGAAGGATTGGCCAGGGCCGCCGGGCAGGAGTTCGGCCGGTTTGGCGTCGAACGTGTCGTGCTGATGAAAAGCGAGCTGACGCCCCGGGGGCCGATCTATTCGGTCTATGGAAGTGTGAGTCTCCGCGAGGAGATTCGGTGAGGCTGGGCGACTACGGTTGTAGATGGGACATGGGGGCAGGTTTCACCGCAGATGCCAGGTATGCGTTCCCTGCAAACCCGGTTGTGCCAATCGACGTAATCTGCGTAATCTGCGGCCAAACAATAAAGGCCCGCAGGAAAATTCCCCGGGGATTCGCGCATTTCCCCTCTTGCCCGAACAGGTGATCGTCCGTTATACTGAGAGCGAATTCAAGTTACCATTTTATGGAAGTTGTTAGGGGAGGCTGCGGAGGAATGGCGATGGAAGCCAGCAAGCAGAAGGCCATCGACTTGGCCATGGCCCAGATTGAGAAGCAGTTTGGCAAGGGCTCCATTATGAAGCTGGGCGAGCAGGCGGCCAAAATGAGCGTGGAGGTTATTGCCACCGGCTCGGTCGCCCTGGACGTGGCACTGGGCGTTGGCGGCCTGCCCCGCGGCCGTGTCGTTGAAATCTACGGCCCGGAATCCTCCGGCAAAACCACCGTTGCCCTCCACATCCTGGCCGAGGCGCAGAAAGCCGGCGGCATCGGCGCCTTCGTCGACGCTGAGCACGCACTGGATCCCAGCTATGCCCGTGCCCTGGGCGTCGACATTGACAACCTCCTCATCAGCCAGCCTGACACCGGCGAACAGGCGCTGGAAATCACCGAAACCCTGGTCCGCTCCGGTGCGGTTGACGTCGTGGTCATCGACTCGGTCGCTGCTCTGGTGCCCCGGGCGGAAATCGAAGGCGAAATGGGCGACGCCTTCGTCGGCCTCCAGGCCCGCCTCATGTCTCAGGCCCTGCGTAAGCTGACAGGCTGCATCTCGAAGTCCAAGTGCATCTGCATCTTCATCAACCAGATTCGTGAAAAAGTCGGCGTGATGTTCGGCAACCCCGAAACGACGCCTGGCGGCCGTGCGCTCAAGTTCTACGCCTCCGTCCGCCTGGAAGTCCGCAAGACCGAGGCGCTCAAGACCGGCACCGAAGTTGTCGGCTCCCGCACCCGGGTCAAGGTGGTCAAGAACAAGGTGGCCCCGCCGTTCCGGCAGGCCGAGTTCGACATTCTCTACGGCGTCGGCATTTCCAAGGAAGGCAGCCTGATCGACATCGGCGTTGAACTGAACCCGCCGGTCATCGTCAAGAGCGGCGCCTGGTTCTCCTACGGCGACCAGCGCATCGGTCAGGGCAAGGAGAACGCCCGTGAGTGGCTCAAGCAGCATCCTGAAGCCGCCCTCGAGATCGAGCGGAAGATCAAGGAGCGGCTGATGGCCGGCGGCGCCCAGCCCAAGGCGATGACCAACGACTCGGACGAAAGTGACGAGTAATTCCGCGGGGGCGCGCTTCGGCGGCCCCCGTGTTCGTGTGAGAAAGGGCCCTGACCTGGAGGCCCTGAGCAAGCTCTCCGGCAAGATCACGGCGCTGGAGGCGCAGCAGAAGGACCCGAAACGGCGTTCCGTCTTCGTTGATGGTGAGTTCGTATTGGGGCTGCACGAGGAGACGGTCATTCTGGCACGCCTGAAGGTGGGCCAGACCGTCGACGGTCCCAAGTTGGTCGAAGTGCTGGGGCGCGAAGAGGCCAAGCGCGCCTGGGATGCCGCCCTGGTCTACCTGGGGGCGGCGCCCCGTTCCCGGCGGGAGGTGGAGCGAAAGCTCGCCCGCCGGTACGGCGCCGAGGTCGTTGCCGGGGTGATGGAGCGGCTAATCGGCGGCGGCTGGCTGGATGATGCCGAGTTCGCCGCCGCCTACGTGCGGTCGCACGGGGCGTACGGGGAACGTCGGCTCCTGACCGACCTGGCCCGCAAGGGTGTGGCCCGCGAGGTGGCGGCCCGGGTGGTGCGTGACCTGCTTGGTGAGGTAGATGCCCTGGAGCAGGCCCGGACGGCGTCTGAGGCGCGTCTGGCCCGCATGACCGGCGTCGACCGAGACACGGCCCAGCGGCGGCTGTCGGGCTTTTTGGCCCGGCGCGGCTATGGATTTGACGTGATCTCCCGGGTGCTGGCGCCTCTGCTCGCAGATCTGCCGCGAGCGGAACGGAAGCCGCGCACATGGGGCCGGCGAGAGGAGGGGTAGGCCGGTGAAGGTTCTCTATTTGACGGATACGCATATTCGTGGGACGAGCCCGAGGGGCCGGCTGGACGACTTTCCGCAGGCGCTGCTGACCAAGCTGCGCGAGGTCGTTGATCTGGCGCGGGAGCACAAAGTGGCAGCCATTTTGCACGGCGGCGACCTGTTCGACCGGCCCGATGTGGCGCCCGCCGTGGCGCTTGACTTCGTGCGTGTGCTAATGGAGGCGCCCTGTCCGATTTATGGCATCG
The DNA here is from genome assembly GCA_029239785.1 of Symbiobacteriaceae bacterium. Classification (GTDB taxonomy): domain Bacteria; phylum Bacillota; class Sulfobacillia; order Symbiobacteriales; family Symbiobacteriaceae; genus JARBUG01. The sequence goes on along the minus strand of JARBUG010000057.1, from coordinate 12,715 downwards.
CGGGCAACCACGACATTTTCGGCTTCAATCCCGGCACGGTGCCCCGCACCATGCTGGGCATTTTCGATGGGTTTCGCCTGTTCCGGCTGATCAAGCCGGGCGAAGTGGTCTGGCTGGAGGAGCCGGGGCTGAAGGTCCAGGTGACGGGCCAGGAGTTCCATGCCGAGCTTGACCGTCGCAACCCGATTCTGGACTACTGCGTGGTTCCCGCGGGCCAGGGCGGCTCACTGCACGAGCGGCAGCCTGAGGCTGATTTTGCCCTGCACCTGACCCACGGCATGCTGCTGGAGAAGCCGTTCTTCGAAGGTTCGGCGCACACGCTGCTGGACGCTGTCATGAGCCAGACCGTGGCCGATGTCACCTTTGGCGGGCATTATCATCCCGGGTGGGGCAAGGTGCTAGAGGTTGACGGCCGGCTCTTTGTCAACCCGGGCTCGCTGGTGCGGGTCGGGTATCAGTCGGCGGACTACAAGCGTCCCATTCAAGTGGCGCTGCTCGAGTTTGCCAAGGGGCAGCCGGTGCGGGCGGAGCTGATTCGGCTCAAGTCCGCCCGACCGGGTGAAGAGGTGCTGGACAAGTCGACCCAGGAGGCCCAGATGGCCCGGGAGCGGGCGCTGGCCGACTTTATTCAGGGCATTGGCGACACCAGCCAGTTTGAAGTGCTGGAGGTCCAGGTGATCATGGAGCGCATCGCCGACAACCAGGGTGTGCCGCCCCGGGTGAAGGAAGAGGCGCTCCGGCGGCTCGGTCTGGCCCAGGAAGAGCTGGCGAAGGGCGGGGAGGAGTGGCCATGAAACAGATCGCCAGGGTCGTCATTGAAAACTTCCAGTCCCACGCCCGCAGTGAACTGACCTTCGGGCGGGGGCTGAACGTGATCATCGGTCCGTCGGACAACGGCAAATCGGCCATTTTGCGGGCGATTCGCTGGGCGCTATACAACGAGCCCCGGGGGTCGGAGTTTGTGCGGTCCGGCGCCCGGGAATGCCGGGTGACCGTCACCATGAGCGACGGCGCCGAAGTGGTGCGGGAACTGACGCTGACCAAGTCAGGAGCGCCATCCCGGAACCGGTACATGGTAAAGGCCGCCGGGGCCGAGGAGTTTCAGCCCTTCGAAGGCTTCGGCACCGAAGTGCCGCTGGAAGTGATCCGGGCCCACGGCATGCCCCAGGTGCTCCTTGATACGGACAAGCGGGTGGTGCTTAGCTTCGGCTCGCAGCTGGAAGGCCCGTTCCTGATGGCCGAGAGCGGGTCGCTCCGGGCCCGGGCCATCGGGCGGCTGCTGGGCGTTCACGTGGTGGATGCAGCCATGCGCAATACGCAGCGCGACCAGCGCACGGTCAAGCAGGAGACGGCCCGGCTGGAGCAGCGGCTGGAACAGTACGACCAGGACCTGGCGCAGTACGCCGACATTCCCGAGCAGGAGGCCCGGTTGGAACGGGCCGAAGCGTTGCTGGCCATGGCCGAGGAGCTGAGGGGCCGGCTGGCCAAGCTGGAGCTCGTCCGGGAAGGGTTGGAACGAGCCGACCGTGAGGAGATCATGCTGGGCGCCCGCCTGGCGGCCCTGGGCGACCTGCCCGAGGCCGAGGCGCAGGTGCGGCGTGCCGAGGAGTCCCATCGGCAGGGCGCACGCCTCGAGCGGCTCCACCAGGAGATCTCCCGGGCAGAGACAGAGGGCCGGTTCTACAAGGCCCGCATTGATGCACTGACCGCTCTGCCCATCGCCGAGCAGCGGGCGCGGGAAGCGGCGGAGCGGCAGGCCCGCCTGACGGTGCTGGCCCGCTTCGAAAGTGACCTGCGGGCACGGGAGTCGGAACTCGGCCGGGTGGGGCGTGAGCTTGACCGCCTGGGCGATGTGCCAAAGGCGGGCGATCGGATTGCCGAAGTGATGGCCCGGCTTCAGCGGCTCGACCAGCTGGAGAAGCAGTTGGCCCAGGTGCAGGAAGTCCAGCAGCGGCTTACCACCGGTAAGGAGTACCTGACCAAAACCGAAGCCGAGCTGCGGAGCCACCTTACCGAGTACGAAGGGGTGCTGCGGCGCCTGGGCAAGTGCCCTACCTGCATGCAGCCCGTCGCTCCGTCGTCCATCAAGCAGATCATCGCCGAACTGGGCGGCGGGCCCACGTCCGGTCACTCCCACTAGGAGAATACACAGCTTTGGATGGGAAAGGAGCTGAGCTTGCCATGGTCGTAGAGAACGAAAAGCGGATTGCCGAGCTGAAAGAGCAGATCGAGAAAGCGAAGCAGTTGAAATATAAGTACGAGGCCCGTTTGGACGAGTTGCAGCGTCAGAAGGAGCGGCTGCTGGCTGAACTGGCCGACCTGCAGGTCCGGCCCGAAGACCTCGAAGGCGAAATCAGCCGGCTCAAGGGCGAAGTGGAATCGCTCCTGCGGGAAGCGGCAACGCTCTTGCCGTCTGACCTGCTGCGGGGTTAGGTCATGGAGAATCTCGAACAACTGAAGGCCCGCCTGGGGAAAGCCCGGGTCGCCCTGGGCGAGCGGAAAGGGCAGCAGAAGCGGCTCCAGATGGACCGGGAAGCCTGTGCCGCCCAGCTAGATGAGTACCGGGACAAGGCCATTGTCTTCGAGCAGGTGAGCGTGCTGCTGCAGCAAACATCGGAGCATGCCCGCAAGCAGGCACGGGAACAGATAGAGATGCTGGTGACCAATACGCTCCGCTCGGTCTTCGGGCCCGAGTATGGGTTTCGGATCGAGTTGACCGAGAAGGCCGGGCGCCCCGAGGCGGAGTTCTATGTGGTTTCGAACTACGCAGGCGAAAAGCTGGAGACCCGGCCCCAGGACTCCCGGGGCGGCGGCGTGGTGGATGTGGTCTCCCTGGGACTGCGCATCGCCATGCTGGAGACATACCGTCCCCGGCTGGAGGGCGCCCTGATTCTGGACGAGCCCGCCAAGCACGTCAGCGAAGACTTCGTCGCCCCAACAGCCAACTTCCTCAAAGTGATCAGCGACTTCTTCGGGCGCCAGGTGATTATGGTGACCCATAACTCACACCTGGCGGAAACGGCCGAGGTCGCCTACACCGTGGTCATGCAGAACGAGCAGTCGGTGGTTACACGAACTGCGTAAGGAGCCCTATATCATGGCCTTTGAAACGTACCGCGACCAGTTTCCGGTAGTGGAGCGGATGCTCTTTTTGAACCACGCCTCCGAGGCGCCGGTCTCTCGGCCTGTGCGGGTGCAGGTCGAATCGTACCTCGATGTGGCCATGGGCGATCCGGATGCGGCGCCCATGTCCATTGGCCGCTGCAAGGAACTGCTGGCGCAACTGCTCGGCGGCACTCCGGCGGAGTATGCTGCCATGCCAAATACGGGCACGGCCATTGGCATCGTGGCCAATGGCCTTGACTGGCGGCCTGGCGACAACGTGGTAGTGCCCGATGAGGAGTACCCAGCCAACGTGCTGCCCTGGCTGGCGCTCTCTCGGCTCGGTGTGGAGATCCGTCGGGTGCCCCTGCGTGACCTGCGGGTGGATCTCGCCGATGTGGAACGCCTGGTGGACAGCCGGACCCGGGTAGTCGCCGTCTCAGCGGTTGAGTTTCTCAGTGGCTATCGGAACGATCTGAAGGCGCTCGGGGAGATCGCCCACCGGCACGGGGCGCTCTTTGTGGTCGACGCGATTCAGCAGGCCGGGGCTTTTCGCCTGAACGTCGACGAGGCCGGCATTGACGTGCTGGCTGCCGGCGGCTACAAGTGGCTGCTGGGGCCCATAGGGACCGGATTCGCCTACTTCCGCCGTTCATGCTGGGAGCAGGTTCGGCCCGTGCTGCCGGGCGCCCGGAGTCTGGCGGTCGGGCCCGCAGGCTGGACCGGCATGGCCGAGGATGCCCAGCGGTACGAAACGGGCTGCCTGCCCTTCTCGCTCTATCACGGCTGGACGGCAGGCCTGGAGATGCTGCTGGAGGCCGGCGTGGACAAGATCGAACGCCATCTGCTGGACCTGACCGATCGGGCGGTGGCAGGGCTGCGTGCCCGCGGCCTGACGGTGCTCTCGCCTGTGGCGCATGAAGGCGAACGGTCGGGCATCGTCGTTTTCTCGAAGGGGACGCCCGAGGAGAATGACGCCCTGGTAAAGCGGCTGTACAGCCAGGGGATTGTGATCGCCCTGCGCCTCGGCCGGTGCCGTGTAAGCCCGCATTTCTACAACACAGCGGCCGACATAGACCGCTTCCTGGAGGCGCTGTAAGTCATGAAGAAGCAGTTTGGCACCCGTGCCGCTCATGTTGGAAAGAAGCCGGTTTCTGCCCTTACCCGGCCCGTGGCGATGCCGATTTATCAGACCTCGGTCTATGCCTTTCCTGACCTCGATCTGGTGGAGGCGGTGCAGTCTGGCCGGGAGAGGGCGTACCTGTACGCCCGGAACGGCCAGCCCAACGCCGAGGCCCTCGAAGAGGCCTATGCCGAACTGGAGGGCGGCGAAGCGGCGGTCTCAGCGGCCACCGGCATGGGCGCCATCTTCGCCGTGCTCTTTGCCATGCTGGAGCCGGGCGCCCATGCGGTGATCAGCCGCGACATCTACGGGGCGACCTATGCCCTGTTCGAGCAGGAGCTTGCCCGGTACCAGGTGGAGCGGACGTACGTGGATGCATCCGACCTGCCGGCCGTGGAAGCCGCAATGCAGCCCAACACGAAGATCCTGTACGCCGAATCGATCTCCAATCCGACCGTTCAGGTGGCCGACCTACCTGCACTGGCCGCCATCTGCAAGCGGCACGATGTGAAGCTGGTGGTGGACAACACCTTTGCTTCTCCCTACGTCATGCGCCCCCTGGAACTCGGGGCCGACGTGGCAATTTCGAGCGCGACCAAGTTTCTTGGCGGACACAGCGACCTGATGGCCGGCGTGGCCGCAGGCTCAAAAGAGCTGATGGAGACCGTGCGGCGGACCCTGATTCTGAACGGGGCGATGCTGGATCCCTTCGCGGCCTGGCTGACGGTGCGGGGCATCAAAACGCTGCACCTGCGGGTGGAGCGGCAGTGTGCCAACGCCCTGGGCCTCGCCCGGTTCCTGGCGGAGCATGCCGCGGTCGAAAAGGTCCACTATCCGGGGCTGGGGGCGGGAAACGCCCTGCTGCCGCACGGGGCTGGTGCGATGCTCAGCTTCGAGGTGAAGGGCGGACAGGAAGGTGCGAACCAGGTGATTCGGGCGCTGAAACTGGCCGAGTTCGTCCCCTCCCTGGGCGACGTGACCACCACGGTCTCGCACCCGGTCCTCACCAGTCACCGGGCCATGGCGCCCGAGCAGCGTGAGGCGCTGGGCATTACCGAAGGTCTGATTCGGGTCTCGGTGGGGGTGGAGGCGCTGGCCGACATCATCGCCGATTTCCAGCAGGCGTTGGAGCAGGCATAGCGCAAGCGAACGGCAAGGTTGTGCGATACTACTTACCATGGAAAAGTACGATATCATCGTGATTGGCGGCGGCCCGGCAGGTCTGATGGCCGCCGCTGCGGCAGGCAGGCAGGGTGCCAGGGTGCTGCTGCTGGAAAAGGGTGAACGGCTGGGGCGGAAGCTGATTATTTCCGGCGGTGGCCGCTGTAATGTGACCAACCGCAAACCGTCTGACGAACTGGTCCGCCAGATTGTCGGAAACGGCCGGTTCATGTACAGCGCACTCTCGCATTTTGGCAGCGAAGAGATCATCAAGTTCTTTGAGGGCCTGGGCATCAAGCTGAAGGAAGAAGATCACGGGCGCATGTTCCCCGTGACCGACAAGGCCATCAGCGTGGCCAACGCGCTGATCGAACACATCCGGCAGTTGGGTGTGGCCGTCCGGCTTCACGCGCCCGTCGACCGGTTGCTGATTCGGGACGGACGGTGCGAGGGCGTAGTTCTCCGCAATGGAGAGAGAGTGGGAGCCGGGGCGGTCATTATCGCCGTGGGCGGCCGCTCGGTGCCCGCAACCGGTTCCACCGGCGACGGCTACGCCTGGGCAGAGCAGGCCGGTCACACCATTACGAACCTCTACCCGACCGAGGTCCCCCTGAAGGCATCGGACGAGTACATACGGCACAAGGCGCTCCAGGGGCTCTCGCTGCGCGACGTGGCCCTTACCCTGGCCGACCCGAAGGGCAAGCGGCTCACCTCGCAGCGTGGCGACATCATCTTCACCCACTTTGGCCTGTCGGGGCCGGCGGCGCTGCGGTGCAGCCACTTCGTCTCAGTGGCGCATCAGAAGCTGGGAAAGGTGCCGCTGCCGCTGACCGTCGACCTCTTCCCAGACTTGACGCAGGATCAGGTCCTGCGCGATCTGACCGATTTGGTGGAGCATGAGCCGAAGAAGGCGGTCAAGAACGCCCTGCGCCCCCTGCTCGCGGAGCGGCTGATTCCGCTCCTGTTGTCGATGGCTGCCATCGATGAGGCCACCACCTTTGCCCACTTGCCCAAGGATCGGTGGCAGCACTTGGCCCGGCTGACAAAGGCCTTTCCGGTCACCATTTCGGGTACTCTGGGCATCGATGAGGCGTTTGTCACCGGTGGCGGCGTCAGCATCAGGGAGATTGACCCATCCACCATGGGCTCCCGCCTGACCCCGGGCCTTTACTTTGCCGGCGAAGTGATGGACGTGCATGCCCATACGGGCGGGTATAACATTACGGTCGCCTTCTCCTCCGGCTGGACCGCCGGAACGAGTGCGGCCGGGCATCTCCGTGCCGAAGAATAGACAGGCCTCCCACGACATAAGATAGCCCCAGGGAAATCTTCCCTGGGGGGGCTTGTGTCGTGGGAGAACAAGAGCAATTCCGGCGCCGTGCCGAGCGTGACGCCGATGGTTCGGATTTGGCCGAGTTCCGGGAGACCCACCGCCGCCTGTCTGACCGGGTAGAGCGGGTGATCATGCAGTTTGTCATTCTCGGGCTGGTGGCGGTCGTGCTGTATCAGACGTTTGCCACCATTCCCAGCCTGCGGGCCAAGCTGAATCTTATGGAAGGGACAGACGGCTTGGCACTCCGGGAAGACTCTTCGTGGTGGCGGGCGCTGGCGCCGGGGGCCACGGAGAAACAGGCCGGGGGCTCACCTGCAGCGGTCAGCGCCGCGGCAGGACAAGCCGCGGCCGCCGAGAAGCACAGCCTGACCGTTCTGTTGGAAACGACCCGGTCGGCGCCAAAGGTGAAGCTGCTGGTGGGGGGCAGGGCTGTCGCTACTTTTGCCACCGGCCAGGTATCGGCCCAGGTGAAGGCGGGCGAGCTCATCGCCATTGACGCTAGCAGCGACGACCGGGAACTGACGTTTCGGGTGGTGAAAAGCGAGGGCCTCACTTCGCCCGCGCTGAATGCCGAGGTGACGACCCAGGGCGACCAGAAATCGCTGGGGGTGGCACGAAAGGCCTCGCACTAACCCTGGCTGTAATTTGTCTGACAACTTACAGGAGTCCGCACCGGCCCGGCGAATGGTTCTCCCAATGGGGTGGGAAAGGCAAGAACACCCAGGCATAAGGGGGGACCCGCATCATGTCGGATTACAACCGCGACAAGGTGTTTGACAATCTTGACCCGATTTTGGCCCGAGCCGCGGAAACGGAGAAGATTCCGGTCCTGATCATGGCGCGCCGGCCACAGGATCTTGATCTGTTGGAGCAAGCCGTAGGTCCGCTGGAAGTGAAGTACCGCTACACGGTGGTTCCGGCCATGGCGGCCAGCGTTACCAAGTCGCAGGTGGAGGCGCTTGCCAAAGAGAGCGCCTGCAAGCACATCGAGTATGATGCGGAAGTGCGCATCGCCATGGACGGGGCGAACCGGTGGTTCGGGGCGGCCCAGGCCCGGGCGGATTTCGGGGTGAGCGGCGACCGGGACGGGTCTGCCGGGTACTCCCGCGACGATGTGGTGGTGGCAGTCATTGACACGGGTATAGACGCAAATCATGTCGACCTTGCGGGCGGCAAGGTGATTGCCTGGAATGACTGGGTGGGCGGCCGAACGACCCCGTATGACGACAACGGGCACGGCACCCATGTGGCGGGCATTGTGGCCGGAACGGGCGCCGGGAACCCGAACTTTGTCGGTGTGGCCCCCGGCGCCGCCTTGATTGGCCTGAAGGTACTGAACGGCGCTGGGAGCGGCTCGCTCTCCAACGTGGCCGCGGCGGTGGATTGGGCCGTGGCCAATAAGGACCAACACAACATCAAGATCATTTCCATGAACCAGGCCCAAGTGCTACCGACTACTTCTTAGGCGTCGCCTCGCTCCAGGCCGCCAGCCGCTTCAGAATCATATACATATGTTCCTTATCATGCTCGCCGTAGAAGAGCCAGTCTTTGGCGGGGCTGGCTGTTACCTGCTCGGGCGTCAGGCGCCGGATTTGCGCTTCCATCGCCTCACGGGCGGCGCCCAGTTCGGCCAGCACATCCGCCAGGTTCATCCAGGCAGCGGCCGCCACCTGCGCCTTGTTCCACTCGTCAAGGCCGCCTTCGGGGAAGGGCATGGTCGGAATGGGCCGATCTTCGGCGATGGCCGCGAAGACACCCACGGCGAAGCGGTCCCAGACGGCCAGGTGAATCAGGTTTTCCATCACCGACCACTTGCCGTCGGCCGGCTTCCAGGTGAGCGACTCGGTGGGCCGGAACTCCATGTTCAGCCGGGCCAGTACCCGCTGCCGGTGATAGCGGAGCTGGTGAATGGCAGCCTCGACCAACTCGCCCCGGGCCAGGGCCAGCGCCTCGCGCAGTTGGTGCAGATGCCCGATTTCGTGGTCGGCACACATGAGCAGCGTGCCGAGGAACCTGGGGCCGCTGGCCAGGTGCTCCTCGGTGATCTGCGCCGCCTGTTCTTCAAGCTGGAGCCGGGTGCGGGAGAGGTACTCCAGCACGCACGGCAGGTTGGCGTCAGCGAAGGGGGCCATCATCTGGGCGTTCAGCTCGTCGATGGGCTTCTCTTCACGCTGGGGGGGCTGTTCACCCTTGAGGAAGTAAGGCAGCCACCGGACCGCCTCGGCTTCCCAGTTCCCGATATGAACGAGCACCTCCCGGGCGGACCAGCGTTCGCCCGGTTTCGCATGTAGTTCCGGGGCGGTGGCATGTTCGACTTCGGCGAGGATCAGGTGCCTGATGGCACGGGCACGGTTCATGACCTCAACGACCTGCTGGGGCAAGGAAAACACCTCCATATGTGCTATAGTAAATGTACTGCTCCCTCATAAATAAGGAGGCAATCATGGCGAAAGCTACGCTGCCCATTCTGACCAATCGGGCCGACACACTCAAGTACGAAGATGGTATCGTGCAGGTGCTCGACCGGCGGAAGCTGCCGGAAGTTGTCACCTTTGTTCCCTGCCGGACCTACGAAGAGGTTGCGCAGGCGATCGTTGATATGGTGATTCAGGGCGGCCCGCCCCTGGCCTACGCCGCCGGCTATGGGCTGACGCTGGCGGCACGCCAGTTCAAGGGGCTGGCACCGGCCGCGTACAAGGCGGCGCTGCTGGAAGCCCACAGGCGGCTCCGCTCCACCCGGCCCACCGCCGGCGACATTCATCCGCTGATGGATACCGGTCTGGCCCTGGCTTATCGGGCCATTGAAGCGGGTCGGGATGCCGAGGCAGATTTGCGGGCCTACGTTGACGGGCAGATTCAGGCCGGCGACCGGGCAGCACGCCTGAGCGGCAAGTACGCCAGCGAGTTACTGGTCGATGGGGACCGCATTTTGACCCACTGCTTTGCCGGTGCGGCGCTGAACTATATGCTTTACTTTGCTGTGGAAGCGGACAAGCAGATCGAACTGATCTGCACGGAGACCCGGCCATACTTGCAGGGCGCCCGATTGACCGCTGCCCAGGCTCGGGAGATTGGGGTGCCGGTAACTCTGGTGACCGATAATATGCCGGGCTATCTCTTCTACCGTGGGATGATCACCAAGTATGTAACGGCGGCGGACTCGATTACGCTGGATGGCCACATCTCCAATAAGATTGGCACGTTCCAGTATGCCGTCGTCGCCCATCAGTTCGGGGTGCCGTTTATCGTGCTGGGGTACGACGGCCCCGACCCTGAGCGGCCCGACGCCGCCTCGATTCCCATTGAGGAGCGTAACCCGGAAGAGGTCTTCTACGCCCGGGGCGTTCGTACCGCGGTGGAGGGAATCAAGGGGTACTATCCGGCCTTCGACATTACGCCGCCGCAGTATGTAAGCGTGATTGCGACGGAGCGGGGGCTCTTCTCGCCCTGGAACATCAAGCAGTACTTCGCGGCGCCGGACCCAGGGGCAGGGGGGGCAGGGGGGCAGCCGCCGCGGTGAGCACGCTGATTATCGGCGGCACGGCCGCCTACCACCTGGAGTTCGGGCGCTTCGCCACCGTGCTGGATGAGGCGCTGGTCGAGACGCCCTTCGGCCCGGCGGGTCCTGTGCTCCGGTTTCGCTACGCCGGGCAGGAGTGCGCCTTTCTCTCCCGGCACGGGGGGCAGGGGCGCCTGGGCGTGACCCCACCTTTCATTAACTATCGGGCCAACGTATGGGCGGCCCGGGCCCTGGGCGCCCGGCGCATCCTGAGCTGGAACAGCGCCGGGTCGCTGGTGCGGTCGCTGGAGCCGGGCTCCATCGCTGCCGTCAGCGACATCATCGATTGGACGCGCGGGCGGCCGCAGACGTTCGGCGAACTTCTGCCAAATCGGAACCATCGGATGGATTCGCTCTTTGATTCCGCCCTGCGGCAGGCGCTGGTCCGGGCGGCAGCCGCGTGCGGCCACCCCGCATCGCCCGCGGCGGTCTACGCCGGCACAGAGGGCGCCCGGCTGGAGACTGCGGCTGAAATTCGGCTGCTGGCCCAGGCGGGGGCCGAGGCAGTAGGCATGACCATGGCGCCCGAGGTCTTCCTGGCCGCCGAACTGGGCCTGGCTTACGGCTCGCTCTGCTGGATTTCAAACTACGCCACCGGCGTGCCCTTTGACGGCCCCGAGCGGCGCCTGTTCGGCCCAGAAGTGGGCCCCCTGATGCTGTCGATCATCTTGAAGCTGCTCGAAATGGAGGGCGCCGCCGCATGACCGACACCGTTTTCATCCTGCCGCCTGCACTGGCGCCGGGCGGGACCGCACAGGTCGCCGAGACCCCGTTCGGGGCGGTCAGCGGCCGCGGCAATATCTTCGTGCGCACCGAGGGCAGCGACGCCCGTGCCCTAATTTACGCGGCAAAAGCGGGCGGGGCCCGGCGGGTGATCGCTGCAGACTTCGTGCAACCCGTTAGCCCGCTGCTCGAACCGGGCGACATCATCATCCCCGCCGATCTGATCGATCAGACGAAACTGAGGCCCTTTACTTTCTTTGTGGGGAAAGGGTACGGGTTTATCAAGCTGAATCCGCCCTTCTGCCCGGATTTGATGGGTGCGCTCCTGGGCGCCGCCCGGCGCCGGACGGCCCGGTCCTTCCGGGGCGGCACCTACGTTTGCGCCGACGGCCCACGGGACGCGACGCCCGCCGAACTGCGCATGTACCGGCAGTGGGGCGCCGACCTGGTTGGCACGGGCCTTCTGCCCGAGGTGTACCTGGCCCGGGAACTGGAACTCTGCTACGGTGCGATTACCGCTGTGGGCGAGGCAGACCTGCTGCCGATTTTGCAGGAGGCGGTGACGCCGGTTGAGCAAACCTGCGCCTGCGGTCAGACCATGAAGTTGACCAAAGAGATGGGCGCAGTGGGGGAGGACTGGCGGACATGGCTGTAGAGCTCGACCTGCGGCGGGCCCTGGTGCGGGCCGGCCGGGACCTGTACCGGCAGGGGATGATGGCCGGGGCATCGGGCAACCTGTCCGCCCGGCTGGATGCGGAGCGGATTTTGATTACGCCGTCTGGCTCGGCGAAGGGGCGGCTGCGGCCGCAGGACCTGCTGGTGATCGATCCGGAAGGCCGGCTGATTGCCGGGGAGGGGCGCCCGTCCGCCGAGACGGCCATGCATACGGCGACCTACCGGGCGCTGCCGGGGGTGGAGGCGGTGGTCCACGCCCACCCGGTGAAGGCGGGCGCCCTGGCGGCGGCCAACCGGCCGATTCCCACCGACACCTTGCCGGAGGCGTTGGTCGCCATGGGCGACATCGCCTGCGTGCCGTTCATTCCATCGGCCACGACGGAACTGGCAGATGCGGTGGCCGCTGCCCTGACCTGGGCCGATGGGGCGCTGCTCTTTAACCACGGAGCCATCACGATTGGCCGGTCGGTTGATGCGGCCCGCATGAAGATGGAGATTCTGGAGGCGCTGTCCGACACGGCGATACAGGTGCAGATGCTGGGCGGCGGCGTCCCACTGCCGGCGGCTGAGGTGGCCCGGCTGCGGGGGATCTGGCGGCAGCGGCGCTGGGAACAGCGCTGAGGACAGCACCAGAGGTAGCACTTGGAACTGGCTTATCTCCATGAGCCTGGGTACCTCGGGCAGTTCCGACGGAATGGATACCGTGAGTCAGGCGGTCAACCGGGCGGCCGATGCGGGGATCATCCCCATCGTCGCGGCGGGAAACAGCGGCCCGGGCCGGTACACGATCGGCGCCCCGGGTGCAGCTGAAAAGGCGATTACCATGGGTGCAGCGTAGCCACGAAAAATCGGGGTGCAGCGGCGAACCTAGTACGGCGCATTTTCCGTGTCTACGGAAAATGCGCCTTTCTGATAGCTTACAAGTCTATAACATAGGGGAGTATATTGGAGTCGAAGGAAAGCTACACGAAAATGTGATACACTTCACATAGCGGAAGCGATCACGGCCAGCGATGACAAAGGAGCAGTGGTCAGCATG
>JARBUG010000228.1 GCA_029239785.1 Symbiobacteriaceae bacterium | reverse complement strand
GGCCATCGCGGGGAGAGGTGGCTTCGGCAACGACGAACCGGTAGAACGGAGACTTCTTCATACCCATGCGCTTCAGACGAATCTTCAGAGCCATATCTGTCATCCTCCTCAAATTCTCAAGGGTTTATACCCTACTGGAGTCCTTTTATAGCCAGGGGCGACTGCCCCTACCTAGCGTTTGCCGAACGGACCGGGGAAACCGCCGCCGAGGCCCGGCAGCTTGGGGAACCCCTTTCCCTTGCCCTTCTTCTTCATCATCTTATCCATGACGCCGAGCTGCTTTATCATCTTCTTCGACTGCTCGAACTGCTTCATCAGCCGATGAACTTCGGCGATGGGCCGTCCGGCGCCCTTGGCGATGCGCTCACGGCGGCGCACGTTGATGATGTCGGGATGCCGCCGCTCCTTGGGCGTCATCGAGAGGATCATGGCCTCAATGTGGGCCATCTCCTTCTCGTCGATGTTGATATCTTTCATCTGAGCGCCCAGACCGGGGATCATCTTCAGCAGATCCTGGAGCGGCCCCATGCGCTTCATGGCCCGCATCTGTTCCAGGAAGTCTTCGAAATCGAACTCGGCCTTCATCATCTTGCGGGCCATCTCTTCGGCCTGCTTCTGATCGATCTGCTCCTGGGCTTTTTCGATCAGGGTCAGGACGTCGCCCATGTTCAAGATGCGCTGGGCCATACGGTCAGGGTGGAACGGCTCCAGGGCCTCCACCTTTTCGCCCACGCCCACGAACTTGATGGGCTGGCCCGTGACCTGCCTGACAGAGAGTGCGGCGCCGCCGCGGGTATCGCCGTCCAGCTTGGTCAGAATGACGCCCGTAATGCCCAGCTTTTCGTTGAAATGCTCGGCAACGGTGACGGCGTCCTGACCGGTCATGGCATCGACCACCAGCAGGATCTCGTGCGGGTTCAGCACGCTCTTGATCTGCTGGAGTTCGCCCATCAGCTCTTCATCGATATGAAGGCGGCCGGCCGTGTCGACCAAAATGACGTCGCGGTGATTTTCAGCGGCGTAGGTGAAGCCGCCCCGCACGATCTCCACCGGACTGACCTTGTCGCCCATGGAGAAAACCGGCACGTCAACCTTCTGGCCCATCACTTCCAGCTGCTTGATTGCCGCAGGTCGGTAGATGTCGGCTGCGACCATGAGCGGCTTCTTGCCCTCTTTTTTCAGCTTGAGAGCCAGCTTGGCCGCATGCGTCGTTTTACCGGCGCCCTGCAGGCCGCAGAGCATGATGATGGTCGGAGGCCGCTCCGCGATCTCCAGCTTGGCGTTCTCGCCGCCCATCAGAGCAGTCAGCTCTTCGTAGACGATCTTGACGACCATCTGGCCCGGGTTGAGCGTTTCCATGACCTCTTGGCCGATGGCCCGCTCCTTGACCTTGGCCACAAACTCCTTGACAACCTTGAAGTTAACGTCGGCTTCAAGCAGCGCCATGCGGATTTCGCGCATGGCATCGGAGACGTCACTTTCGGTCAGCTTTCCCTTGCCCCGGAGGCGGGCAAAGGCGTTGGTCAGCTTTTCGCTGAGCGATTCAAACATGGCCATGCTGCATTCACCCCTTTTTGTTGGGTGGATTTTATACGACTTACTGCGCTTTGAGTGTATCCACCAGCGACTTGGCCAGGGGCTGGTCGCCCCGGTCCAACGCTTCTTCCAAACGAGCCAGGTGCGACTGCCGCTCCCGGTACTCACGAATAAAGCCGAGCTTCTCTTCGTATTCGGCGAGCGCCGCTTCGGCCCGCTTGATCAGGTCGTGCACGGCCTGCCTGCTGACGCCCCCCTCACCGGCAATTTCCGCCAGTGACAGGTCTTCCAGGTAATAGGCCTGCATCAGTTCCTGCTGCCGGACCGTTAAGAGCGCACCGTAGAAGTCGTACAGCAGGGCCATGTTCTCCAGGTCTTTCAACCTCGTCGCCTCCCCTACTTGCGCTGATATACGCTGTCAAGGAGAATACCTGGACACCTTCATGAGTATAGGCCGGGGTGACCCGGCCTGTCAAGTAATACTGTTTGACGGCTGTGTCGGCCTAGCCCCTTTCGGCATGGGCCGGTTGAGATAAGGCCCACGCCTGACGGGTTACGGCACCCACCCGGGGTGCCTAGATGTCGAACGAGCCCTGACGACTCGCACTGAGCAACTGGCCCCAGCCCTCCCACGTGTCATCAGCCACCCACTTGGGCAGGTCTCGGCAGACAGACTCGGTACTGCTCACCGTCCAGGCAGCCACACGGACGGCGGCCTGCACGGCCACCTTCAGGCCGGCGCCTTCAGCGAGGGCGTAGCTGAGACCCGCCACAAAGGCGTCACCGGCACCGGTAGTGTCCACCACGTCAACAGGGAGAACCGGCACATGGAACGGCTCATCCCACCCGCGGGCAAGGGCAACCGCCCCCTGGGCGCCCAGCGTGATGACGACCTGCTCCAGCCCGCGCTCCAAAATGAGCTTCGCCGCCTGCTTGGCGGCCGGAATCGAAGAAATCGGCCTTCCCCCCGCCAACTCCTCCGCCTCGATCTGGTTACAGATGAAGGTGTTGACGCGGGGAATCAAATCGGGCCGCCGCCGAATGCATTCAAAGTTTCCAGGCAGGCCCACAACGGGCACGCCCAGGGCCTCTGCATCACGGACAACCTCTTCGGCCAGGCTGTCCGACAGGTCGAATTCCAGCACGCAGAGCTTGGCGTCGCGCAGAACTCGCTGCCCGTGCATTCGCCAGGCTTCTTCCATGTATTTCGTGTCGGGCATTTGCGAAATGGAGCAGGCCAGGTCGCCGTCCCGATGCAAAATCGCCACCCACATGCCGTGCCCGTCGCGGGCCGCGGTCACATTGATGGCATCGACATCGACGCCAGCTTCGTGGAGCCGGCTCAGCACTTCATGCCCGATGCCACCCTCCTGTACCGACGAGGAGAACCTGACCTCAGACCCCAACAGCGCCATGGTTTCGGCCACGTTTCGGCCCACGCCGCCGTGGAAGAACTGCGCGGTGCCCGGGTTGCGCCCCTTATAGTTCAGTTCGTACTTGGGAAAGCACTTCAGGTCTACGAAGATGGTGCCAACCACGACTACCGGAGTCTTCGCTTTCGCGCTCACAGCATTAGTCCTTCCTTTGCCAGCGGTCCTTATCCCGCTCTTCATACTTGGCGATTACCTTGCGGAACGCATCTTCCAGATCGATATTCATCTGGTTGGCCATGGCGGCCACCACAAAGAGAATATCGCCCATTTCCAATGCCAGGTCGGCCGTTTCTTCGGACGGCTTTTTGGTTTTTGGCCCCCAGCGATGATTTACCTCGCGCGAGAGCTCTCCCACCTCTTCGGTCAGGCGGGCCAGGTTCGCCAAAGGGTGCCAGTAGCCGAACGGGGCGATCCAGCGGTCAACCTCCCGCTGCATCTCCTTCATCTCCACAACGATCACCACCTGCGAAAAGGGTCCTTCGGGTATTCTACCAACTGTTTGTCTCTCCCGCCAGTGGCTGGGAGCGATCAATACGCCAAGGGAGGGCGACCGCCCTCCCCCTTGTCCAGGCTAAACCTTTCCCGTCGCAAACAGTGCGTCGACAAAGGCCGTGGGATCAAAGGGCTGCAGGTCGTCGATCCGCTCGCCCACGCCAATGTACTTGACCGGCACGCTCTCCTGGTCGCAGACGGCCACAACAACGCCGCCTTTGGCCGTTCCGTCCAGCTTGGTCAGGGCGATGGCGGTTACGCCGGCCACTTCCTTGAACAGCTTGGTCTGTTGCACGGCGTTCTGACCCGTTGTGGCGTCCAGCACGAGCAGTGTTTCGTGAGGCGCCTCAGGCACTTCCTTCTGAATGACCCGCTTGATCTTGCGGAGTTCTTCCATGAGATTGACCTTGTTGTGGAGGCGGCCGGCGGTATCGATGAGCAGCACGTCGTACCCCTGCTCGCGGGCGGCCTTAACGCCGTCAAAGGCGACCGCGGCCGGGTCAGCGCCCTCGCCCTGGGCCACCACCGGCACGCCGGCACGCTCGCCCCAGACCATCAACTGGTCGATCGCCGCGGCGCGGAACGTATCGGCAGCCGCCAGCATCACCGAGAGGCCGCGGTCTTCTTTGAGATGGTGGGCCAGTTTCCCGATGGTGGTCGTTTTCCCGACACCGTTCACTCCGACGACGAGGATGACCGTCGGGCCAGACGGGGCCATCATGAGCGGTTCCACTTCGGAACCGAGCATATCTGCGACCAGCTCTTTCATGACGGGCAGCAGTTCCTCGCCGTTTTTGAGCCCTCGCGCCCGCACTTCCTTGCGGAGCGATTCCACCAGCTTCATGCTGGTCTCCACGCCCACATCCCCCTGGATGAGCGCTTCCTCCAGCTCCTCGAACAGCTCCTCATCAATCTTTCGAAAGACGGTCATGATGCTGGTGACCTTGTCTACCAGCGCCGCCTTGGTCTTCGCCAGACCTTCCTTCAACCGGTCGAAGAATCCCACAGGACTCGCCCCTTATCTCGCCCAAAACTTAACCCTGACATTGTGCCCCAACCGTAGTGGCAGCGTCAATGTTCAGATACGGGTGCCGGGCAGCAGCCAGTTCAGAAACATTTCAAAGAGCATCAGGCCCAGCCCCAGGATGACGATGATCAGCAGATAGAACCACTTGCTTGGCCGCTTCTCCTCTTCCATTTAGCTCGCCTCCCGTTCCACATCGACCAGCCGCACCGAGACGACCCGCGAAACACCCGTTCCTTCCATTGTGACGCCGTACAGAGCGTCGGCTACTTCCATGGTGCCGCGCTGGTGCGTAATACAGATGAACTGCACGCCACCGGTCTGCGAGTAGGTGCGCAGGTACCTGCCGATTCGCTCAACGTTCGCTTCGTCCAGAGCCGCTTCGACTTCGTCGAGGACGACGAACGGGGTGGGTTTCACCCGGAGCAGTGCAAAGAGCAGGGCGCTGGCCGTCATGGCGCGCTCGCCGCCTGAAAGGAGGCTGAGCGTCTGGGGCTTCTTCCCCGGCGGCTGCGCAATAATTTCGATGCCCGTCTCTAGCAGGTCGTTCTCATCGACCAGGTGCAGGTCGGCCTTGCCGCCTTCAAACAGCTCCTGGTAGACACGCTGGAACTCCTGCTTGATCACGTTGAAAGACTCCAGGAAGTGGGTTTTGATCCGTTTTTCCAGCTCTTCGACGGCACGGTAGAGCGATTCCTTCGCCTCGAGCAGGTCGTCTCGCTGTTGACCGAGGAAGACAAAGCGCTCCTGCGCCGCCCGGAACTCTTCAATGGCCTGGAGATTGACGGGGCCTAGGGCCCGAATCTCTTCACGCAGGACATGGATCCGCTCGCGGGCGAACGCGACTTCGGCTTCGGCCAGAGCCTTGCCTGTGACGTCGATGGGTGTGAGGCCATAGTTTTCGCTCAGGCGCTGGCAGAGGGACTCCTGCTCCATGCGGAGGCGGGCTTCCTCAACTTCGCCGGCCTGGAGCCGGCTCTGGGTGTCGGTCTGGGAGCGGCGGAAACCGCGCATTTCGCGCTCGCGGTTATTGACCTGCTCCAGCGCCTCGAACTTGCGCGTCTGCACCCGATCGCGTTCGGCCTCCCAGTGGGTCCGCTCGCCGGACGCTTCGTCCAACTGCGCCTTGGCGGCGGCCATGTCGACCGCAGCCTGCTCCAGCCGCTGGGCGGCGTCTGCCTTCTGGGTCTCCTTGGCGGCCATGTCAGCCTGAATCGACTGCGACTCTGACTCCAGCCGGCTGCGTTGGGCGGTGAGGCCCTTCAGTTCCTGGGCCAGTTCGGCCAGCTTGACCTGGACCGCCGTCAGTTCCTTTGACTGTTCCTCCAGTGCGCCGACCCGCGCCTGTCCGTCACGGTTCATCTGGTCGACGTCCGCTTCCAGTGCCGCCCGGGCGTCGGCCAACTCCGCCAACTCGGCCCGCAGGTCGCCGGCCGAGGCCGCGCGGGTAGCCGCGTCGGTTTCGACCAGGGCGGCCTCGGTGGCGAAGCCGGCCAGGGTTTCAGCCCAGCGCTTCGCTTCACCGGCCAGGCGTCGGGCTTCGCCCTCAGCCTGGGTAATCTTCGTCTCCAACGCCCGCACTTCGAGCTCGGCTGCCTGAACCTACTTGTCCAGGGTTGCCCGCCCGGCCTGGAGGTCATCGTATTCCTTGCTGGTGGCAACCAGGTCTTCCCGGAGCTGGCCGATTTTTGCCGTCAGCTCCTCGCGCTCCCGCTCCCGGGAGAGCAGACCCGAACCCTGCCCGCCCGTGGAAGCGTGCGGCCCAGCAGGGAGGCCATGGCCGGGCGGAACCGGTCCTCAAAGCGGACCAGGTCGATGGCCACGCCAACAATGCCCGGAGCCCCCTGGAACTCACGCTGCTCATCGGGCCGAAAGGTGTTGGCCCGAATGGTGTTGAGCGGCAGGAACGTGGCCCGCCCGCCCTGGCTCCGCTTCAGATGCTCAATCGCCGCCTTGGCCCCGGCATCCGTCGCAGTAATGATGTTCTGGATATTCCCGCCCAGGGCGATTTCGATCGCCTTTTCGTACCGGGGCTCCGTGCGGATGATTTCCGCCACAGCGCCCTGCACGTCGGCCGCCCAGGGATGGCCCTGCTCACGGCCCAACAGCACCGTGCGGGCACCCTTCTGGTAGCCTTCGAAGGCGTTGATCATCTCTTCGATGGCGCCCAGCCGGGATGAGGCGCCCTGAATCTGCTCACGGCAGGCGCCGCTCTTTTGCTGAAGCTGCTGGAGCTTCTGGTCGGCAGCTGTGCGCTCGCGCCGCAGCCCTTCCAGGTTGCGCGTGGCCTGCTCCTTCGCAGCCGCATTGGCTACCTGCTCCTCAGCCACCGCCGCGGCTGCCAGGCGCGCCGTTTCGGCTTCCTCGCCGGCCCGCTCACGCTCGGACTGGAGCCGGGCCATGCGCCTTGCGGCCTCCTCCCCCGC